>CABZHQ010000004.1 GCA_902525585.1 uncultured Prochlorococcus sp. | reverse complement strand
TTATCGGAATCAGTATTTGTCATTATTATCTCTAGTTCGTAATTAAAATTTTTAAAATACTATATATTTATATCAAATAATTATGACAATGAAATTGTTTGTAATCTCCTTAAAACCCCATTAATAAATTTTCTTCCTTTCAAATCGCTATATTTATTAGCTAAATTAACAGCCTCGTCACAAGCAACAGAGACAGGTGTGTTCAAAAAATTGATGTCCACGTAAGCTAAACGAAGAATATCCCTATCAATTCTTGGTAATCTTTTTAATCTCCAACCATCCATTACTTGATCAATATCAGAATCAATACTTTTAAGGTTATTGATAATATTACAAATCCTGTGATTAACATCTTCTCTAATATCAATTTGACCGCTAGAAACAATTAATTTTGGAAAATCTAAAGTTACAGAGAGTGTATTCATTACATTTTCAATTTTTGTCAAAGATTTTTTTAACTCATCTCGAACATTTGAATAAGAAGAGTCAACACCTTCTTGCAATTCACTATCTAATATTTTTTGTGAAGCATTTTCTAATTCCGACTCGCAAAGATCTAATTCTTCTCTGCAATGGTTTATTAGAGAATCTAGAGCAGCTTCAAAAATTTCTTCTATCTGAAATTTATTTAATTTAAAATCACCTTTATCTTTTATAAGGCCAAGAGAAATTAAAGACAATTCTCTAGAAAGGGATCTATTGTGCATCAATTAAGAAGAAGTATTAGTGGAAGCTCGTAATTGAGAAAACAATTTTGAAAATGTTGGATTTGTAGTATTATTTTTCTCATCTGGATTAACTATCCCAGCAGAAATTATTGTTCTAAAAGCATCTTCAACAGAAATATCTAAATCCTTAACAGAGGACTCAGGAACTAATGTATACCACCCAGTCGTTGGGTTGGGTGCTGTAGGTATAAAAACGCTAAGTAACTTTTCTTCTAATTCTGGCTTTAGAGAAGGTCCTACGTCTCCAGTTACAAAGCCTACACTATATAGACCTTCACGAGGATATTCAACTAAAACAACTCGTCTAAATCTATTAGATTTATTACTTAAGAAGGTTTCTAGTAATTGTTTAAGAGTTTTATAAACCGCTCCAGCTACTGGAATTTTTGATAAAGTACCCTCTCCAAATTCTAATAACCACCTTCCTACAAAATTTCTTGCCATCAAGCCTATAAGCAAAATAGCTAATAAAGGAACAGTTAATCCTAAAGTGAGATTAATTAAATCTTGTAATAAAGGATTTAAGGTAATAAAAGGATTTAGTTGCTTTGGGACTGAAGTAACTAGCGTTAAAACAAATTTACTGACTAATGATGACAACCAGATTGTTGTTGCTAAGGGTATTACAACTAACAGCCCCGCAATAAGATCATTTTTGAGATCTTGTTGAAGCCTAGATCCTAAATTGGATTCTTGATTTTGATTAGATTCAACCAAAATAACGATTTAACTATATTAATTTTACTAATAATTTAACTGTTTTTACTCAGTTAGGATATATTTTTCTTAAATATATCTATTTTATTTATAAGTTTGTTCTCCAAATATAACTTTTAAAAGAAATGCTATAAAGAAAAAGAAATGATTAATACAATTCAAGACAAGAAAGAAATAAGTAAAAAATTAAAAGAAAGGGCTATTTTTGAAGGTTTTACAATTGCTGGAATAGCTTCAATACCAGGTAGTTCGCGAATAAAATTAAGAACCAATGCATTAGAAAGATGGTTATCAAATAACAACCATGGTGAAATGAAATGGATGGAAGCAGAAAAAAGAAAAAATATCAGCTCTCTTTTTGAAGATGCAAAAAGTATTTTAAGCGTTGGATTTACTTACATTAATTCAGAAAACAATGACAACAATTTTCTGAAGGTAGCTAAATTTGGACAAGGTGAAGATTATCATAAAGTGATTCACAAAAAATTAAAAAATATTGGTAAATGGATCAACGTAGAAATTCCTGATTGCAAATGGAAAATATGCGTTGATACCTCTCCGCTTCTTGAAAAAGCATGGGCAGAGGAAGCAGGGATTGGTTGGATAGGTAAAAATAGTAATTTAATAAGCAAAAAAAATGGTTCTTGGTTTACTTTGGGTTTTATGATTCTCACAAAAGATTTAATGCCAGATAAACCTCATCAATCACTTTGTGGAAAATGTGATATTTGTATTGAAAATTGTCCCACAGAAGCAATTGTAGAACCCTTTGTAATACAATCCGATCTATGTATTGCGTATCACACAATAGAGAGCAGAGATAAAACTATTCCAAAGAAAATAGAAAAAAATTTAAGTGGATGGGTTGCAGGATGTGATATTTGTCAAGATGTATGTCCATGGAATAAATCAGTGCCATACAATAACAATCATGAAACTAAACCAAAAGAATGGATTAACAATCTAAATATTGAGTCCCTCAATTGGGATGATAAAACGTGGCAAGAAAAACTGAAAGGCACTACCTTAAAAAGAATTAAACCATGGATGTGGAAAAGAAATATACAAGCAAATATAAAGAATAAAAAAATTAAAATATGAAGTCGTTTTTAAAAAAAACAATCTGGATCTCCTTGATATGTTCTAATTTTTTTCAAATAGAAATAGTTCGAGCAATAGTTCCCTATTATTATTTTCCAACAATAAAAAATTTACAAAAGCAAAGTTTATATATTGGCAAAAATGCATATCAACTACTTTATTTTGGTCAATATGAAGACAGTCTTAACTTAGCCAAATTAGCAGTAAAAATAAATGCAAAAGATGAAAAACTATGGTTGATTTTGGCTGAAGCACAAATAGCTAGCAAAGAATACAAAAAAGCATTAAGTTCTCTAAATAAAGCAGAACAGCTCAATTCAAATATTAGCGAAATATATTTTGCTAAAAGTAATGTTTACTTAAAAATTTCCCAACAGACAAAAGCAAAACATGCTTTAGAAAAAGGAATAAAGATTGAGCCTAATAACTACAAAGCTATTTTTCAGTTAGGAAATATTTTACTAATGGAAAAAAATTATTTGGGAGCTATCAAATTATTTGATAAATCTATAAAAATCAAGCCTGATTTCTGGCAAGCAATAAATAATCAAGGTTTAGCTTATTTCGAAAAAAACAAAGTGAATTTTGCAATCAAACTTTTTGAAAGTGCAATCTCAATCGAGGAAAATGCTGAACCATTACTAGGCCTAGCCTCATGTATAAATATCCAAGATAATAAATTAGCAATTCAGCTAGCAAAAAAAGCTTTGGATAAAGATCCCAAATATGTTGATTATGATTATAGAAAAGAACAGTTATGGGGAGAAAAATTACAGGCCTCTACAGAAATTCTTTTACAAAATGAACAACTAAAAAAAGATGTAAAACTGGCAAAATCCAAAATTAGCGAATCATCTTAATGTTCAATACTGGTAAATATTGTTTTACCTATTAGTCTTAATTTAGTTAATGAATAATTATTCAATTTTGCGCTTTAATGGATAAGACAAACTTCACTTCCATCTCGCTTCAAGAAGAAATGCAACGTTCTTATTTGGAGTATGCGATGAGCGTCATAGTTGGACGTGCGTTGCCTGATGCAAGAGATGGTCTTAAGCCTGTACAAAGAAGAATAATATTTGCGATGCACGAATTAGGTTTGACTCCTGATAAACCATTCAGGAAGTGTGCAAGAGTTGTTGGAGATGTACTTGGAAAATACCATCCTCATGGAGATCAAGCAGTTTACGATGCATTAGTAAAGCTAGTTCAAAATTTCTCAACTAAATATCCTACTCTTGAAGGCCATGGAAATTTTGGATCTGTGGATAATGATCCGCCGGCAGCAATGAGATATACTGAGACCAGATTAGCTCCCATAGCTCATAAAGGATTTCTTGAAGAAATTGCATCAGAAACAGTAAACTTTTCGAATAACTTTGACGGTTCCCAAAAAGAACCAGATGTTCTTCCAGCTCAACTTCCATTTTTATTGTTGAACGGCTCATCAGGTATTGCTGTTGGCATGGCAACAAATATTCCGCCTCACAATCTAGGCGAAATTGTAGATGGTTTAATCGCCTTAGTTAAAAATAAAGATATTAGTGATAAAAAACTTTCTAACATTATCAAGGGACCTGATTTTCCTACAGGCGGAGAATTAATTTATAGTCGCGCAATAGAAGAACTTTATCAAACTGGAAAAGGATCTCTAACGATAAGAGGAGTTGTAAATACGGAAGAGGTAAATCTAGGCAAAGGGAAACATAAAAAGAATGCAATAATCATTACTGAACTTCCTTACCAAATTAATAAAGCAAGTTGGATTGAAAAACTCGCAGAACTTGTTAATTCAGGCAAGATTATTGGGATTTCTGATATTAGGGATGAAAGCGACAGAGATGGAATGAGAATTGTAATAGAACTAAAAAAAGATTCTAATTCTGAACTTGTTATTTCTAATTTATATAAAAAAACAACTCTCCAAACAAACTTTGGCGCAATATTCTTAGCTTTAATTAAAGGCAAGCCTGTACAATTAAATCTTAAAAAATATCTCAACTATTTTCTTGAATTTAGAGAAGAAACAATTAGAAAAAGAACTTTTTATTTTCTAAAAAACACCATTGATAAATTAGAAATATCAGAAGGTTTATCTAAAGCTACAAAAAACATAAAAAAAGTGATCGCTATTATTGAAGAATCAGAAAATTCTGTACATGCTAGATCAAAATTAGTAGAAAATTTTTTCTTAAGTGAAAAACAGGCAAATTCAGTTTTGGATATGCCACTAAAAAAATTAACAAATCTAGAAAAAAATCAAATTGATAACGAAATAAAAAATTTGGAAGAAAAAAAGAATTATTTTCAAAAATTATTGAACGAAAGAGAATTATTACTTAAATTACTCATAGAAGAATTATTAATATTAAAGAAAAAATATAATGTTGTACGTAAAACAAAAATAATTAAAAATGTAAATCAAAATGAAGAATTAAAAACGCTTAATAATCAGATCTTAGAAGACTTTATAAATAAAAAAACAAAATTATACATAGATAATAGACTTTATTTAAAAAGGATGATTTTAGGTAATTACAAGAAATCCTTTGAGGTTGTAAATAAAATTATAGATAATAAAAACATTCAAAAATTTATATGTAATATTGAAAAAAATATAAAATTAATTGGAATCACAAATACGGGAAAAGTATTTAACATTGATTGGGAATCAAGTATTAATAAGGACTATAAATTAGATAATAAAATTCTTGGAAATATTCATCCTAGTGAAATATTAAATTTTCACAAAATTAATAAAGAAACTAGAAATTATTTATGCATATTAAATTCAGATGGAAGATTCAAAAAGGTTTTATTTGATGAAGATATGATTAAAAGCAATAGATCTTTCACTATTACAAAATTAAAAAATAATTTAAAAACAATTGATTCTTTTATTTCTAATGAAAGCAAAGATTTAATAATATTAACCTCGATAGGAAGAATTTTTAAATTTAATTTATCAAATAAATTTTTAACGCCAACTTCTAAACAATCCCAAGGATTAATAATTGCAAAACTTTTACCAACTGAAAAAATCGTTTCCTGTTGTACATTTCATGATGGAGAAAATATTTTTTTAATATCTAAACAAGGAAAAATCTTTTGCATAAATAGTAATGAAATTTACTGCTCAAATGAATACAGTTTGGGATATTTGAATGAAAAAACTCAACTTAAAAATGATTACTTCCTCAAAATAATGGCAAGTAACCATTACCTTGATATTGAAACTAATAAAAATAAATCTGCAAGGTTAGACCTAAATAAATTAAATTTCAAATCAAACAAATCAAACTTTTTAATTGATTTTTTAAAGTTAGATGATAATGAATACCTTGAAAATTGTTTCAGACTTGAAAACTTTCTCGACTAAGATTTATATTCATTTTCAACCCAGTTTAAGTATTCTTGATTTACTGTTCCAGTTACATAATCACCAGTAAAACAACTCATCTCTAAACCTTTAATAGGAGAATCACCAATTATGGATTTACGCAAACTTTCAACACTTTGATATACAAGGTTATCAATTTCAAGTTTATCGGCGATTTCACTTATTGTTCTATTATGAGCTATTAATTCATCTCTATTAGGCATATTAATTCCATAAACGTGAGGATAACGTACAGGAGGAGCTGCTGATGTAAAAAAAACTTTATTTGCTCCTGCATCTTTAGCCATCTGGACAATTTCTTTTGAAGTGGTACCTCTTACTATGGAGTCATCAACAATTAATACATTTTTATTTTTAAACTCTGCACTCATAGCATTTAATTTTTGCCTTACAGATTTCTTACGTTTTTGCTGACCTGGCATTATAAATGTTCTACCAACATATCTATTTTTAAAAAAACCTTCCCTATATTCTATCCCTAACTGTCTTGCAACTTGCATTGCCGCGGGTCGAGAAGAATCAGGAATAGGCATAACTACATCAATATCTCCAGAATTGATTGTTTCTTTTATTGTTTCTGCTAAATAATCTCCCATCTTTAAACGAGCTTTATAAACTGAAATTCCATTCATAATTGAATCTGGCCTAGCTAAGTAAACATATTCAAAAGCACAGGGAAATAATATTGGATTTTCAGAACATTGCTCAGAGAAAAACTCCCCTTCAAGATTTATAAAAACAGCTTCTCCTGGATCTACATCTCTCACCACTTCATAATCATTATTCTCAAGTACTAAAGATTCGCTTGCAACCATCCATTCTTCTTTTTTTGTGGTTAATGAAAGTCTTCTCCCTATGACTAAAGGCCTAATACCAAAAGGATCTCTAAATGCTAATAAACCATGTCCTGAAATTAAGGCAATTGAAGCATATGATCCCTGAATTCTTTTATGTAAAGATTTAACCGCATTAAAAATAATATCAGGTTCTAATGCTTGATTATGAATTTGTTCTTGTAATTCTGTCGCAAATACATTTAACAACATTTCAGTATCACTTGAAGAATTTGTATGCCGCTTGTCGACATTAAATAGCTGTTTTTCTAAATCTCTGGTATTAGTCAAATTGCCATTATGTATCAAAACAATTCCATAAGGAGCATTAACATAAAAAGGCTGTGCTTCCTCTACACTTTCTGCTGATCCCTTTGTTGCATACCTAACATGACCCAATCCAATTTTGCCAATTAAATTCCTCATATCTCTTGTTCTATAAGCAGTATTAACCTGACCTTTAACCTTATGTATGTGAAAAACAGTATTTTCCATTGTTGCTATGCCTGTTGAGTCTTGACCTCTATGCTGCAAAAGCAAAAGACTATCGTAAATTTGTTGATTTACATCATTTGAAGAAACGATTCCAACTATTCCGCACATAACTTAATGTATTAAAATGATTAATAGTTGAGAAATGTTTTTCATATTTAAAAGTAATCTGAAATACTATTATTAAATTTTTCGGTTAATTCCTCAACCCTAATATTGCAAATATTTTTTTCGTTAATTTTTATATTCAGCGTATCACTAGATACGTATCCTATTTTTTTTACATAAACACTTGATGGGAAATTTATTTGATTTTGTTTTAAATAATTAAACCATTCATTTTGTTTCATTTTACTTATTGAGAAAATAATTCTTGACCCCCCTTCGGCAAATAATAAATTATCAACTCTATTTAAATCTTTATCTAATTCTATAGTTGCACCTCTTGCGGACAAAATACAAGCCTCTGCTAAAGCTATGGCTAAACCTCCGTCGCTTATATCGTGCGAAGAAACTATAAGACTGTTTAAAATAGCCTTTCTTAAAAAACTCTGGCAAAACTTTTCATCCAACAAATCTATTTTTGGAGGCCGACCTGTAATTTCTCCATGAAAATATTCCAGGTAAGAACTAGCTGCAATTTTTATTTCTGATTTGGAAGAACCAATTAACCAAATCTGATCTTCAATATTTTTCCATTCACTACTTATAGCTTTTTCAACATTATCTATCTTTCCAACCATTCCAATAACAGGAGTAGGATTGATAGGAGTAATAAGATTATCTTTACCTTTTGATTCATTATATAAAGATACATTACCTCCTGTAACAGGAGTTTCTAAAGCTTTACAGGCTTCAGCAATTCCATTACATGAAGATGAAAGCTGCCAATATCCTATTTCACTCTCAGGGGAAGAAAAATTTAAATTATTTGTAATTGCTACTGGTTCAGCACCAACACAACTGACATTTCTAGCGGACTCTGCAACAGCAGCGATAGATCCTCTAAAAGGATCAAGTGAAACCCATCTACTATTGCAATCGACTGAAGCAGCGATACCAGAAAATACTTTACTTTTATTTTTTTTATTTTGTTCCCTTAGTCTTACTACAGCTGCATCTGATTTTCCAGGTGTAAATACTGTGTTTGCTTGTACTTGAGAGTCATATTGTTTATAAATCCATCGTTTAGAAGCTATTGATGGATTAGAGAGTAGTTTTAAGATGATTTCCGAAAAAGAAAAATTCTTATTTTCCTTCAATGAAAATATTTTTTGCTCATGAATTTCTGGTAAATCATTTTCTTTCCATTCCCATTTATTTAAAAGATCATCGGGTGGGTTATTAATCACATTGTGAAAATTTACAGGAGTATCATCAGATAAGGCAGAAGTAGGTATTTGGGCCACAATATTACCTTTATGAGAAATAATTACCTCATTAGTTCTTATCACTTCACCAATAACACTGGCATACAATCCCCATTTATTAAATTTCTCGATAAGATCATTAATGTTTTCTTCCTTAACAACAAACAACATTCTTTCTTGCGATTCAGATAATAAATATTGGTATGAGGACATATCATCTTCTCTAGAAGGAACCAAATCTAAATCAATAGATATTCCCAAATTTCCATTTGCAGCCATTTCTGCGCTACTGCATGTTAAACCTGCAGCACCCATATCTTGAGCTGCAATTACATACCCTGTCTTGAAAGCATCCAAACAAGCTTCAATAAGACTTTTCTCAACAAATGGATCACCTACCTGAACTGCAGGTCTATCATCCAATGACGTTGTGGTTAATTCTGAACTAGCAAAACTAGCACCACCAACACCATCTCTGCCAGTTGTATTACCAACATATAACACTGGTGATCCTACATTTTTAGCTCCGGAACAAACAATTTCCTCGGTCTCTAAAAGTCCTAAAGCCATAACATTCACTAGAGGATTTCCAGAGTAACTATCATCAAAGTCAATTTCACCTCCAACAGTAGGAACACCTACGCAATTTCCATAATGTGCAATACCAGATACAACTCCTCGTAATAAATCAACATTTGATGATTTATCAAGGTTGCCAAATCTCAATGAATTCAATACTGCGATTGGCCTTGCACCCATTGTAAATATATCTCTTAAAATTCCTCCTACACCTGTTGCTGCTCCTTGAAAAGGTTCAATAGCAGAAGGATGATTATGACTTTCGATTTTAAAAACAAGTTTTTGATTATTTCCAACATCAATAACGCCAGCATTTTCTCCAGGTCCAACTAAAACATTTTTACCTTTAGTGGGAAATTTAGATAGTAGAGGCTTTGAATTTCTATAACAACAATGTTCGGACCACATGACGCCAAACATTCCTAATTCTGTTCTATTAGGTTTTCTCTTTAATCTTTTGCAAATTTCTTCGTAATCATTAAGTGTTAAATTTTCAACTTTTAATGCTTCATTAAGATCATACAGATCATTATTTTCTTGATTTATCATTATTTATATCCAAGGGTCGTCTTCTTTTTTTTCACTAAAAGTGTTAGATGTTCTGTCATTATTATAAAAACTTTTTTGTTTAAAATCTAAATCTTGGCTAATATCTTCATCTTCTTCAAGCCATTCCTCTAATCTATTAGATGCAATATTTTTCATATCATCAAATCTATCAAAAATTTTTTTCCCTTTTTGCATAAATTCATTTTTAATACTTGATTTTATTAAAGATAAATCATCTAAAGAATTACTTTCACAAAATACCAATCCCGGTTGTTGGTCATTGATATTGTCAATAGTTAATTTCCATCTACTAGAACCCGGAATCTTAGGATTAGTTCTAGAAACTAAGTAATATTTAATTTTTCCCGTTTTCATTTCAAATAAAAAATCTGCAATGACTCCTATTTTTGATCCATTTGTATTTATAAGATTAGCTTCTATTAAAGTTGGGAACCTATTTAAAGTTGCTAAATCCGAAATAGCTGGATCACCTTTGACATAAATTTCATTATCTATTATTTGAGTGATTTGATTTAATCGCCAAACATTTCTTTTTAAATCAAAATTTGAAGGACGAGAGTACCATCCTAAAATCCGGTGAACTGGAGGGTGCATCCAAACATTTTCACCAGTTCCATAATTAAGGACCATATTACCCTTAACACTATAATTTAATAATTCACTTAATAAAATTTCTTTAGGTAATTTCAAATTAAGAACGAACCTGCACAGGCATAACTAAATAAGTAAAAGAATTAAGATTATCTTCTGGTACAAAAACAGCTGGAGTAGTTGCAATATTACACTTTAAAATTACATTTTCAGAAGTAATAACTTTTAAACCTTCTAACAGATATCTTACGTTAAATGCAATATCAAAATTTTCTCCAGAATAAGAAACAGGTATTGATTCATTTGCATTTCCAATATCTTGAGCATCTGCGCTGATTGTAGCTAAATCTGTATCAGCTAATTTAATCTTTACAACACTACTTTGCTGATCAGCTAAAACAGCAATTCTTTCTAATGAATCAATTAATTTTTTTGTATTAAAATTTAGAATTTTAGAAAAAGAATCAGGAATTAATTGTGAATAATTAGGATAAGTACCTTCTAAAGTTCTTGTAGTAATTATTTGATTAGAAGATATAAATACTACTTGGCCTTTATCATAGAAAAGCTTAATTGAATTTTCTGAGCTTCTCAAAGATACTAGTTTTTCAATTTCTCTTAATGATCTAGTTGGAATAGTTACCGATAAATCATCAACATTTGAAGATAAGTTTTCTGCATTTTCAATATGTTCCTCATTACCAATTAAAGCAACAGCTAATCTATGGCCATCTGTAGAAGCAGACTCTAAATAATTTGGTTTGAAGGTAAAATTGACACCTGTGAGTAGTTGCTTTGAATCATCATTACTACTGGCAAAAATAGTTGATTTTAAAGCCTTTAAAAAAGAACTAGGATCAATATTCAAAGAAGTACCACTATCAACAAATGGTAAATTAGGATATTCATCAGAGGGTATCCCTTTTAGGTTAAAAGAACCTCTGTCACTTTTTATTAAGATACTATCTGTATTGTCTTCTAGTTCTAGAGAAACAGGAGTTTCATTAGGTAACTTGTTTACTATTTCGGATAAAAGTTTTGAAGGTATAGTAATAGCCCCACTATTTTTAACAGTTCCATCAAAAGAAGTTTGAATTCCTAAATTTAAGTCAAATCCTGTGACGCTAATTTTATTAGTTCCTTCGTCAGCTGTTAAAAGGATATTTGCAAGAATTGGATGCGTTGGCCTTGAAGCAACTGCTTTGCTTACTAGTTGTATAGCATTGTTTAATTCATTTTGATTACAAATAATTTCCATCAGAATTTGGAACTTTTTACAAATACAATATACTTTTTTCGTAAATTAAATTCAATAAATTTATTTTTTACTTCTTTTCTAATATAAAAATAAATAATAAAATAAAAACTTTAGTAGTAGTAGTTAATGTGGGAACTGTGGAATTCTTTAATTAAATAGTTTGTCTACTTAGTTTACGAAGAAATTAATATGTGTAAAAAATTTTTTATTTGTTGAATATTTTTTTCTTTTCTCGAAAATTTTAAATTTATTTAACAAATATAATTTTTTATTCTTAACTTTTCAACAAATAAGGTTTGTTTTTAATTGATTTCCACAGGCACTATTTTTTTTGGATTTTAATATCCTAAAATTTTAGTTATATTTTTTAATGAAGGTTCAATATTTTTTCTAAAAATAGCATCGTTATTTTTTATAGCGCAATCAGGATCTTTCAATCCATTTCCGGTTAGAACACAAACAATAGTAGATTCTTTCTGAATTCTATTTTTATTTTTAATCAGTCCAGCAACTGATGCTGCACTGGCAGGTTCACAAAAAACCCCCTCTTTGGCAAGGATTTTATAAGAATCGATTATTTCTTCATCTGTAACCGACTGAAAATCTCCTTTACTCTCCTTTCTTACTTTTTTTGCTTTTTCTCTGTTTACAGGATTCCCGATTCTTATTGCAGTTGCAATTGTTTCTGGATCTTTAACTATTATATTTTTTACTAATGGAGCAGAGCCTTCGGATTGAAAACCCATCATTATTGGTAATTTTAAATTTCTTTTTATTTTCGAATATTCTTTAAATCCCATCCAATAAGCTGTTATATTTCCTGCATTGCCCATTGGAATACAAAGCCAATCAGGAGTATAACCTAAGTCATCAACTATTTCAAAAGCTGCTGTTTTTTGTCCTTGTATTCGATATGGATTAACAGAATTAACAAGCTCTATAGGATGTTCTGAGGATAAATCTCTAACAATTTCAAGAGCCTTATCAAAGTTTCCATTAATAGATATTATCTCAGCGCCATACATTAATGCTTGCGCAAGCTTTCCTTGTGCAACAAATCCTTCTGGAATTAAAACATAAGGTTTTAATCCTCCTCTTGAAGCATATGCAGCAGCAGCAGCAGAGGTATTTCCAGTACTTGCACAAATAACGGCCTCACGGCCTTCTTCTTTTGCTTTGCTAATTGCCATAGTCATACCACGATCTTTAAAAGATCCTGTTGGATTAAGGCCATCATATTTTAAAAAAACTTTTGTTCCATTTCCAATTAAGTTGCTAATTGATTTGCTTAAAATCAGTGGTGTATTTCCTTCATTGAGGGAAATAATAGGGGTTTTTTTTGTAACTGGGAGATATTGTTTATAAGCTTCTATAAGTCCTGGCCATCTTTTTTTTCTATAATTAAATCGAAGTTTATTTTTGATTTTATTTAATAACACCATGGTTGTTTAATTTGTTTTAATTTTTTCTAAAGGGGAATTGGTGAAAAAGGTTAATAATTCTGAAATAGATTCTACTTTATTCATAACTTTGCTCAAAGCGCTTACATCTAAAATTACGGTTTTAGTTGGATATCCTTCAAAAAAATTTATTAGATTTATTTTTCCATTTCCTATGTTAATACCTTGAATTACGCTTGCTCTAAGGGCTAGCATGCCTGTTCTTTCATCAGTTGCTCTAGGTGGGTGGATAATAGATGAAAGTCTTGTTAAAAAAACATTCCCTATTTCAGAATATACTAATTTGCTTGCAATGGTAATAGGGACTTCAAAATCTTTGTTTAAGACTGTTCTAATTTCTTGATCGGGAGACCCGGTTGCTTTTAAAATTCTCTTTAATTTTCTTGTGGATTTACCTTCTTTAGCAAAAGTTTTTAAAGAATTCACTTTAATTGTTCTAGAAAATATGCTGTATGTGATCTTAATTTCTTCAGCAGTATTAGCTTTTGGAACATTTAAAAATAATGGAGAAATTATTAAAATAAAAAATATTTTAAATATTAAAATTCTACTAAGCTTCATTTAGATATATGCACCAGCAGCAATCTTAACAAGTCTTACTACTCCTTTTTCAGTTACTTTTTTTGCAATTTTTATACCCATTTCTTTTGTATAGGGTTCATTTATAAGTCTTGGAACCCTTTTAAGAAAAATATCAATTGAATAACCTGGTACTTTTTGTAAAATCTCTAAAAAGTTTCTCAAAGGCTCTACATACATTATAAGGTTATTCAAGTTGTTATTTTCGTTAATAGTATTTAATTTAATTGATTGTGGAAGATAGTTATTCAAATTTTTCAATATTTTTAGACTAAGTAAATCTATCTGATTTGTTAAACCTTCAACTATCTCATTTCTAAGAAATCCTCCATTTGGAGAAAAGAGAAGGTTTATAACTTCGTCTAAAAGTTTCTCTAAATTAAGATTTGTTTGCTTTGCAGCGTTAGAAAGTAAATCTTCTAAACGGTCCCATTTGAATTTTTTATCATCAAAAAGCATTTCTTTAAGGCTTTCCCTTAATTGTGGATCAGGATCTTCCATCAATCTTCTTGCAAAATATGGATAAGCCGCGCCTAATATCTTGAAGTTTGGATCTACGCTTAAAGCTATTCCTTCTAATGTAAGTAATGACCGAATTATAAGCGCATAATATGGGGGTAGTCTGAAAGGGAATTTATACATAACACCAGACATATCGTCTGTAACGCTTTTAAAATCCATTTTCGAAACTCCTTGTTCAATAGCGTTAATGAAAACATCTTGGAATGCTGGAACAATGGGTTCTAGATTAACTTCCTCTGATAAAAATCCTAACTTTACGAAATCTTGAGACAATTTGTCGAAGTTTTTATTTACTAAATGTACTACTGCTTGAATTAATCCTGACCTTGATTCTCTTGAAACCTCGCTCATCATTCCAAAATCTAGGTAACATAGTCTTCCGTCTTCTAAGGCTAATAAATTACCTGGATGTGGGTCTGCATGAAAAAAACCATGTTCTAAAAGTTGTTCTAAACTGCATTGCACTCCTATATCAATCATTTCATCAGGATTAATTCCTAATTTTTTTACGTCTTCTAAATTTGTTAATTTTGTACCGTCTATCCATTCCATTGCTAATACTCTTCTTGAAGTTATTTCTTTATAAATTTTTGGTACAGCAATCATTTTGTTGTGTTTATGCATATCTCTAAATTTTTCTGCATTAGCAGCTTCGTTTAGATAATCCATCTCTTCAAAAACTCTCTTGCCTAATTCATCAATCAAAGCAACTAGATCACTTCTTATTAATCCGATATTGTTTTTTAGCCAAAAAGCAATATTTCTTACTATGTAGAGATCTAAGGTTATTTGTTCTCTCAATCCTGGCCTTTGAACTTTTATAGCAACGATCTCTTCGTTTTTTAATTTAGCTTTATGTACTTGCCCTAAAGAAGCAGCGGAAATTGGTTCTCTATCAATTTCTAAGAAAATTTCATTTATTTTGTATCCTAAATCTTCTTCTATTAACTCCATAGCTTTATTGCCATCAAACCCAGGGAGTTGATCTTGCAATTCAGATAATTCTTCAAGAAGAATCCCAGGGATTATATCTGGTCTTGTTGATAAAGCTTGGCCTGCCTTAACAAATGCAGGGCCAAGTTCTACTAACAAATTTGTTAATTCTCGTGCTCTAAACCTTGCTTGCTGTTCATTTTTCAATCTTCCAGTTAATTTATCCCAACCTACGGAGAAGATGTAAGCAAAAATAGGTATGAGTGTTTGCCAAAGTCTTTTTAAAAGTCTTTTGGGATTTTTTTTGTAAATTTTAGAAATTGTATCTGGATCGTAATTTAAGAGTCCTGATACTTCAATAAAATCAGTAAAATCTTCTTTCATAACTTTATATATTTAAAACCTTTATTTTTTTAAAAAAGAGGTTAATTTTCTTATAAGGAAGATTTATCATGTTAATACAATTAAAAATAGAAAATATTGCATTAATAGAAATTATAGAAATTAATTTCGAAAAAGGTTTGAATATCATAACTGGGGATTCAGGTTCAGGAAAATCTTTAATTTTGGATTCCCTAAATTCTTTATTTGGTGGAACTAATATACCTCTAAAACATTTAATACGTCCAGGAAAAGATTTTTGCGTTATCGAGGCGATATTTTCTTCTTCTTCCCAAATTAATAGTTGGTTAATTGGTAATGGTTTTGAAATAACTACTTCAGAACTACAAATTAAAAGAAAATCTTATAAAAAAAATAATAAAATTTTATCCAAATATAGCCTTAATAATTTTGCAATTAATAGACAAACATTAGAAAAACTTGGACGATTTTTAATTGATTTTGCAGCTCAATCTGATACTTTTATCTTTGATTCTTTAGATAAGAGAAGGCTAATTATTGATGACTTATCTTCTCAAGAAGCAAGAGAAATTAGCGAAAGGATTAAAAGTATATGGAGAGAAACTAGAGTTTTAAAAAGATTAATGGATGAAAAAATAGAATTTTCTAGGATTCAAGAAGAAAAAAACTTGGTAATTAAACAAATGTTGAAGAGCTTAGAAGAAGCTGATTTAAAATCCAATGAAGAAATTTTAGAATTGGAGTTATTAGAAAATAAACTTGTAAATAATCTCGAAATTAATAATTCAATTAAATCATCATTAGAAAACTTAAATTATTTCAGTCATGATGAACCATCAGTAAATTATTTGATAAATCAATCAATAAAGATTTTAAATAAAACGGCAGATTTCGATTTAAAGATTCAAAAATTTAGAGAGAAGTTATTAAATATCCATGCTGATGTTGAAGATTTAATTCTTGATCTAAACTCATATTTACAAGATATAGAGAATTATGAATCCAATCTTCCAGAAATACAAAAAAGATTATTTTTTTTAAAAAACTTAGAGAGAACTTATTCATTGGATTTGCCTCAATTAATTGAAAAGCGTGATCAGTTAAAGATTTATTTTCAACAAAAAGATCAAGTTAATGAGATTTGTAGGATTAAAGCTCAAATTGAGAATTTACAAAGAGATTTAAATTCTTTGTTTGGTATTCAATCTGCTGAAAGAAAAAAAATTGCTAAACATTTACAAAATTCAGTAATGTCGATTTTAAGCGATCTAGGTTTAGAAAATGCAAATTTTTCAATTCAATTTTCTGAATGCATGCCTTCTGGCGATGGAATTGATGATATAAAATTTTTGTTTTCTGCTAATCCTGATCAGAAGCTTGCTTCATTATCAAATGTTATTTCTGGTGGAGAAATGTCAAGATTCTTGTTAGCTATTAAATCTAGTATTTCTAAAAAACCCAATACCTTCTTTTTAGATGAAATTGATAGTGGTTTAAGTGGTAAATCTCTATTTTCCTTGGTTGAGCTTATAAAGGCAATTTCTAAAAATCAACAAGTTTTATGTATTACACATCAGCCTTTCTTAGCTGCTAGAGGAGAAGCTCATTTTAAAGTTAATAAAAACGTAATCAATGGAATAACCTATACTTCCATTGCAAGATTAACTACAAAAAATCAAAGAAAAAATGAATTAATAGAACTTATAGGTGGAGGTTCTCGAGAAGTAAACGAATATGCCTCTAGACTTCTTGATCGGCCAGCGGCGTAAAATAGAAAAAATTCTACTATAATAATCTTTTTAAATCATTAGATAGATTTAAACATGGTAAATAAAGTTGATAGTAGTTTTGGTGAAGATAACTCAATTAAAATTAGAGGAGCTCGTCAACATAATTTAAAAAATATTGATCTTTCTCTACCAAGAAATAAATTTATAGTCTTTACAGGTGTGAGTGGAAGTGGTAAAAGTTCTCTAGCCTTTGATACTATTTTCGCTGAAGGTCAAAGAAGATATGTTGAAAGTCTTTCGGCTTACGCAAGGCAATTTTTAGGTCAAGTTGATAAACCAGATGTTGATAATATTGAAGGTTTATCACCTGCTATTTCAATTGATCAAAAATCTACAAGTCATAATCCTCGATCAACAGTTGGAACAGTAACAGAGATACAAGATTATTTAAGATTATTGTTTGGCCGCGCTGGTGAGCCGCATTGTCACCACTGCGGGATTCCAATTGCACCTCAAACAATTGATGAAATGGTTGATCAAATTCTCCTTTTACCAGAAGGAACAAGGTATCAATTATTGGCTCCTGTTGTGAGGGGTAAGAAAGGAACACATACAAAATTAATAAGTGGACTAGCTGCTGAAGGATTTGCAAGAGTAAGAATCAACGGAGAGGTAAGAGAACTTGCTGATAGTATTGAATTAGATAAAAATCAAATTCATAATATTGAGGTAGTAGTTGATAGATTAATTGCAAGAGATGGAATACAAGAAAGATTAAATGATTCTCTACAAACTTGTCTCAAAAGAGGTGATGGCCTAGCAATAGTAGAGGTTGTTCCAAAAAAAGGTGAAAACTTACCTTCTAACTTAGAGAGAGAAAAACTTTACTCAGAAAATTATGCATGTCCTGTACATGGCTCTATTGTTGAAGAACTTTCTCCTAGATTATTTTCTTTTAATAGCCCATATGGGGCTTGTCCTGATTGTCATGGGATTGGTTATTTAAAAAAATTTACTGCGGATAGAGTTATACCTGATAAAACATTGCCTGTTTATGCTGCAATAGCCCCTTGGAGTGAAAAAGATAATACTTATTATTTCTCTTTACTTTATTCGGTAGGTCAGGCTTATGGTTTTGAATTAAAAACTCCTTGGAAAGATTTAAGTGATTTGCAAAAAAAAGTTCTACTTTTGGGATCAGACAAACCAATATTAATTCAAGCTGATAGTCGTTTTAATACTTCTAGTGGTTTTGAAAGACCTTTCGAGGGGATTTTGCCAATATTAGAAAGGCAATTGAATGAAGCCAATGGAGAATCAGTAAAACAAAAATTAGAAAAGTATCTAGAATTAGTTCCTTGCAAGACATGCTCAGGAAAAAGATTAAGACCTGAGGCTTTGGCTGTTAAACTTGGTCCATATAACATTACTGACTTAACTTCTATAAGCGTTTCTGAAACCCTCAATCAAGTAGAGCGTATTATGGGTTTAGGTAAGACAAAGAAGGAAAATATATCTTTATCAGAAAAACAAAAGCAGATAGGTGAATTGGTTTTAAAAGAGATTCGCTTACGTTTGAAGTTTTTAATTAATGTTGGTTTGGATTATTTGACTTTAGATAGACCAGCTATGACTTTGTCTGGTGGTGAGGCTCAGCGTATTAGATTGGCTACACAAATAGGAGCAGGTCTTACTGGTGTTTTATATGTTTTAGATGAACCAAGTATTGGTTTGCATCAAAGAGACAATGACAGATTATTAGAAACATTAAAAAGCTTAAGAGACTTGGGAAATACGTTGGTTGTGGTTGAACATGATGAAGATACTATGAAATCCGCAGATTATTTAGTAGATATTGGTCCAGGGGCAGGTGTTTATGGTGGGGAAATAATTGCTAAAGGATCTTATCAAGACGTCTTAAATTCAGAAAGGTCACTAACTGGAGCTTATCTAAGTGGTAGGAAGTCAATTCCTACTCCAAAAGAACGTAGATCATCTGTAAAAAAAAGTTTAATTTTAAATAATTGCTCTAAAAATAATTTAAAAAATATTTCTGTGGAATTTCCTTTAGGAAGGTTAGTTTCTGTAACTGGTGTAAGTGGAAGCGGTAAGAGTACTTTGATAAATGAATTACTTCATCCTGCATTGTGTCATTCTTTAGGATTAAAAGTACCTTTTCCTCAAGGTGTAAAAGAGTTAAAGGGTATAAAAGCAATTGATAAAGTTATCGTTATTGATCAATCTCCAATAGGAAGAACTCCAAGATCAAATCCTGCTACATATACAGGTGCTTTTGACCCTATAAGGCAGATATTTACTGCCACTGTAGAAGCAAAAGCAAGAGGTTATCAGGCTGGTCAATTTAGCTTTAATGTGAAAGGAGGAAGATGCGAAGCTTGTAAAGGCCAGGGAGTCAATGTTATTGAAATGAATTTTTTACCTGATGTTTATGTTCAATGTGAAGTATGTAAAGGAGCTCGTTTTAATAGAGAAACTCTTCAAGTTAAATATAAAGGTTTTAATATATCTGATGTTTTAGAGATGACTGTTGAACAAGCTGCAAAAACTTTTTCTGCTATACCTCAAGCTGCTGATAGATTATCTACATTGGTTGATGTTGGCTTAGGATATGTCAAATTAGGCCAACCAGCTCCTACATTATCTGGTGGAGAGGCTCAAAGAGTTAAGTTGGCTACTGAATTGTCAAAAAGGGCTACTGGAAAAACTTTATATTTGATTGATGAACCAACTACAGGGTTAAGTTTTTATGATGTTCATAAATTAATGGATGTGATACAACGTTTAGTAGATAAAGGTAATTCAGTAATTGTTATTGAACATAACTTAGATGTTATTAGATGTTCAGATTGGATTATCGATTTAGGACCTGATGGAGGGGATAAAGGTGGAGAAATCATTGCAGAAGGTGTTCCTGAGGATGTAGCCAAAAATCCCACAAGTCATACAGCAAAATATCTTAAAAAGGTTCTGAAATAAGAAAATCCTTGTTGTATTTCTTTTTATTTTAATTATTTCAGTAAAACGAAATTCTTTGTTAAAGAGGCATAAAACCTAATTATAACTGCTTTATTGAAAATTTTTATAAAAAAATTTTTTCAAATCATAATGCTTTCTTAATATTTCCTGAGAAAATTCAGCTTATTTGTATTAAAGACCGTTTATCGGAGGATTTGCTGAATGAGGTTGAAATTTTTACACTTACATTTACATGGTCTTATACGTTCTAAAAATCTTGAGTTAGGCAGGGATGCAGATACAGGAGGGCAAACACAATACGTTTTTGAGTTAATTAAAAGTTTGGCTAATACTGCAGAAGTTGATCAAGTTGATTTAGTTACTCGTTTAATAAATGACCCTAAAGTAGAAGATGAATATTCACAAGAAGAAGAATTTGTAGAACCCGGAGTTAGAATTTTAAGATTCAAATTTGGCCCTAATAAATATTTAAGAAAGGAATTGCTTTGGCCTTACTTAGATCATTTAACTGAAAAACTGATTTCTTATTATAAAAAAAATAAAAAGCCTAATTTCATTCATGCACATTATGCAGATGCTGGGTTTGTAGGAGTTAAACTAAGTAAATCACTAAACGTTCCTCTTATTTTTACTGGTCATTCTCTAGGAAGAGAGAAAAAAAGGAAATTGCTTGATACTGGTTTAAAAAATAATCAAATAGAAAAACTTTATTCTATAAGTAAAAGAATTGAGGCAGAAGAAAAAGCATTGAAATCTGCAGATATTGTCGTTACAAGCACTAAACAAGAGTCAGTATATCAATATTCCCAATATTCTTCTTTTTCACCTCATAAAGCTAAAGTGATTCCGCCTGGTGTTGATCATAATAAATTTCACCATATTCACTCCACAAGCGAGACAGCCGAAATTGATAACATGATGAAGCCTTTTCTGAAGGATCCTACCAAACCTCCATTTTTGACTATTTCTAGAGCTGTACGAAGAAAAAATATTCCATCTTTGATTGAAGCATATGGAAGATCTGAAAAATTAAAAAGAAAAACTAATTTAATTTTGATTTTGGGTTGTAGAGATAGTACTTCAAAACTTGACCCTCAACAAAAAGATGTTTTCAATAATATTTTTGAAACAATTGATAAATATAATTTGTATGGAAAGGTAGCTTATCCAAAAAAACATCTTCCAAGTCAGATTCCTGCTTTATATAGGTGGGCTGCGAGCAGAGGTGGCGTATTTGTAAATCCAGCTTTAACAGAGCCTTTTGGTTTAACTCTTCTTGAAGCTTCTTCATGTGGATTGCCGATAATATCAACAAATGATGGAGGGCCAAAAGAAATATGTTCTAAATGTGAAAATGGACTTCTAGTGGATGTTACTGATATTAATAAGTTGAAAGTTATTCTTGAAAAAGGAATATCAAATAATAATCAGTGGAAAATATGGAGCAGAAATGGAATTGAAGGTGTTAACAGGCACTTTAGTTGGAACACTCATATACGCAATTATTTATCAGTTCTTACTGAAGAATTTTCAAGTTCAAATAGTTATTCTTCATCTGACATTAAACAAAGTTGTTTAAAAGGGACTTCCTCACTTATAAAACCCCATTGATCAAAAACCTCAGGATCAGGGTGAAGAATTAGTTGATTATTTTGAGTTTTCTTTAGTTTAAAGCCCTTCTTTGATAGTTTTTTCATTAAGTTAGCAGTTTCTTCAAATCTTGATGCCATTGCATCAAGACTAGAGCAGTCACTTGTTAATCCATTATCTTTCCATGTAAAAAAATTCATAACAAATTTTCTAAAGATTGATTTTTAAAACTATACCTAAAATTACGAGTAAAATGTTGATTTTCCAAAAATTTTCAACTATTTTTTGCTCCTTCACTCCTTTAATTTCAAAGTGGTGGTGTAGTGGAGCCATTAAAAATATGCGTTTACCTGTATGAAATAATTTTTTAGTAATTTTAAAAAACCCTACTTGTATCAATACTGATAACGATTCAATAATAAATATTCCTGAGAAAATAGATAAGGTAAAAACGCTATTGGTTAATAACGCTATAGAACCCAGAATTGCTCCTATACTTAGAGATCCTGTGTCACCCATAAATATTTTTGCAGGATAACTATTATACTTGAGAAAGCCTAAGCATATGCCGGACATCGAAAAACATAAAATGCTAAAAATAAAAAGTTCTTGCTGTTCTTTTAGTAATATTTCTGTTCCTAATCCATAAAAGACAATTCCACTGCATCCAGCTGCTAATCCATCTAGTCCATCAGTCAAATTTACTGAATTACTTATGCCGACAAGTACTAAAAAAGAAACTGGCAATATGAAAATATTCATATTTATTCCCCAGGAGTCAGAAACTGTTATTAATGGACTGATTAAATTTTTATCATAGGCTAACAATATAAAAATTATTGAGATGAAGCTTTGTAGGATTAATTTCTCTTTTGTTTTTAAACCTGTGTTTTCTTTTTTTTTAATGCTTAAATAATCATCTAAAAATCCAGTAATAAAGAAACCAAAAGTAGTAAGTAATAAAAGAAATAATTTAAGAGAACCTAAATTGATAGTTATTGTTAAAAGCAAAATTAAAAAAGGGATTATCATGAAAATCCCACCCATTGTCGGAGTATCACTTTTTTTAAAGTGATTAGCTGGGCCTTCATTCCTAATATTTTGAAGTAAATTAAATTTTTTGATAATCTTTAGACCATTTTTCGTTGAAAAAATAGAAATAAAGAAGAATAATATGTAAACTCCTGTAAAAATAAAATTATTAAAAAAATAGGAGGTAACTATTAAAGCAAAAGTATTTAATGTAAATAAAGATTCAAAGTTAAACTTTTTAATCTTCCCAATCATCTTCTAATGAAGGTTCTTCTTCAGTTTTATAATCTTCCTTTTCCCCCATTAGCGCTGAAAGTTCTTCTTCCTCTATTGTACTAATCTCTTGTGAATCTCCATCTTTTTCTCCAACGAGTCTACCTGTATTTTCGAGCCAAGATAGTAGATCAGGCTCTTCTCTTAATGGCAATACAGGAGCTGGATCATCTCTGTGGTAGCAAGTTAAAGCAGGATTGACTTCAGAAATATCGTCTAATCTGTGTTTTAGTTTGTTTGAATCCATTATAAATAATGTTCTACATATAAGATAATACATAATAATGCGTACTAAAAACTTTGTTTGATAAAGGAAATTTAAAATACTTTTTTATCTGGCTAATTTCATTGTTGCTGTCTGGATTATTAAAACTTATTGGATATTTGAATCCCAATGTTTTAATAATTAATAACTTTCTTCTCTTATTACTAGTTTTTGGTCCAGCTCTTTTAGTTACAATAGTATTAGTCTTTAATAAATTTTCAAATTCTTAATTACGTCAAAAAATTTAAATTTATGGAGCAAATTTAGATGCAGCAGGTAAAAAAAGTTGTACTAGCTTATTCTGGTGGAGTAGATACAAGTGTTTGTATCCCATATTTAAAGAATGAATATGGAATTTCAGAAGTGGTTACTTTTGTCGCAGATCTTGGTCAAGGCGAGGATTTAGAACTTATTAGGCAAAAAGCTTTAAATTCTGGTGCATCTCAATCAATTGTTGGCAATTTAGTTAATAGTTTTGTTGAGAGATACGCTTTTCCAGCCATTAGAGCGAACGCATTATATTTAGATAAATATCCTTTATCTACAGCTCTTGCTAGGCCTTTAATTGCAGAAAATCTTGTAAATATTGCTCGAGAGTTCAGTGCTGATGCAGTGGCTCATGGATGTACCGGTAAAGGGAATGATCAAGTTCGATTTGATTTAGCAATTAATGCTTTAGGTCCTGATTTAAAAATAATTACTCCTGCCAGGGAATGGAATATGAGTAGGGAAGAGGCAATAGTCTATGGAGAAAAATTTGGTATTCCTGCACCAGTATCAAAAAAATCACCATATTCAATTGATGTTAATTTACTTGGTAGGAGTGTTGAAGCAGGCATATTAGAAGACCCAATGAAAGAAGCACCTGAAGATATTTTTGCAATGACATCATCTATTGAGAATTCACCTGATTCTCCTCAAGAAATAGAAATTATTTTCAAAAATGGGTTTCCTGTTGGAATTAATGATGAATCTCTTACCCCTGTAGAGATTATTAAAAAAGCTAATGTTCTCGCAGGTGAGCATGGTTTTGGAAGAATTGATATGATCGAAGACCGAGTAGTAGGAATTAAAAGTAGAGAGATTTACGAAACACCAGGCCTCTTGCTTTTAATTAAAGCTCACAAAGAATTAGAAAGCATTACATTAAATCCAGACGTTGTTGACTTTAAAGGAATAGTTGAAAAAAAATGGGGTCAACTTGTCTATCAAGGTTTTTGGTTTGGTCCTCTTAAAGATAGTTTAGATTCATTTATTTCGTCGACTCAAACTTCAGTTAATGGAAGAGTAAAGATTAGACTTTATAAGGGGAACGCAATAGTAATCGGTAGAATGTCGGAAAATAATTCACTTTACAGAGAAGATTTGGCAACTTACAGCAAAGACGACGTTTTTAATCATTCTTTAGCGGAGGGTTTTATTTATATGTGGGGTATGTCTAATAAAATATGGGCTGAATTAAATTCAAAAACAAAAAATTAACATTTAAGATTCTGCATTTTCTTTAGTTTCAGTATCATCTTTTCCCGAAGTTGAAGTATCTGCGCTCACTGCTGGTTGTTCTTCCTTAGATTCAACTTTAGTTTCTGGATTTTCTTTATCATCTGCTTTAGTTGAACTCTTCGTAGAAGGTCTTGGAGTTGGCAAAGGCCCATCTTGTTTAACGGTCATGTATCTAATAACATCTTCACTTAGTCTCATTGCTTTTTCGATTTTGAAAATATGTTGTCCATCTCCTTGATGACTTAGTTGGACGTAAATACCTTCTCTATGTTTTGCTATTTGATAGGCTAATCTTCTTTTGCCCCTCATTTGACTATCAAGGATAGTACCGCCAAATTCTTCTAAAAGCTTATTGTATTTATCAATGTGGTTAGTTACTTCATCTTCCGCAATATCTGGGCGGAGAATATACATTGTTTCGTAATAAGATTGTTGATTGTTCATAGTTTCAGACAAGGTCTTTGGCTCACATAATTGATGTCATGAGCGTCTGTGCATCTTTAACGATACATCATGATGTGCAGTTCCTTGAAAATTAGGATTATTTTAAAGATGATTTTTAAGTGCATCATTCATAATATGAAAAGGTACTTCTAAGCCATTTGTCCAAAATGATAATGATTTCAATCCCTGAGCAACAAGCATTTGCAAACCATCGATAGTCATGCATCCTTTATTGGCGCTAAATTTTAATAGATTAGTCGGAGCAGGATTATAGATTAAATCATAAACAATTGTTTTTGAGTTGAGAGATCTCCAAAAATAGTCTCCATATGGCAATAAATTCATTTCATTTTTGGCTGTTTTCATTCCTACTGGTGTTGTATTTACAACTAAATCTGCTTCTTCAATTAAATCAAGAGCTTGATTATCGTTACTTAAGAAGCTCTGAAGTTCAATTTGATTTTCAAAGTTTTTTATTAATTCATCTAGTGATGATTTGTTACGTGCTATTACTGAAATTTTTGAAAGATTTAAATTTATTAAACCTTGAATAACAGATTTTGCTGCACCCCCGGAGCCAAGAACTATTGATTTTTTCTTTGCTAAGTTTAAATTTTTTAATGGATAAATAAATCCTTCTAAATCAGTATTAGTTGCGCTCCATTCATTTTCAGAATTTAATTTCAGAGTATTAATGGCTTTCAGTTTGCTTGCAATAGGCGAAATTTCACTACATAGGTTAAATACTTTTTCTTTATGGGGAATTGTAATATTTAAACCTTTGCAATTAATTTTTTTCAAAGAATTCAAAACCAATTCTAGATCTTCATCTTTGCAAGGTATAGCAATATAAATTAAATCTAGGCCTAAATATTGGAATGCAGCATTTTGCATGATCGGTGACAATGAATGGCTTACCGGATTGCCGATTAATGCTATAAAAGATGTCTTACTTGAAATCATGTTTGGAATTTTTCTTTAAAATAAAGATCTGTTCGGGAACCACACCCCATCTTTGAGTAACAATAATGACGTCAATGACCGATTATGGAGAATAACAAATATAAAGTGTATACCCATGGGTAAGGTTGTAGGAATCGATTTAGGAACAACTAATAGTTGTGTTGCTGTAATGGAAGGTGGTAAACCTACTGTAATAGCAAATGCTGAGGGTTTCAGAACTACTCCATCAGTTGTTGCATATACAAAAAATCAAGATCAGCTCGTTGGACAAATAGCAAAAAGACAGGCTGTAATGAACCCTGAAAATACTTTTTATTCAGCAAAAAGATTTGTTGGAAGAAGAGTTGATGAAGTTAATGAAGAATCTAAAGAAGTTAGTTATTCTGTTGAAAAGTCAGGTTCCAGTGTCAAATTAAAATGCCCTATTTTGGATAAGCAGTTTTCTCCTGAAGAGGTAAGTTCTCAAGTTTTAAGAAAGTTAGCAGATGATGCGGGTAAATACCTTGGTGAAAAAGTTACACAAGCTGTAATTACAGTCCCAGCTTATTTTAATGATTCACAAAGACAGGCTACTAAAGATGCTGGAAAGATTGCAGGTTTAGAAGTCCTCAGAATTGTTAATGAGCCAACCGCTGCGGCTCTAGCATATGGTTTAGATAAAGAAAATGAAAAAATTCTTGTTTTCGATTTAGGGGGAGGAACATTTGATGTTTCAGTTATTGAAGCAGGTGATGGAGTAACTGAAGTTCTATCTACGTCTGGAGATACACATTTAGGTGGTGATGATTTTGATAGATGTATTGTAGATCACTTAGCCAATACTTTTAAATCTAATGAGGGAATTGATCTAAGACAAGATAAGCAAGCTTTGCAAAGATTGACTGAAGCTGCAGAAAAAGCAAAAATAGAGCTCTCAAATGCTACGCAAAGTGAGATAAATTTACCTTTCATTACAGCCACGCCTGAAGGACCAAAACATTTAGATTTGAACCTTACTAGAGCAAAGTTCGAGGAACTAGCAGCTTCTTTAATTGATAGGTGTAAGACCCCAGTTGAGAGAGCCATAAGTGATGCAAAAATTTCTACTAGTGAAATTGATGAAGTTGTTATGGTCGGAGGCTCATCTAGAATACCTGCCGTCCTAGATTTAGTTAAAAAAATAATTGGTAAAGATCCAAATCAAACTGTTAATCCTGATGAGGTAGTAGCTGTTGGAGCTGCAATTCAGGGAGGAGTTTTAGCAGGAGAGGTTAAAGATATATTGTTGCTTGACGTTACTCCACTTTCTCTAGGAGTAGAGACTCTAGGCGGAGTAATGACAAAAATGATAAATCGAAATACTACTGTACCTACAAAAAAATCTGAAACATATTCAACTGCTGTAGACGGTCAAACAAATGTTGAGATACACGTTTTACAGGGTGAAAGAGAAATGGCTTCTGATAACAAAAGCTTAGGAACCTTTAGATTGGATGGAATACCTTCAGCACCAAGAGGCGTCCCTCAAATTGAAGTTACATTTGATATCGATGCAAATGGAATTCTTAGTGTTACTGCTAAAGATAAAGGAAGTGGTAAAGAGCAAAGTATTTCTATCACTGGTGCTTCTACTCTATCTGATAATGAAGTTGAAAAAATGGTAAAAGATGCTGAATCAAATGCATCTGTAGATAAAGAAAAAAGAGAAAAAATTGATTTAAAAAATCAAGCTGAAACACTGGTCTACCAGACAGAAAAGCAACTTGGTGAGCTGGGAGACAAAATTGATGCTGCAGCAAAGTCTAAAGTTGAAGAAAAAAGTAATGCTTTAAAAGAAGCAACTTTAAAAGAAGATTATGAATCAATGAAAAAACTTCTTGAAGAATTACAGCAAGAACTTTATGCAGTTGGTTCATCTGTTTATCAGCAACCAGGCAATCAGCCACCATCACCTGGCGCAGCAGGCGGTCCTGATCAGAGTGCTTCAAATGAAAAAGGTGGAGATGATGTAATTGATGCAGACTTTACTGAAACAAAAGATTAGTAAAGGTAATTTTTGATTTCATTAGCAACCCATTTAGAACAAGCGGGAGCCAGTAAAATCCCATTTTTATAAAAACCTGTACATATAATTAGTCCATCTTCAAGATTTTTCATTATTGGTGAAGTTTCACCATCTGGTCTTGACCTAATTCCGTACCACTTTTTAGAAATTTTTCCTTTCTCCAGCCAATTTGGTTTTTTATCGAGAAAATTTGTGAGTTTTTCGAATGTATTTTTTTCTGGCTTAGTACTATATTCGTCAGTTGATCCAATAATTAGCTTATTTTTTGATTTTGGAATTATATTTTTACCATTTATGTTGAATTGTTTCGGCAGCGATAACAAATCAACTTCTGCATCATTAATCTCAATTTCCATAGCTTGACCTAAAACAGGCTTTAATTTGATGTTGTGAGATCGGCTATCTATTAAATCAATCGCTTTTAGTGAATTACACAAAATAACTATGTCAGATTTGATATTTTTATTATTCCTTGTTTTAGAAATCCATTGATTGTTTGATTTTCTTATTTTTATTATTTCTTCTTGTAAATAATTTACTTTTTTATGTTTTAAATATTTATCTAATGTTTGAAGCAACAATAAAGCATTTATTCTTCCATCTTTGAAGGAGATCATTCCTTTTATATTTTTTGTTTGGAAGGCTTTATTTATATTTTTGATTAATATTGAGTCTCTTTCTAAAATTAGTAACGTTGGATCATTATTTTCATCAACAAATTTCTCTAATTTTTTAAACTTTTCTTCATTAGTGGTTAGTTGTATTAATGGTTTTTCGATATTTAATTCATAATTAAATTTTTGTAGCAACGTAATCCATTGTGGCCATAATTCAATGCTTTGTTTCCTGAGATCCCAGCTTCTACCCCTTCTCTTTTGATACATATTACCCATTAGCAAGCCTAAAGCTGCATTGCTACTATTTTGGAGTTGAGTTGGATCTATTATCGTTACCTGGAAACCTAATTCTGATAATTCTAAGGCGTTAAATTTTCCAATAATCCCTGATCCAATAATAACTATGTTTGCTTTTTGAAAATTTTCTTTTAAGCTTTTCATTGATATATTAGATATAATTGCTTATTTGACTTAATAGTTAAAGATTTTTGGAACATCCTTCAATTATATTCAAAATTGTTTGTCCCGATCGTCCGGGCCTTGTAAGTTTACTTACAAGTTGGATTTCAAATTACGGTGGCAACATAAAACATTCTGATCATCATACAGATCAAGATGCACGTTTGTTTCTTAGTCGAATTGAATGGAATAGTAACAATGAATCTTTTAATAGGGATGAAATTTATCAAGAATTTGAAAAAATTGCAGATGAAGTAAATGGACAATTTAACGTAAATTATTCTGATGAAATCCCAAATGTTGCTATTTTTGTGAGTAAACAAAATCATTGTTTGATTGATTTACTTTGGCGAGTAAGAAATGGAGAACTCAAAATGAAAGTTCCTTTAATAATTTCAAATCATTCTGATCTTGAAAACATTGCAAATGACTTTAATGCAAAATTTGTCCATATTGATACCTTTAAAACTGATAAAACTATTGTTGAAGAACAATTTTTAAATTTACTAAAAGAATATGATATTGGTCTTGTTGTATTAGCCAAATATATGCAAATTTTGAGTGACTCTTTTTTAAAAAATTTTTCTTCAATAATAAATATTCATCATTCTTTCTTACCTGCATTTAAGGGCGGGCAACCATACCATAGAGCATGGAAGAGAGGTGTTAAATTAATCGGTGCTACTGCTCACTATGTTACTGAAGATCTTGATGAAGGCCCGATAATAGAGCAATGTACAGTGAATGTAAGTCATAGGGATGAAGTTGATGATTTGATTAGAAAAGGAAGAGATATTGAAAGAATAGCTTTAGCAAGAGCAGTTAGATTACATCTAAATCATCAAGTATTTGTCTATAACAGCAAAACTGCTGTTTTTGATTGAAGATAATTTCTTAGTCTTCTAATTCTATTTGTATTTGTCTTTCATAAATTGATTCTTCATTAAAAGCTCTTGCTATCAAGAAACTGGCAATGCAGCTGATTAACACAGGTTTCATTATTAATAAATTTTTTGTTAAAGCAAAAGCTAAAAACATTGCTGTTATTGGCGTTCGCGAACATCCTGCTACGAAAGCTCCCATTCCAGCAAAAATGTATGTGCTTGGTGCATGTCCTGTAGCAATTTCCACCCAGCTCCCCATTATTAGTCCAATTGACCCTCCTAAAGTAAGCATTGGATAGAATAATCCTCCAGGAGCTCCGGATGCTGCAGCTAAACCTGTCGTGATAAATAGTACTAAAACTGCTAATAAAGCAATTCCAATACTTATATTTTGTTCAGCTATTATTTTTTGTAATTCATCTAAATTATGAAATGTACTGGGTAAAAAAGAGTAGATACTTCCTAAAATAAGTCCACAGATACTCATTTTTAAAACAAATTTATTTTTATACCACTTTTTCCCGAGATTTTGCATTAATAAAACATATTTGCTGTACAATTCTGCAAATATCCCAATAATTATTCCTAGTAAAACCAAGTAAATAAAATCTACAGGTAAGAAAAAAACTGATGGGTCATATTCTTTTTGAATCAAAAATCCGAGGTTAAAATCAAAGCCTCCTGCTTTAGGATCTAAACCTAAGGCTTGAATAATATCAGCAGATGAATCTGCAATAAAAGTTGTAATTACTACTAATAATAAAATTACTGGTCTAGCAGAGTTTAATAACTCCTCTATAGCATAGATAAACCCTCCTAATGGAGCACTAAATACTGCAGCTATTCCAGCACCACCACCTGCAGCTACTATTACTCTTCTGAAAGCTGTAGGAGCTTTGAGCCACTTGGCCATTTGCCAAGCTACGGATCCTCCCATTTGAACTGATGGACCTTCTGGACCCAAAGGGAATCCACTACCAATCGCAATAATTCCTGATATGAGCTTTACTAATCCTACTTTTAAATTCATTGGAACTTTTTTATGTCTTAAGAAACCCATGATTTGACTCACACCTGAACCTTTTGCGGCGGGAGCTATATTTTTGATCAAATATCCTGCAATAGCTCCTCCTAGAGCTCCAAAAATAGGTAAGACCGCAATAGATGGGAATTGGTCTAATAATGCTAATCTCCAATTATTAATAAAATAGATTCCAGTTTTAAAAGATATGCTTGTAATTGAAGCCCCTAGACCTGTTAATAAGAGAGAGAATGCAACGACTAGAGATCTTTGCTTTAATAATTTTTTGATGCTACGAGAAGAATTATTACTTGTTTTTTGAATATTATCTTTTATAAAGTTTTGCATGTTCCATGATTACTTTGTCAAGCTGAAATCGTGTATTTCATCAAATTGAAGATAGCGATAAAGTTCATCTGAATATGGATTAATTTTATTTTTAGTAATATCCTGATATTCTTCTATTTCAGGTATTTTTCCAAGAAGTGCACAAACTGCTGCCAATTCTGCACTCCCTAAAAATACTTGCGCATTCTTGCCAAGTCTATTGTCAAAATTTCTTGTACTGGTAGAAAATACTACAGAACCTTCATCAACTCTAGCCTGATTTCCCATACATAAAGAACAGCCTGGCAACTCTAATCTTGCACCACAATCTTCAAAAATTTTATAGTAGCCTTCAGCTTTAAGAGTTTCTTCATCCATCTTTGTTGGTGGACAAATCCATAATTTAGCTTTTAAATTTTGTACTCCTTCAAGAACTTTTGCAGCGGCCCTGTAATGACCAATATTTGTCATGCAAGAACCTATAAAAACCTCGTCAATATTTATATTTGCAACATCAGTGATTTCTTTTACATTATCTGGATCATTAGGGCAAGCAACTATAGGTTGTGTTACTTTTGCTAAATCAATTTCAATGATTTCTTCATACTGAGCGTTCGAATCTGGTTGAATTAATGATGGTTTTTTTAACCAATTTTTCATATCACTTATTCTTCTTGAAATCGATTTTGAATCTTCATAATTGCTCTCGATCATTTTTTCTAGCAGGCAAATATTGCTTTTTAAATATTCTTGAACAGTTTCTTGGGATAAAAGTATTGTGCTACCAGCGCATGAGCGTTCTGCAGTAGCATCAGTAAGTTCAAAAGCTTGTTCTAGTTTTAGGTTTGGTAATCCCTCAATTTCCATAATTTTCCCGTTGAATATATTTTTCTTATTTTCTTTCTCAACAGTTAATAGTCCTTTTTTAATCGCGAAGAGAGGGATTGCATTAACTAAATCTCTAAGAGTAATTCCTTGTAATAATTTTCCTTTAAATTTAATCAGCACTGATTCCGGCATATTTAATGGCATTGATCCTATTGCAGCGGCAAATGCAACAATGCCTGAGCCTCCAGGAAATGAAATGCCAAGAGGAAATCTTGTATGACTATCTCCACCTGTGCCAACAGTATCAGGGAGAAGCATTCTGTTAAGCCAGCTATGAATGATTCCGTCTCCAGGCTTAAGAGCTACTCCACCTCTTTGAGATATAAAATCAGGTAATTCTTTATGGGTAAGTAGATCTACTGGTTTAGGATATGCAGCTGTATGACAAAAACTTTGCATCACTAAATCTGCAGTAAATCCTAAACAAGCTAGTTCTTTTAATTCATCTCTAGTCATTGGCCCAGTAGTATCTTGACTACCAACTGTGGTCATAATTGGCTCACATGTCATCCCTGGTCTAACTCCATCTAAACCGCATGCTTTGCCTACTATTTTTTGAGCTTGCGTAAATCCCGTACTACTTTCGGTTGGATTTTGTGGTCTAGTAAATATTTCACTTGGTTGATAATCTAATTTGTTTCTAATTTTGTCCGTAAGTGATCTTCCAATCATAAGATTAATTCTTCCGCCAGCTTGAATTTCATCAGTAAGAGTTGATGGATACAAATCGAATTTGCTTATTAATTCTTCAGTATTTGTATCTTTTTCAATTTTTTTAATAATGCCTTTATAGGGATATATTTTAATAATGTCTCCTGTTTTCATTTGAGATACGTCAGCTTCTATAGGTAAAGCTCCTGAATCTTGTGCAGTATTGAAGAAAATTGGGGCTATTTTGCTGCCAATTATTATTCCACCTGTTTTTTTGTTGGGAACAAAAGCGATATCTTCTCCTATATGCCAAATTAGTGAATTAATAGCAGATTTTCTAGAACTCCCTGTTCCAACAACATCTCCAACATAAGCTATTGGTAATTGTTGTTTTTTTAAATTATCAAGAATCTTTAGTCCATCAGGTTTTTTAAATTCCAACATAGCTAATGCATGCATTGGAATATCCGGGCGTGTTGTTGCATGTACAGCTGGAGATAAGTCGTCTGTGTTTGTCTCACCGTCAACTTTAAATACTAAACAAGTAATCTCTTTCTCCAGAACTTTTTTATTTATGAACCATTCTGCATTTGCCCAACTATTTACAACTTCTTTTGCATAAATATTTTTTTGAGATAATTCATAAATTTCGTTAGCCGAGTCGTAAACAAGAATAATATTTTTTAAAACTTCTGCCGCTTTTTTTGCGAGTAAACTATTTTCTCCTTTAAGTATTTCAACCAAAGAATTTACATTGTATCCGCCTATCATTGTTCCAAGTATTTCAATTGCTTTTTCGGGATTAATTGATTTGCAATATTTTTCGGAATTAACAATAGCCGTAAGCCAGCTTGCTTTTACGTAAGCAGCCTCATCAACTCCTGGGGGTACTCTATTTATTAGTAAATCAAGTAAATAAGATGAATCGTAAGTACTATCTTGTTCTAATAATTTTGTAATACAGTTTGTTTGTTTAGCATTTAAAGGTAAAGGAGGTATACCTTTTGCAGCTCTTTCAGCTACATGATCTGCATAATCTTTTAGCAATGTTTCCAAATTCTTCATTAGTAAGGTTTAATGCCTAATCTATTGTTATTTTTAATATTGAAAAGGAGAGTATTCATAAATGCTTTTTTAAATATTCAAACTTCTTAATTAATCAATGACGACATCATCAAATAATTCAGCTTTAGAAAAGACATCAGATTTACATGTTCTTGAAACACGTCCATTAATACCTCCAAGCAGATTACATAATGATATACCTTTAGATCACGACTCTGCTAATACAGTATCTAAAACAAGAAGATCGATACAAAATATTTTGCATCATAATGATCAGAAGCTTTTAGTCATTGTGGGTCCATGTTCAATTCATGATATTGAGGCGGCAAAGGAATATTCAAAATATATTCAAAAATTCCGAGAAATGTATAAAGATAAATTAGAAATAATTATGAGAGTATATTTTGAAAAACCAAGAACAACTATTGGTTGGAAGGGACTGATAAATGATCCTCATCTAGATGATTCTTATGATATAAATACTGGTTTAAGAAGGGCAAGAACTTTGCTTTCATATTTGGCAACTCGTGGCATACCTTCTGCTACAGAATTATTAGATCCAATTGTTCCTCAATATATTGCCGATTTAATAAGTTGGACAGCCATAGGTGCGCGGACTACAGAAAGTCAAACTCATAGAGAAATGGCATCAGGATTATCAATGCCTATAGGCTTTAAAAATGGAACGGATGGTTCTTTTACTACTGCAATTAATGCAATGCAGTCAGCTTCAAAATCCCATCATTTCTTAGGTGTAAATGAAAATGGAATGGCTTCTATAGTTAATACTACAGGAAATCCAGATGGACATATAGTGTTAAGGGGCGGTTCAAAAGGCCCAAATTTCGAAAGTGATCATGTTCAAAGAATTTCATCAGAATTGAGGCAGTGCAATCTTCCTCATAAAGTGATGATTGATTGTAGTCATGGAAATTCCAATAAAGATTTCCGAAAACAGTCGGAAGTGCTAAAAAATGTAGCTTCTCAAATTAGTAATGGTGAAAAAAATATTTTAGGAGTTATGCTTGAAAGTCATTTGAAGGAAGGAAATCAAAAACTTTTAAAAAAAGAAGATCTCCAGTTTGGCAGAAGCATTACAGATGCATGTATAGATATAGAAACAACAAAAGAATTAATCGCTATTTTATACGATTCACTTAGCTAGTTATTAAAAAATTAAATAATAATGCTGAAAAGATTGGAACAATAAAATTATCTATTCCTAGAACACTAAATTGTTCGAGCAAAGTCGCAAGAAAAGCTATTGTAAAATAATTTAAATTTAGACTGTTTTGTTGCGAGTATCCTATTGAGCAAACAACTATCAAACTCGTTAAAAACATTGTTATGGTTCCATATAATGATTTTTTTTGTTTAAAAAAAATCCAACTCTTTGAGTTAAAGCTTTTTCCTATTAATCCAGCTAATCCATCACCAAAAGTCATTATGAAAAATCCACTAATTAGTGCATATGGATCTTTATCCCAGAAAAAACAAATCAAAATAAATAAACTTAGACAATAAAATAATGTCCCATAACTTTTTCTCTCAACATCCTCAATTGTTGAAAATAATTTATAGTTGTAATTGATGAAAACCATTAATGAGACAATACCTGTAAAAATTAGAGCAGAGTTTTGATTAATTTTTAAAAATTGAGCAATTGGTATTAAAGGTCCTATTCCAATATGTATTATTTTTCTGACGATTTCTTTGCTATCTTCATTATATTTTTTAAAAACTATTGATATTAAAAAAATTGAAAATAAATATAATAAAATTACAGTAAATTTTACCAATTTGGTTATGCTGCTTTTTGATGAGTTGTCATTACTCGAAGCTTTAATATTGCTTTAGCTTCTAGTTGCCTTACTCTTTCTCGTGAAACATTAATTTGTCTTCCTATTTCTGCGAGTGTTAATGGTTCTTCACCATCTAGCCCAAATCTGAGCTTCATAATTTTTTGCTCTCTTTCATTTAATTGTGAAAGCCAAGTTCCTAAATGCTCTTTTTGAATAGTTCTATCCATACCCTCCATAGGCTCTTCACAGTTTGGGTCAGGTATGAGTTCACCAAGAGTACTTCTGTCTTCTTCCCCTCTTGCATGTGCATCTAGGGAGGCGCAAGGAGCACTTTGAGAAATTAAATCTTCTAAATCTTTTTGATCAATTCCCATCTCAGTCGCCATTTCCAATCTTGTAGGCTGTCTGCCAAATTTATGTGATAATTCTCTAGAGACTCTTCTCATTTTGGACAGTTTTTCACTTATGTGAATAGGCAAACGGATGGTTCTAGCACTGTTATCAATTGCCCTCGTCATTCCTTGTCTAATCCACCAGTAAGCATAAGTTGAGAATTTATATCCCATAGCAGGATCAAATTTATCTACAGCTCTTTCAAGGCCAATAGCTCCTTCCTGGACAAGATCTAATAATTCAAGCCCTTGGTTTTGGTATTTTTTTGCAACCGATACAACGAGCCTTAGATTAGCTGCCATCATTCTATCTCTTGCTCTTTTGCCAATCTTAATTTGATAAAGATTTCGTTGGGTTCTATCAGTTTCAGGAATTTGTAGCAACTTTTTCATGTTCTGAACATGATGAGCTAACTCTATTTCCTCTGCTGGAGTCAAAAGAGGTACTCTTCCAATGCTACTTAAGTAATAACCAATAGAATCTGAAGCGAGTCTGCCAGATTTTTTTTGGCTTTGTTTTGACGTAAGACTGGATTTCGATTTGCGAGACTTGCCCGCAGTGTTTGGTAATCTTGGCTCATCAAAATTATTATCTGAAGAGCTTTTCGCAGATTCCAGAGGGATCCCCATCACCCTGGCCTCCTAAATAATGGATTTTTTAAAAAGCTAGCACTGAAATTGAAATAAAAACTACTTTTACGTTGAAATTTTAAAGACAAAAAATTTTTTTTTAAAGCTTATTTCTTGAAATCCATTGATATGAGATGATTTTATGAAAAATAAAAAAAATTTAAAATATTAAGTATTTTTTTTAAATGTTGTAAAAATCAATATTAATTTTATTTTTCTATGAGGTCAATTTGCGAACGATTATGTAATGAATCTAATTCATATTTCGAATATGAACCATCATCTTTCATTATCCAAGAAAAGTAATTATCTTTAATGTAAGTTTGCAAAAGCTTGTATATTTTAGATTTTAATTCATAATCCTCTATGGGAGTAACAGCTTCTATTCTTCTATCAAGATTTCTTCGCATCCAATCTGCACTTCCTATAAAAACCTCATTATCCCCGTTATTACAAAACCAAAAAATTCTTGAGTGTTCTAGAAAATGGCCAATAATGCTTATAACTTTAATATTTTCACTTAAATTTTTTCTTTGGGGATATAGGCAACAAATACCTCTTATGATTAGGCTAATTTTTACACCTGAGTCTGAAGCTAAATAAAGCAGTTTAATTATTTCTGGGTCTACTAAAGAATTCATTTTTGCGATTATTTCGGCTTTTTTGCCTTCCTCTGCATTTCTAATTTCTCTCCTTATCAGAAATATAAATTTCTCTCTCATCGATGAGGGAGAAACTAATAACTTTTGATAACTTTTTTGTTTAGAAAAACCAGATAAGTAGTTAAATAACTCAAGTAAATCAGATGCAATATCAGGATCCGTTGAAAGTAATCCTAAATCTGTATAAAACTTTGAAGTATTAGAGTTATAATTTCCCGTTCCAATATGGAAATAATTCCTTAATCTTCCTTTCTCTTTTCTTACTATTAAGGCAATTTTTGTATGTGTTTTAAATCCTATGATTCCATATACAACATGAATTCCAGCTTGTTCAAGTTGTTTTGCCCATTGAATATTATTGTCTTCATCAAATCTTGCTTTTAGTTCAACAAGAGTCATTACTTCTTTCCCATTCTCTGCAGCTCTCATTAAAGCCGCAATGATAGGGGAATCTTGGGAAACTCGATATAAAGTAATTTTTATAGCCATTACAAGTGGATCATCAGCTGCTCTGTTTATAAATTCTTCAACTGAAGTTTTAAATAAGTCATAGGGATGATGAAGCAAAATATTTTTTTTTCTAAGTATTTTGAAAATAGAATTAGGGTTTTTGTTTGAAGGCAAATCTAACTGTTTTAATTCTGGGTGAGTTTTTCCAATTAGTAGATTTTCTTTTAAATCATCTCTATCAATTTTTGTAAGCTGATTTAAATCGTCTAGGCCTAATAAACTTTTGCAAAAGTATATATATTCTTTCTGTATTGAGATACTTTCAATAAGTAACTTTAGAATTATTTCTGGCATATCTGACTCCACTTCTAATCTAACTACGTCTCCACCTAATCTTCTTTTTTGCAAACTTTGTTCAACAGCTAAAAGTAGATCATCAGCTTCAAGTTCTTTTAATTCTAAATCTGCATCTCTTGTCACTCTAAAAAAAGAGTAATTTATACATTCCATTCCGTTAAATAAAGTATTTATATTATTCCCAATTAAATCTTCAACACTTATGAAATAGTGAGAACTTTCATCACTAAGTTGAGTAATTTCATTGGGAATTCGTATAAATCGGGGTATATTTTTTGTTGGTATTTTTACTCTGACAAACTGGTTTTTAGAATCCTCCTCATCTTTTATTAAAGCTGCTAAATTTAGACTTAAATTACTTATAAAAGGAAATGGATGTGCTGGATCAACAACTAATGGAGTTAATAAAGGGAAAATAGATGTTGTAAAGAAGTTATTACACCAATTTCTTTGATTTTCACTTAGGTCCTTATATTTTTTTAAAATTACACCTTTTTCTTTTAATTCATTTTTTAATTCATTATTTACATAGTTTTCTTGGAGAATAGTTAATTTTTTTATTTCATTATTGATTTTTTTTAATTGCTCTTTAGGTGTAAGTCCGTCAATACTTTTTTTAGTAATTTCCGCTTCAACTTGAGCTTTTAATGAAGCTACTCTCACCATAAAAAACTCATCAAGATTATTACTAAAAATTGAACAAAATTTCACTTTATCTAGAATTTTGTACTCCTTTTCCATACCAGTAAGGAGTACTCTTTTATTGAATTCAATCCAACTTAATTCTCTATTTATAAAAATATCAGTCTGGCTTTTCATTAAAAAACTTTTAATTTTTGATTTTTAAAAGAATTATTATTTTTACCCTCTGCAATAAGGTATATCATGAAAAATAAGATAACGGAACCAGCTATAAAAGGCGATTTAGGACCAAAACTATCATAAACCCTTCCGGCCATTGCAATTCCTAAAACTCCTCCAAGACTCTGTAAACCCTGAAGGTTACTTAAAATTGATCCTTGTTTATCAATATCTAATTTCTTAGATATTAGTGCTCTTAACGTGGGCGTAATTAACCCTGCCCCAACGGCCAAAAATGAAACAGCTGAATAAATATTAATTGTCGCGTTTTCTTTTGGAGAGGTTATTAAAAGAGCACATGCCACAAGAATAAAGCCTGATCCGACGAGTGTTAATCGCATTTCGCCAAATTTCTTTACCAGAGGCCCAATTAATCCTCCCTGAACGATAATTGCAATGATTCCTACTACAACAAGAGTTCCACTTGATGCTTTGGTCGTCCAGTTTAAAGATTCTTGAAGGAAAAATATCAGGATATTGGTCAATCCAGTAAAAGCAATAAAGTAAATAAAAAAAGCTAATGATAATTTTTTAATCTTTTCTTCTTTGAAAACTGTAAATAAAGCTTTTAAAGGGTTTTTTAAAATAGTTTTTGATTTACTTGAGTCACTATTAGGCTTGGTTTCTGGTAAGTAAAAAAATACAAGGAGAAAATTTATTATTGGAATGATTGAAGCTATCAAAACTGGAATAATAAAATTATTATTTGTATTTCTTGCAAAAATTACAACAAAAATATTACCTAAGAAAAAACTTAAACCAAAAGCTACACCAATAAGCCCAAATGTTTTTGCTCTTTTTTCAGGGCTTGAAATATCTGCAAGAATTGTTGTTGCAGTAGCTGCAGTCCCCCCACTTAAACCGTCAATTAGTCTCGCTAAAAATAATAAAAATAACGGGATAAAGGCTATTGAATTTGACCAATTAAAAAGAACTGTAAAAGATAATATTGATATTCCTATTACTGAACCAGTAATACAAAAAAGAGTGACAGGTCTTCTTCCATATCTATCACTCATAAGTCCTATAAAAGGAGAAGCTGTAAATTGAGCTAATTGATAAGTGCATGATAATAAACCATATGTACTTGCTTTAGAATCAAAAAGTAAAACAAAAGAGGGTAATATGGGTAAGAGTATACTTTCACTTAAACGATCATTTAGAAGAGTGATAAATGCACTAAGGAGAGTAAATTTTTTATTTGATTTTAATAAACTTTCTTTCATAATATTTACCTTCATTGCGATTAACTTTTACTACCATACCTGTTAATGGAGATTATTGTGCCCGGCATTGTTTATTTGGTTGGAGCAGGTCCTGGTGACCCTGAGCTTTTAACTCTTAAAGCTTTACGTCTAATAAAAAATTGTGATGCATTAGTTCATGATGCTTTAATTCCTGATGAAATAACAAAAGAGGCAGGAAAAAATACAGAAATTTTCCATGTAGGCAAAAGAGCTGGGAGGTGTTCTGTACCTCAGGCTGAAACTAATGCTCTTATTTTGAAATTGGCAAAAGAAGGCAAAAATGTCGTAAGGCTTAAAGGGGGAGATCCATTCGTTTTTTCTAGAGGTGGTGAAGAGGTTTCGATTTTAGAAAAAAATGGAATTTCAGTTGAAATCGTTCCTGGTATTACATCTGGGATAGCTGCCCCCACATATTTTGGTATTCCACTAACCCATAGAGATGCTGCTAGTTCCGTAACTTTCGTCACTGGACATGAGCGTGTAGATAAGGAAAAAAAGACAGTGAATTGGAGAGATTTAGCTAAATCATCAGATAGCTTAGTAATTTTTATGGGTATTAAAAATATTGAATATATTGTGAAAGAATTAATTCTTGGTGGTTTAGATAAGAATACTAAATGTGCTGTCATTCAAGAAGCTACTTTAAAAAATCAAAAATGTTTGATAGAGCAATTAAATAATCTTCCAGATAAAATTAAAGATAAAGAATTTTCAGCTCCATCAATTATCATTATTGGAAAAATTGTTGAATTTAAGGTTAATAACAATATAACTAAAGTATCTGATGTCTATTTACCAGATATTAATAAAGTTCAACTATATAATAAATCCCAAAAATAAATTGGATCGAATTTAGGTTTAAGCTTTAAATCATTAACTTGATTAATTTGTCTGCAAGATAAGCTATTAATTGCAACTATTATGTCATCATTTTGAAATTCTGGAGGAATTAATTCTTCTTTTACAATTTTCAATTTTAAAGCTTTAGAAATCATAATCCCCTCTAAACAGCCGCTCTCTTTTCTAGGAGTTATCCATTGATTATTTCTTTTAATTAGAAGATTAAATGTACTTCCACAACAAAGTTCACCTGACGTATTCAAAAGGATAGAATCATCAAATGATTTTTCATTAGCTTCTGTCAAAACTTGTATTGCCTGATTATATGAAAATGTTTTGCATTTACTTATAAGACTGAATTCATTTATTTTTTCTGTTTGACTAATGCAAACGCTTATTGGATTAAAATTTGGTTTGATTTTATAGAACTCAAGCCATATATTATCCAAATTTTTTGTCTCTGAAGTGCTATCAATTGTTAGTGTTCGACCTTCATTAGTTCCTCGACTATAGTTTATTCTTACTGAAGCAAATTGATCATTTTTAAGCGATAACTTTCTAATTCCATCGTGAATAAGTTGTCTTAAAGTTAATTTATTTATTTTGAGATTAATATTTAAAATCTTGCTACTGTTTTCTAATCTTTTCAGATGTTCATCAAAAAGAATAGGTTTGTTTTCTTTTATCAAAATGGTTTCAAATATACCATCAGCAAATTTTAATCCTCTATTATTAGCAGCAATAAATATTCTATCAATATCCAACCATTGATCCTTGTGCCAGCCTAATGTTGCAATCATTTGAGTGAATCAATTAACGGTAAAAGTTTCCACTTTAGTTCATTAGTTTCCTCTTCAGGGTTTGAGTCAATAACTATTCCGCAACCAGCATGTATATTAATTTTTTTGTCTTTGATTAAAAATGATCTTATTAGTATATTGCTGTCAAACTCTCCATTCCAGTCAAGCTTCAAAAATGAGCCACAGTATGGTCCACGTTCACATTCTTCTAATTCAAAAAGTCTCTGACATGATCTTAATTTAGGTGCTCCAGTTATAGAGCCCCCAGGCCAACAAGCTTTTAGTAAATCAATCCAGTTTTTGTCTTTTTTTAATTTGCCTCTGATTACTGATGTTAGATGATGAACTTTTAAGAAACTTTCAAGCTTTAATATTTCTGGCACCACAATACTTCCTGTTTCGCAAACTTTACTTAAATCATTTCTTATTAGGTCAACAATCATAATATTTTCGGCTCTATCTTTTTCGTTCGTTATTAAATCGATAGCATTAAGTGCATCTTTATTTAAATCCTTATCTCTAGATCTAGTTCCTTTGATTGGTCTTGATTCTACAAAATTTTTATTATCTATTTTTATAAATCTTTCTGGCGAGGTAGATAATACAGCCTCTTTATAATTATCATTATTTATTATTATTCCTCCAAAGGGAGCTCTTAATTTCTTTCTTATTTTCAAATAAATATCTAGAGGATTATAGTTTTTGGAAGATTCAATTTCGCATTTAGTTGTTAGGTTTGCTTGAAATATATCCCCCAAGGAAATTAATTTTTTCAATGTTAGAATATTTTTCTGAAATTTTTCAGCCATTTCGTCCAAATTGATTTTTGAATAATCAAAATTCAAATTTGTTTTAATAATATTTTCTTCTTCAATATTTTTAATATTGTTGATTATGTTTTTATAATTCATCAGTTCAGATGAGTTTGTGCCTTCGATAATTATTTCTTTTTTTATTAGATTACATTTAATGATTGGATCATATGATGCAATATATAATGTTGCCATATTAGATTTTCGCCATGGGTTTTTGGGTTCTATGAAAACTCCAGCTTCATAACTTAACCATCCGATCCAAAATCCTTTTTCAATATTTCTTAAATTGTTAAATGGATTATTAGTTTTGTCCAAGTTATTGATATCTCTTGATTGGATTATTTTTTTAGGTTTAATTCCTATTATTGACCATTCCCCATTTTCTTTACCATCACTGTCTAGCCAGGCTAATCCTTTATTTCCGAATTTCTTTGTTAGATGATGAGTAATCAGTGCTGGATCTATCCATTTTTCTAGAATTATTTTTTTTATTTTCATTTTTTATTATTTTTATTGAGCCATTTTTCATAAGCGCTATTTCTAATTCTGCAGCTATCACACTTACCGCATGGTTTTGAATTACCCGAATAACAACTCCATGTTTTATCTAAAGGTACATGATTATCAAAAGCTAATTTAATAATTTCTACTTTATTTAAATCTAATAGTGGTGTCCAAAGTTTTATTGGATTATTTTCTCTTCCTCTTTTATTGGCTAAATCTGCTAACTCTTGAAATTTTTTAATGTAGTCAGGTCTGCAATCTGGATAACCAGAATAATCTAGTGCATTAACTCCTAAGCCTATAAAATCAGCATCTATTGCTTCGGCATAACTTAGTGCAACGGAAATAAATATAGTATTTCTCCCAGGAACATAAGTGTTAGGTATTTTATTATTTTGTATTCCTTCTAATGGAATATTTTTTTGAGTATCAGTTAATGACGAGCCTCCCCATAAAGATAAGTCAAGCTTAATGATTTTAAATTCTTCGATATCAAAGTGTTTTGCAATTATTGATGCAGAATTTAATTCTTTTTTATGACGTTGACCGTAGTCAAATGAAAGGCCAAAAACTTTAGCTTCGGATTTTTTGGCGATACCAGTAACTGTAGAAGAATCTAAACCTCCAGACAATAAAACTACTATCGATTTATTTTTAAGAGTCATATGATTTCAATTAATTTTTAAGTATTTATGAGTTTGAAGACTCAATTTCCAATCGGGGTTATTTTTTACGAAATCGATAGCAAGAGAAAAACCATTCGAATTGTTCCATGCTGGCTGTAAATAAAAAATTTTATCTTCTTTTTTTAAGCCATCTTTGCTTTTAGAGAGTTGATATTGTTTTAAAGTTTCTTTTTTTATTTGAATAGCAAATTCAATATCTTCTATTTCATTTATGATTATTTTGATTTCATTACAGTTTTTTAAAAAATAATTTTTTGGAGGTGAGTGTCTTTTAGGAGATAAAGTAATCCAGTCATAGCTTCCTGATATCGAATTAACTCCACTTGTTTCAATATGAATCTTCATTGGCTTTTCTTCTTCCCCCATCGTCATTTTTTTTATGGCTTTGCAAAAATTATCCAAGTTATGTTGTAAAGGTTCTCCACCTGTAATAACGCAAAAAGATGCTCCTTTTTTTCTGGCAATTTTTATGCGATCTATTATTTTTTCAATTGATATAGAAGGGTGTTTTTTCTCGTCCCATGAATTTTTGGTATCGCACCACGAACATCCAACTTTACATCCGGCTAATCTTACAAAAAAAGCACTTCTTCCAGCGTGATAACCTTCACCTTGTAATGAATGAAATTGTTCGACTAAGGGTAAAAAATTTGTCATTTTCATTCAAAAAAATAAAGAATATTAATTTGATTGAGTTAACTTATCTTGAGAGGCTTTTATTAATCCTTTAAATAAAGGATGAGGTTTGCCAGGTCGTGATAAAAACTCAGGATGATATTGACAGGCTAAGAAGTATGGATGATTTTCTAACTCAATTAACTCAACTAATCTGCCATCTGGTGATGTACCACTAATTTTGTATCCGGAATCTAAAAAACTTTGTTTGTAGTAATTATTAAATTCGTACCTATGTCGATGTCTCTCATAAATAACATCCTCATCATATAAGTTTTTTCCAGTTGTATTTTTTGTCAATCTACATGGATAAACTCCAAGTCTCATTGTCCCACCTAAATCAACTACATCTTCCTGTTCTGGTAATAAATGTATCACTGGATTTGGAGTTTTTGGATCTAGTTCTGAACTAGATGCATCTGGAAGATTAGCTACATTCCTGGCCCATTCTATAACTGCACATTGCATACCAAGGCACAAACCTAAAAAGGGAATTTTATTTTCTCTTGCGAATTTTATAGCCGAAATTTTTCCATTGACCCCTCTATTGCCAAATCCCCCCGGTACAACAATTGCGTCAACTTCATTTAAGTAAGTTTCTGCTGAATTTTTTTCTATCATTTCAGCACTTACCCAATGTAAATCTAATAAAGCCTTTTGTTCAATGCATGCATGTCTTAACGCTTCAACAACGGATAAATATGCATCTCCAAGTTCAATATATTTGCCTACAAGGGCAACTTTTATTGGTTCTCCAGGATTTCTTAGGTTGTGTATTAGTTGCTCCCATTTTTTCAAGTCACATTTTTTATCTTCAAGGTCTAGATACTTCAGGGTTTCTTTGCATAAACCTTCTTTTTTTAAAGAAAGAGGTACAGAATAAATACTGTCTGCGTCTAAAGCTTCAATTACAGAGTTGATACTGACACCGCAAAAACCACTAAGCTTTCTTTTAAGAGCTTCATTGATAGATTTATCACTTCGGCATACAAGTAAATCTGGCTGAATTCCAATTGATCTTAATTCTTTCACTGAATGTTGTGTTGGTTTAGTTTTTATTTCGCCAGAGGTTTTGATGTAAGGAAGTAATGTTACGTGTATGTATGCAACATCGTTTCTATTGACATCATTTTTGAATTCTCTTATTGCCTCTAAAAAAGGTAGAGATTCAATATCTCCAACTGTTCCACCAATTTCAGTAATAATAATATCTGCACTGCTGTTAGCGGCTACTCTATGAATCCTTTCTCTAATTTCTCCCGTTATGTGAGGTATTACTTGCACAGTTCCACCGTTATAATTACCTCTTCTTTCTTTATTAATAACTGCTTGATAAATAGATCCCGTTGTTACACTATTCAACCTAGTCATTGCAGTATCAGTAAATCTTTCATAGTGACCTAAATCTAGATCGGTTTCAGCCCCATCTTCTGTTACAAATACTTCTCCATGTTGAAAAGGGCTCATTGTGCCTGGATCAACATTTAGATATGGATCTAGTTTTAATATTGAAACACTATATCCTCTTGACTTTAATAATCTACCTAAGCTTGCAGCTACAATTCCTTTACCAATGCTAGAAACTACTCCTCCGGTGACAAAAACAAATTTTGACATTAAATATTTTTAATTAAGCACTGCCTCCTTATACTTTATTTAAACAAAAAACTTTTAGAACATCCATATATATTCTTATTCATCAATTGTTATTTCAATATCTAATTCTTTTAATTGTGATTCTGAGACATTTGAAGGCGCATTTGTGAGAAGACATTTTGCTTGTTGATTTTTTGGAAACGCAATTGTTTCTCTGATTGAATCTGCACCTATGATCAGCATGGTAATACGATCTAATCCAAACGCTATTCCACCATGAGGAGGAGCACCCATTTCTAAGGCTTCTATTAAAAATCCAAATTTTTCATTAATCTCTTCAGCAGTAAGTCCTACCGTTTTCAAAACCTCTCTTTGCAAGTTTGCTTCATGAATACGTAAAGAGCCACCTCCTAATTCCAAGCCATTAAGAACTAAGTCATAAGCATTTGCTATAGAGTTCTTGATTTCTTTTTGCAAGTTTTCAGGATCTTTAGATTTTATATTTTTTGGAGAACAAAAAGGATGATGTAAAGCTTCATATCTATTTTCCTCTGCATTTCTCTCAAACATCGGGAAATCAGTTACCCATAAGAAATTCCATTTACTTTTATCTATGAGATTTAAGTCTTTTGCGATGTATTGCCTCACTCTATCTAATGACTGGTTGACAATTTGTTTATCTCCAGCACCCAAGAGGATTAAGTCTCCATCTTGCGCTTCGGTGATTCTTAAAATATCAGCTATATGCTCTTCATTTAGATTATTTTTAATTGCCCCAATAGTCTCAAGCTCATCTCCTTTGACCCTTATAAAGGCCAAACCACCAGCTCCTGCATCTTGAGCTACTTGAAAGATATCACCTCCGGGTTTAATTCTTACGTTGCTAATACTTAAATTACCTCCTTTGACTGTTATAGATTTTATAGAACCTCCAGACTTAATTGCCTTGGTGAAAATATTAAAGCCAATATCACCTAATACTTCTCCTAAATCTTTCAATAACATTTGATATCTAGTGTCTGGTCTATCAGTGCCGTAATTATCCATTGCTGCTTGCCATGGCATTCTTGGAAAAGCATTATCAAAATCAATATTTAATACTTCTTTCCATATTTTTTTTATAAGACTTTCATTAAAAGAGATTATTTCTTCTTCACTAATAAAGCTCATTTCAATATCTAATTGCGTAAACTCTGGCTGTCTATCTGCCCTTAAGTCTTCATCACGGAAACATTTTGCGATTTGATAATACTTATCTAACCCTCCCACCATTAAAAGTTGTTTAAATAGTTGTGGGGATTGAGGTAGAGCAAAAAATTCTCCATTCGAAAGACGAGCAGGAACAAGAAAATCGCGCGCGCCTTCTGGAGTTGATTTTGTAAGTAATGGAGTCTCTACTTCTGTAAATCCAAAATTATCAAGAAATTCTCTAGCAACTTTAATAATTTTATGTCTTGTTTTTAAATTTTCTAGTAATTTGCCTCTTCTTAAATCAAGGTATCTATATTTTAATCTGAGTTCCTCTTTTGTATTTTCATAATCATGTATAGATACTGGAAAAGGTAGGTTTTTTTTAATTTGGTTGATAATTTTCAAATCTTTAACTTTAAGCTCTAACTCTCCAGTACTTAAATTTTTATTAATTGAATCTTTTGGCCTTTCGTTAATAATTCCGCAAACCATTATTACTGTTTCATTTCTTAGAGTTTCTGCTTGTTTAAATAGATCTGCACCATCATCGGGGTTAATTGTGATTTGTAGAAATCCACTATGGTCTCTTAAATCAATAAAAATTACACCACCATGATCTCTTCTTCTATCTACCCATCCGCATAAATTAACTAATTTACCAATATCTGTATTATTGAGTTCTTTGCAAATTTTGTTTCTCATCTAGGTATGATTTACTTATCAATAACTTATAATAATTCTTTAAGGGTAAATTTAGTTAATAATTTTTTTTATAAAATGCTCTCTTTGTTATTACCCCTTTGAATTTTTTGCCTCTTATTGATATTTGAACTTCATTATTTATTAAGGCATGCGAAGTATTGATGTATGCAAAAGCTATAGCTTGTTGTTTAGTTGGAGACCAACTGCCGCTTGTGATAGTCCCAATATTGTCTTCACCTTTAAGAACTGCGCAACCTTTTCTTCCTATTGCTTTACCTTCTATAGAGAGACCAACTAACTTTTTTTGAATACCTAATCTTGACTGCTCTTCAAGAAATCTTCTTCCAAAGAATTCGTGATTATTTTCTAGATGTACTAGCCACCCTAACCCTGCTTCATATGGAGAAGTTTCTTCATTTATGTCTTGACCATAAAGATGCATGCCTGCTTCAAGTCTGAGAGTATCTCTAGCTCCTAAACCACAAGGCGCAACATTTTTGGAAATTGAGAAATCCCATAAATTAATTGCTGCTTTTTTAGATAAAAGTATTTCTAGACCATTTTCCCCCGTATAGCCTGTCTTTGAAAAGAAAATTTTTTCTTTAGGCGAAATATGTTCAAAAATTTTATATTCGCATCCAAAGTTAGGGACATGTGAGATCGAAGATTCAATCCATTCTTCAAATAAATTGAATGAGTTTTTTCCCTGCAATGCTAAAAGTACTTTGTCTTTTTTAAAGTTTGTTATCGAAATTTCAGACATATTTAAATTATTTTTTATCCACTGAAAATCTTCTTTATATCTACTTGCATTAACTATTAACAATAATTCTGATATGTCATTTTCTTGTATACCAAGGTCATAAATTATTAAGTCATCTATTATTCCTCCGTTATCATTGAGCATTACTGTATAAAGTCCCTGTCCTTCAGAAAAGGAGTATAAATTAGTTGGAAAAAGTTTTTGAATATAATCTTTTGGATTGATCCCTTTGATAGAAATTACACCCATGTGAGAAATATCAAATAATCCTGCTGAAGATCTAACTGATTCATGCTCTTTAATTAATCCTGAAAATGATATGGGCATTTCCCAACCTGCAAAATCCACTAATTTTGCATTGGATTCAATATATTTTGAATAAAGAGGACTTTTTAGCAAATCCATGAAATATTTAGTTTGTATTTAGTATTTTTACACTGTAGTTTAGAAATTTTTTATTGCATATTTTCTAATGACAAAATTAAGCTTCTAAGTACTTTGGCTGCAACTATGCTACTTACTCCGCTTTTATCAATTTCTGGAGATAATTCCACAATATCTGAAGCTACAATTCTAAGATCTTTTAAAGTTTTCAGTATTTCTTCAAAATCATTCCAAAAAAATCCTCCCGGTTCTGGAGTGCCCGTCCCTGCTAGTAAACTGGGATCAAACCAATCTAAATCTATTGTTAAATAGATTGGAGACTTCGCGTATGGTAAAAGAGCTTGTTTTAACTCATGTGCATTTCCGCCTGGACAAAAGTTAACTAATTGATTGTTGTTATGCATAATTTCAAATTCTTCTTTAGTCCCACTTCTAATTCCTACTTGAAAAATTTTTTTTTCAGGTAGCACTTCTAAGCATCTTTTCATAGTACAAGCATGACTATGTTCATTCCCTATATATGATTCTCTTAAATCTGCATGAGCATCAAGTTGAATCAATATCAAATCTGGATATTTTTTTACTAATGCTTCAATAGCACCTCTTGTAATAGAGTGTTCGCCTCCAAGCATAATAGGACTAAGGCGTTTACTTATTAAATAATTTGTTGCTGATTTAACTGATTCAATAACTGACTTTGAGTCATTTTTATCAATTAGTATTGATCCAAAATCAACATACATAATATCCTCTAAGTCTTTTTTTATTTTTGGACAATATGTTTCTAAACAAGAACTGACTTGTCTTATTGCTTCTGGACCAAATCTTGCTCCTGGTTTAAACGAACATGTCCCATCATAATTAACTCCAAATATACCAATTGAGCAATTCTCAGGACTTCTTTTTGCTCCCATATAAATTGAATTTTCGTTGTCAAATAAATTTTTTGTCATCTTGTGAAACTAGTTCTTTTACAATTTTATTTGGCATCATTTTGAATGCTGCATTTTGAAAATTTAAATTCCAAATTTCACATCCTTTTTCTATTTTTAGGACTTCATCATAATTTTGCTTTGATAAATTTAGATTTTCCGAAGAAGCAAATGTCCAACTCCAAATTCCGCTTGGATATATAGGCACAAAGGAATACATAGTTTTAGAAACTTTAAATATATTTTTTAGGTTTTTCAAAATATTTATGTGAATATTTTTGAAAGATTCAGGAGATTCGCTTTGTGTTGCTAATATCCCTCTTGGTGTAAGTATTCTTTTGCATTCCTTGTAAAAATAATCTGAAAATAATAAATTTGAAAATTCTGAGGGGTCTGAACTGTCTATAAATATAACGTCGTAAAAATTATCTCTTGTTTTTTTTACCCATTTAACACCATCATCAACATGTATTTCTAATCTTTTGTCATTCCATGCTTCGCCTCCAATTTCTTTTAGAAATTTTTTAGATATTTTGATTACCTCCTCATCAATTTCTACTAGATCAATTTTTGATATTTTAGAATATTTAACGCATTCTCTTAAAGTACCACCGTCACCACCGCCAATAATTAGTACATTAGATTTTTCGTCAATGCTACTTAATGCAGGATGCACAAGACACTCATGATAATATTTCTCGTCTTTTGATGATGTCATCCAGCAACCATCTAACATTAAAGCTTTACCATAATATTCATTTTCAATAACAATAATTTCTTGATATTTTGAGGTTTTTTTAATTAGAATTTTCCCGTTTAGGCCGAATCTTGAGCCTTTATGATATTCATCTATCCATGTTGTAATATTTGTCATTTGCTTTTAGGAATTTTTCCCGCCAGTTTTTGCTTAGCTATTTGCCAAAGCCGTTGAAAGTCTTTGGGAGTTTGTTTTTTAATATTATCTCCTGCATGTTCTTCGACGATTGAAAATCTTTCTAAAAATTTTATATTAGTTTTCTGAAGAGCTGATTCAGGATTGATCTTTAAAAAGTTTGAGAGATTAAGAAGAGTAAAGTAAATATCCCCAAATTCATTTTTTATCTCTGAATCATTTTTACTTTTAATTGCTTCCTTTAATTCATTAATCTCTTCTTCTAACTTTTTAAAAATTTCATCAGTACTTCCCCATTTGAAACCATGTTCTTTAACAACATTTGTGATTTTATTTGTTCCAACCGTTGGCGGTAAATTTTTAATTTTCAAATTTAAATTTCTACTAATTAAAGATTTAACATGAGGTGCTTCTTTTTCTAAATTTTTCATATTTACCCAAATCTGTTGTGATTTTTTTAATGATACTTTTTCTTTTTTGTTAAAAATATATGGATGTCTATTAATAATTTTCTTGTTTAGATTTTTTATAACATCATTTAGTCCAAATTCTTTTTCTTCGTAACCGATTTCAGCATGAAGCATTACTTGTAATAAAAGATCTCCTAACTCCTCACATATGTTATTAGCATTTTTTTCATATATCGCATCTATAAATTCGCTACTTTCTTCATACAAAAATGGGATTAACGATACATGAGATTGTATTTTCTGCCATGGACAGCCCCAAGTTTTATCTCTTAATGCTTTGATATTAGATATTAGGATTTTGAAACTATTTATAGTCTCTAAATCGGAATTGTTTTCCAATTTATATCTAGTGTTTGAGGACATAGGATATATTTTATTAATTAAATTTTGCCTCAATCATGAAATATTTAAATACTTAGTATAAATTTTTCAACTTCATCTATTAGAATGATTTATCATAAGGGCGATTAGCTCAGCGGTAGAGCGCCTGCCTTACAAGCAGGATGTCCCTGGTTCGAACCCTGGATCGCCCATTTATTATTTTTCTAATGACTGAGATCGTCAATCTTTCAATCAGTCAAAGTGCTGCTTCAGAACTATCTAGGCAAGCTTCTTTTGGAGGTTCTCCAGGAGAAATGTCGATTGATTTGGTAGAGGATAAAAATTGTTCCGAAGGATGGATGCATATTAAATTAAGGCCAGGTACATGTAATGGATCTCCTATTTCAAGAACTGAAGGAGTAACTTTATACGCGGATGTAAAAAAGTTTAATTTACTGAAAGATTTAAAATTAGATTATTACGGTGATTTGAGCGGTGGTGGATTTCTTATTTCAACACCAAAAAATGCAAAACGTTGTTCCTGTGGTTCTGGCTTCAAACTTTTGTAGAATGGATGTATCTTTTTTTGCAAACTAATATTATTTTCATTAATTGGCTGCTCTCAAGATAAAATAAACAAAAAGTTTATTGAAATAAAATTTGCACATGACAGAGATGAATGATCAATTATCTTTAGAGAATTATTCACCTTTTGAAGTAGAGAAAAAGTGGCAAGAAAAATGGGAAAGTCTAAAGGCGTTTAGTCCTAACCCTGCTGATGATGGGGAGCCTTTTTGTGTTGTTATTCCGCCACCAAATGTAACTGGATCTTTGCATATGGGGCATGCATTTAATACGGCTTTGATAGATGTTGTAGTACGTTTTCAAAGACTTTTAGGTAAGAATGTTTTGTGTTTACCGGGAACTGATCATGCTTCAATAGCTGTTCAAACTATTCTCGAAAAACAATTAAAAAGTGAAGGCAAAACAAGCGAAGATATTGGAAGAGATGAATTTCTTAAAAGAGCATGGAACTGGAAAGAACAAAGTGGTGGAAGAATAGTTTCTCAATTAAAAAGGATAGGATATTCAGTTGACTGGACTAGAGAAAGATTTACTCTTGATCAAAAATTAAATGAAGCAGTTATTGAGGCTTTTAATATTCTCTATAAAAAGAATTTAATTTATAGAGGCGAATATTTGGTTAATTGGTGCCCTGAATCTCAATCTGCCGTAAGTGATCTTGAAGTTGAAATGCAAGAAGTAAATGGTCATTTATGGCATTTTAAATACCCTTTAATTTCTGAAAGTGGTGAACATTTAGATAAGTATTTAGAAGTTGCAACAACAAGACCAGAAACTCTTTTGGGTGATACTGCTGTGGCAGTTAATCCAGATGATGATAGATATAAAGAATTTATTGGTGTCAAAGTAAAAGTCCCTTTCGTTGATAGAGAAATACCTATTATCGCTGATTCACATGTTGATAAAGATTTTGGTACTGGTTGTGTGAAGGTTACTCCAGCCCATGATCCAAATGATTTTGCAATAGGAAAAAGACATAATTTAAAACAGATTAATGTAATGAACAAAGATGGAACTTTAAATATTAATGCAGGTATTTTTCAAAATTTAGATAGATATGAGGCTAGAAAGAAAATTATCAAAGAATTGGATAACTTAGGCCTTTTGACAAAGATAGAGGATTATAAACATACTGTTCCTTTTTCTGATAGAGGTAAGGTGCCAATTGAACCTTTATTGTCAACACAATGGTTTTTGAAAATGGATGAAATATCACAAGGATGTCTTAATGAAATTGATTCTAAAAAACCATTGTTTATTCCTCCACGCTGGGAGAAAGTTTATAAGGATTGGTTAGAGAATATTAATGATTGGTGTATCAGTCGGCAATTGTGGTGGGGGCACCAAATACCAGCATGGTATGTTTTAGATGAATCTCAAGACTCAATAGAACAAAATACTCCATATGTTGTTGCGAGAAATGAAGAGGATGCCTTAATTGAAGCTAATAAAAAATTTGGATTAAATATTAAATTGGTTCGTGATAAAGATGTTTTGGATACTTGGTTTTCAAGTGGTTTATGGCCTTTCTCAACCCTTGGTTGGCCAAATACAAATGATCCGGATTTTAAAAAATGGTATCCAAATAGTGTTCTTGTTACTGGTTTCGATATTATTTTCTTTTGGGTGGCGAGAATGACAATGATGGGGAATACTTTTACGAATAATATTCCTTTTAAGGATGTTTATATTCATGGTCTAGTCCGAGATGAAAACAATAAAAAAATGAGTAAAAGTTCAGGTAATGGTATTGATCCAATACTATTAATTGATAAATATGGTTCTGATGCTCTACGATTTGCTTTAATTCGAGAAGTTGCGGGCGCTGGACAAGATATCCGGCTTGATTTTGATAGGAAAAAAGATACATCTTCAACTGTTGAAGCTTCAAGAAATTTTGCGAATAAATTATGGAATGCAACTAAATTTGTTTTAATTAATAAAACTTCTAATAATAATTATTCGCTTAATGAGGGTGATGAAACTTCTTTAGAGTTATGTGATAAGTGGATTTTATCGAAATTGAATCAGGTAAATATAAAAGTCGCTGCTTTGTTGAAAGAATATAAATTGGGAGAATCTGCGAAACTACTATATGAATTTACGTGGAATGATTTTTGTGACTGGTATGTGGAATTTGCTAAACAAAGGTTTAATAATAAAGAGAATAAAAATAGACAAATATCTGAAAAAGTCTTAATAAAAGTGCTCAATGATATTTTGGTAATGATTCATCCTTTTATGCCGCACATTACTGAGGAACTTTGGCATGTGCTGCAACTAAAACCAGATAATGCATTATTATCTCTTCAAAAATGGCCAATTCATGAAAATAAATTTGTTGATAATAAGCTTGATAATTCCTTTCAGAAACTATTTGAAATTATTAGGCTGATTAGAAATTTGAGAGCTGAATTAGGTCTTAAGCCATCAGAAAAAGTTCCCGTATATTTAATTTCAGACAATGATGAATTGATTGATTTTTTAAAAACTTTAGTTGATGATATTCAAACCTTAACTAAATCTTCTGAAGTATTTATTTTTAAAACTAATGCTGTTGATAAAAAAGAGTTTGCTAAAGCTTTTTCTGGGATAATTAGTGATTTAGAGGTTTACTTACCTTTTCAGAATTTTGTAAATATAGATGCATTAAAGGAAAGGTTAACCAAGGATTTAAAAAAGGTGACTATTGAATTAGAAAATTTAAATAAGAGATTATCTAATAAAAATTTCGTTGATAAGGCCCCAAAAGATATTGTTGATGATTGCAGAATTAAATTAAATGAGGGTTCGATACAAAAGGAAAGAATTACTAAAAAACTCGAACTTTTGAATTGATAATGAATATATTTCTTGAAAATATTTATAATTTGTCTTTTTTTTTTAATACTGGAATTGGGATTTTTTCGTTTGTCTGTATTTATATTTTAATTGTTTTATTAATACTTCCAGCTTCTTGGTTATCTTTATTATCAGGTTTTTTATATGGCTCATATTTAGGATCTATTATCGTTTTCATTTCCGCTTCTATAGGAGCATCATTGGCTTTTTTTGTATCCAAAATTTTTTTTGCAAAAAAGCTAAAAAATCTTTTTAGCCGTTATCCAAAATTAAGTATCATGGAAAAAGTAGTAGAAAAAGGCGGACTTCAATTAATTTTTTTAGCGAGATTATCGCCGATATTTCCCTTCAGTATTCTTAATTATTTTTATGGTTTGAATAATGTTAAATTTAGAGATTTCGCTCTTGGTCTTCTTGGAATAATTCCAGGAACTTTTCTGTATTGCTCAATAGGTAGTTTGGCAAAAAGTATTCAGGAGTTAAAAAATGTGCAATCACCAAATAATTTATATATTACTATCGTTGGAATTATTTCAACTTTTTTAGTTGTATATTTCTCAGCTAAATACTCCAGAGAATATTTTGAAAAATCCTAAGAATTTACTCTTTAATATTCCAATCTCTAATAGATGCAATCAATATAAACCAAAACAGTCTAATTTTACCTAACAAAGTTTTATTGGCTTCTAATTCGATATATTTTGCCTGTCCACAAGGTGTTTTTATGAAGTTGAAAACTGTTTTCTTTGTCATAAGTCTCTCAAATAGTCTTGATAATTATTCTTACATTCTATAGCTGAGATTTTTGTTTTTTTACTTAAAACCACATTCTTCATTGACTACTATGTTGAATATTATTTTTTAAAATTTAAACTTTTTCTCCAGCTTTAAATCCTCTAAAGCATTTGAATCTAGGGAACCTAAGACTAAAAGCCACCGCATCCTTGGATTTAGTTTTGGCATCAGCTCTGATTTCTACAAGTTGACCAATAAGTTGATTCCGTTTTGACCAATATTCTTCACGTTGGATATCACTAAATCCGCTTCCACAACTAAGACTGTATTCATGCCCATCATCTTCACCTTCTACTAGGACAGCTCCTAGTCTACCTTTATTGCGACCTGTGCCTTCCTCAACAGATACAACCTTTAAAGTGACTTCAATGAAAGGTTTTGCCTTTAACCAACTGTGTGTTCTTTTACATTCATACATAGCATCAGGATCTTTAATCATTACTCCTTCATATCCACCCTCCACAGCAGATTTATTCAGCTCTACAAATCTTTTCTGTCCCTCAGTTGTGTCGAGATCTACATTTTCCCATTCAAGTGTTTTTATATGTCTTAGAAGTATAGAATGTTTTGCTACCCATTCTTTTACCAATAAACTTCTCGCTGTTTGATTAGTGTTCCATTTCCCTTTTTGGAAGTCTTCAAGGGGACATAAGTCAAATAGATGTAGAACTGCGTCTTTTGTTTGTTTGCCATCTTTTCTATGAACCTGTTTCATTAAATCTTGAAAGTTAGCGCTCATTACTTCACCATCTAGGACTAAGTCATGAGGTACAGGATCTTCTTTTAAGACGTTTTCTATTTCTGAGATAATATGACCAAAATTATGGAATTGTTTTCCATTACGAGAAAACATTTCTACTTTATTTTGCCTAATAATTGTTAAGACGCGCACACCATCTAATTTGATTTCAATTTGCTTTTTTCCTATCATTTTTTTTTCATGATTTGCACTATCATGAGCTAAAGGACAAGAAAAAATAGGAATCGCATATTTTGGAAATTTCTTGGCTATCTTATTGATTGTTTTTTCAGATACACCACATCTAAGATCTTTAATTAAAACTCGTCTATAAAATCCATTCCACTCTTCTTTTGTGGCAGATTCCATAGCCGTAATAATTGCATCGCGAGCAGCGTGACCAGTAAGTTCTCTTTGAATAAGCTTATTTGCTAATTCCCTGAAATCTTTCCATAAAAAATTTTGACTTTTTTCATTCTCTTTTTCAGGAACAATTTTTACACCAAAAGTTACCAATGGATCAAGTGCCATACGGATTCCCTCAAAAAAATCATCTAAACCTTGTTCCATCGCTTCTGAGATAATTTTTTCTTTATCTAATCTACTTGGGCGTAATTCTAATTGACGTATTATCTCTTCTTTATACAATTCTTTTTGCCTCACAAGAAATTATTAATTCATCTTTGCTATTCTGTCTATTTTCCAATCATTGTCAGTTTTTGCGAAAGTAAAATCTAGTGGAAGCTCATCTTGTTTATCTTCTGATTTTAAATTCAAAGTTATTATGATTTGATCTTCTTGGACTCTAGGTCTTCCTGACTTTAAATTTCTGTATTTATTGAGGTTTAAACTAGCTAAAAATTTAAGAAAGTCTTGGCGCTTCACATGAGTTTTATAAGTTTTTGAAGTCAAACCATAAGCTGCATCAATTCTGCCAGCAGCTATTTGATCAAAAAACTTTCTTACTAATGGATTAATTCCTCTGGCGCTTATAACTAATTTGACTGCATTAAAAGTCCAAAAAGAAATTAATACAGCTCCGCCAATTAATAATGCTTTAATTCCGATATCTTTAACTAATGTTGCATCCATGTTGATTTAAGTTTTTTATTACTTTAAGAAAAGAAATCGTTTTTGATGACTTTTTTTGTCAAAATAATACTAATTTTAATCCATAATGCCTGTAATTCCTCTTTTACCTTTATTTTATAAATTTAATAGCCAATATTTCCAAAATTCTCTAGCGGTCAATAATCAACCTTTAGTAAAAGTTAGATGGAGTGATAATAGATTAAAAACTACTGCAGGTTTTTATAAAAGAAAACGAATTAATGGCCTTGTAGATTCTGAAATCATCTTATCGAAACCTATTTTGAGTAAATTATCTACTAATGAAATAAACAGTACTTTATGTCATGAAATGATTCATGCATGGGTAGATAGGATATTAAAAAAAAATGAGATACATGGTCCAAATTTCTTAGAAAAGATGAATGAAATTAATAAGAAAGAGAACAATTTTCAAATTTCTGTGAGGCACTCATTTCCTATTGAAAGGAGAGAATTAAAATACATAGGAACTTGCCAAAATTGTGGTGAGAAATTTTTTTATAGGAAAAGGATAAAGAATATTGCCTGTAAAAAATGTTGTGTAAATTTCTTTAATGGATCATGGAATAAAAAGTGTTTAATTTTGTTTGATTAAAAATATAAGATGTGTTTTGTTTCTATATTTTGAATTATTTATTTTTTTAATGTAGTTTATATTTTAAAAAGCAAAATAATTTATGGATTCAAGGAGAATTAGAAATCATAGAAATAGCTTTGATAAAAATATTGTTGATAAACAGGTCGATAAAATTTTAGAAACTGGAAGACAATTTTTTGATGGAGTATCTGGTGCGAGGCCAGGGAAAAGAAGGAACTCAGATTTTCAAGGAATAACAAGTAAGAGTGTTAAAAAAGTAGGAAGATGGGTATCTGAAAAAGTGGATTTATTTTTTGATGAAGAAAATGATGATTGGAATGATGAGAATTTTTACGATGATCAAAGCGATATTAAGACATTTTCCAGAGAATCAAATTCTTATGAATCTGCTAAACAGCATTCAAAAAGACCTTTACAAGCAATATCTTTAAGGCAACCAAAAAATTTACAGACAACTGAGCAAAAAAAATTACCTTATGGGAAAGAGAGTAAGGACGAAGATTGGCCAGATGAAATGGATTTCAAAGTTGAAAGATGGCAAAGAGCTTCAGAAAATGAGAATAATACTTCGAGAGATGAATCAATCCAACAAGTTCAATCAAAATCAAGAAATCTTCCCAGATCAAGAAGAAGAAGAGCATAGTTTCGTAAATTCTTTAATTCCTGAATAACCTAGTAAAGTTTCTAAATTTGGATTGAAAACTTCCCTTATGATTGTTAAGGGTTGTTTGTCTCGAAAAAATCTGTAATTTCTTGACCAGAATGGACCTTTGAAGCAAAATTGATCTTCTAACCATTTTGCATTGACAAGTGAAATACGATCAACTTCCCTAAATAATTCTGATCTGTCTTGTGTTAAATTCTTCCAAATTGGCTCTTCTTTGGCTTTTAAATTTTCACTAACTTGATCCGCATTCCACCAACTTTCTGCCCATGCTAGGTTTTTATTATTGCTTTTGATCCATACTTGTCTTCTAATTAAAGGGCCATTTAACTGATTCAATTCTGTAGGGCCTTCTTGAGTGGAAAGAGGATCTAATTGCATTGAAATTAATTTAATTTTTGTCTCTTGATTAGTTAAAAGCTGCAGATGTCTAGTTGGACTTCCATCCCCAAGCAGCATTAATTTCCATGGGCCAGATATTTTTGGTAGTGAATTCTTCACTAAAAAATTAGAGGCTTTTTCTTCCCATAAAATTTTTGGTGAGTTAAAAAGTTTATTATTCAGTGCTCTGACCGAGTGCTTTTAAGATGATAACTTTTTTTTAGTAAAAATATTTGTCTTATCTTTTTTTATCTCTCTTATTTTTAGCCAAACAAGTAAAGCAGTTAAATCAGCTTTGCTAACACCAGGAATTTTTGAAGCATCTCCAAAATTTTTTGGCTTTATCTTATTCAAATTTTCTCTAGCTTCTAAAGATAATGTATCTATCTTTTCATAATTTATTTCTTGAGGCAGAGATTTAAAGCTTTGACGATTTATTTGTTCAATGTTGTTTTTTTGTCTTTTAAGATAACCCTCGTATTTAATATCTATTTCAACACCTTCTTGTATTGAAGAAGCTATATTTTTTTCAGTCAAATTATATTTAATTAAATCTGAATAATGAAAGTTTGGTCTTTTTAAAAGTTCTTTCAAAGTTGTTGAGCCTTTGATTTTTGATCCCGTAGCTAATTCTAGTTTTTTTGATATTTCATCCGTGTTTTTTAAACGAGTGTTTTTTAATCTTAATTTCTCTTCTTCAAGGAGTTTCATTTTTTCTTGATAGACCGACCATCTGTTTTCATCAATTAGCCCTATTTCATAACCTAATGGGGTTAATCGCCTATCTGCATTATCTCCTCTAAGGGTCAACCTGTATTCACTCCTACTAGTAAGAACTCTATATGGTTCTTTGAGATCTTTGGTAATCAAATCATTGATCATTGTTCCTATATAGCTGCTTTCTCTAGTGAAGATTATTGGATCTTTTTTGTTTAGTTTTCTTGTCGCATTGACTCCGGCTACTAATCCTTGTGCTGCTGCTTCTTCATAACCAGTAGTTCCATTAATTTGTCCAGCGCTAAATAAATATTCAATTTCTTTCGTTTCGAGTGATGTTTGGAGTTGTGTTGCAGGTATATAGTCATACTCGACAGCATAAGCTGGTCGCAACATTTTACATTCATTTAATCCAGGTAAGGTTCTTAGAAGTTCTAATTGAATATTTTCAGGTAAACCTGTAGAGAATCCTTGAACATATATTTCAGGGGTATTAATTCCTTCTGGTTCTAAGAAAATTTGATGTGATTCTTTATCAGCAAATTTAACGATTTTATCTTCAATTGATGGACAATATCTTGGCCCCTTACTATCAATAAAACCACCGTAAATGGGAGTTAAATGTAAATTGTCTCGAATTAGTTGATGTGTTTTAGTAGTTGTTCTTGTGATATGACAACTAACTTGCGGCATATTATTCTTGATATCTGGATCAAACGAAAAATATTTATTTGCTGCAGTACTTGGTTGAATATCTAATTCATCAAAAATGATACTTCTTTTATCAACTCTTGCTGGAGTTCCTGTTTTTAAACGTTCTGTTTTGATACCAATTTCGTGTAAATTTTGAGTAAGACCTTTTGCTGCTTGTTCGCCTGATCTACCAGCTGACATTGATTTATTTCCTATCCATATTCTTCCTTCTAAGAACGTACCAGCTGTGATGATAACTGATCTTGCTGAATAATAACTACCAAAGAAAGTCCTTACACCCTTTATTCTTTTTTTTACGATTTTTTTTGAGTTTAATCCTATTTCTTCAGTTTTTCCAATATCTAGTTCAGTAATCATTGCTTCTTTTAATGATAAATTATCTGTATTTTGTAGTATTTCAATCATTTTTTTTGAGTATTCTCTTTTATCTGTCTGAGCTCTTAATGCCCACACAGCTGGACCTCTACTTGCATTTAATATTCTTTTTTGTATAGCTGTCTCATCAGCTAATTTACCAATAATTCCACCTAATGCATCAACTTCATGTACCAACTGACTTTTTGCCGGGCCGCCAACAGCAGGGTTGCAAGGTTGCCAGGCAATCCTATCTAAATTGATTGTAAATAAGGCTGTAGAAAATCCTAATTTTGCTGTTGTTATAGCTGCTTCGCATCCTGCATGTCCTCCACCAATAACGATTACATCAAAAGATTCATTTGTTGAGTGATGATCTTGCATTTTAGGATTGATTTAATTAGCTAAATTCCTAAATCTCGTAAATTGAGGTTCAAATAATAATTTAACAGTTCCTACGGGTCCATTTCTATGTTTAGTGACAATGATTTCTGTAATTCCTTTATCTTCAGTCTCTGGATTATAGTATTCATCTCTATAAATCATTAATACCAAATCTGCGTCTTGTTCAATAGATCCTGATTCTCTTAGATCGCTTAACATTGGTCTTTTATTTGTTCTGGACTCTACCCCTCTACTGAGCTGAGATAAAGCTACTACTGGTACTTTTAATTCTCTGGCCATGCTTTTAAGACCTCTTGTTATTCGTGAAAGTTCTTGCACTCTATTATCAGGGGTTGATCCTTCCATCAACTGGAGGTAATCAATCACAATTAATCCAAGTTCTTTTTTTTGTTCAGCTATTAATCTTCTGCACAGAGATCTCATCTCTAAAACACTTAAGTTAGGCTTATCGTCTATAAATATTGGTAATTGACCTAATGAATTGATACCTTCTCCGAGTAATGGCCATTCATCTTGCTGTAATCTTCCTGTTCTTAGCCTGCCACTCTCGATTCCAACTTCCATTGAGAGCAATCTATATGTCAATTGTTCTTTACTCATTTCAAGGCTAAATACACACACAGGTAAATCTTGCGATTGTGCAACATTTTTAGCCAGATTAAGAACTATTGAAGTTTTCCCCATTGAAGGTCTTCCAGCAACAATTATTAAATCACTTCTTTGAAAACCTTGAGTCATCGCATCAAGGTCATAGAAATTTACTGGAATACCAGCTACTGAAGTACCTAGTGATCTTGACTCTATTTCATTGAAGGTACTTGTAAGGATTTCAGCTGCTTGAGTCAGGCCTTTTGAAGGTTTTTCTTGGCTGATTTCAAATATTTTTTGCTCTGCTTTATCTAGAACTTCATTAGTATCTTGAGTTTGATCAAAACCTAGTTGAACCACTTCATTTCCAGATCTGATAAGTTGCCTTCTCAGGAATTTGTCGTTAATTAAATTAGCAACTTGTTCTATGGAAGCTGTAGAGGAAACATTTTCAACTAGTTCTACCAGTTTACTATTTCCTCCAATTTTTTCTAGTGATCCATTATCTGCTAACCAAGCACTCATTGATGTTAAATCAGTTGGTTTACCCTGGGTATGCAACATTAATGCTGTTCTATAAATTTCTTGATGGGCATTTATATAAAAAGCTTCAGGTTTAATTAAGTCTGCAATTCTTCCGATCGCATCTGGATCAAGAAGTATGCCACCAAGAACAGCTTCCTCTGCTTGAACGTTTTGAGGAGGAACTAATCCAGCATTTTCACTATTAAAATCCTTTTTAAAAATTTTATTTTGCCCATTATTTGGAAAAGGTACTGAAACCATATCTTTAATTGCTTAGATATATACTCTGGCTACTTTTCAAAATAATGCAACAAATTGATTAACTTGTTACTTCAATATTTACTTCTGCATTTACTTCTGGATGTAATTTTATTTTTGCAGTAAAGGAACCTAAATTATGAATATCAGGGACAGTAATGTTTCTTCTATCAATTTCTTTTTTAGTTGCCGCTTCTATTGCTTCAGCAACATCACCATTGGTAACTGTTCCAAAAAGGACACCATCTTCTCCAACCTGTTTTTTGATAGTGAATCTTCCTATTGTAGATAATGCAGTTTGGAAATCTAAAGCTTCTTGCTTTAATTTATCAGCAGCGATTTTTTCTTTTTCTTTCTTCCTTTCAATTTGTTTAAGGACTGCTGGTGTTACATTCATTGCCTTACCATAAGGTAATAGAAAATTTCTTGCGTATCCAGGTGCTACTTCAACTAGATCTCCCTCTTTACCTAGTGATGCGATTGATTCAGTTAATGCGACTTGAATTCTTTTAGCCATGAAAATATTGAACAATATATTTAATAATAAGACCTAGAGGGTAACTTTACTTTTTTTGCAAGACCAAATTTCGCAAGAATCTTAATATGTTCCCATGTTATATCTATCTGACCTCTAAATAATCCTTGTTTTGCCGAATTGGGAAATGCATGATGATTATTATGCCAACCTTCTCCAAAAGTTAGTGCAGCAACCCACGCATTGTTTTTAGATGAATCACCACTTTCAAATGGTGCTTTACCCCAACAATGCGTCGCGGAGTTGACTAACCAAGTTATGTGATAAACAATCACAAGCCTCAATGGAATTCCCCAAAGGACTAGAGCCCATCCTCCAACTCCTAAATTTTGACCTATTGCGTACAAAGAAAGTCCAATAGGAATTTGTAAGAATAAAAAATATTTATTTAGAAATCTATAGTATGGATCCTTGATTAAATCTGCACTTAGTTTTGGAACAGCTTTTAGTGCTTCTACGTCTTTAAACATCCAACCCATATGACTCCACCAAAACCCCTTTTTACTATTGTGATGATCTACTTCAGTATCCGAAAAAGAGTGGTGATGCCTATGTAAACCTACCCAATCTATTGGCCCATGCTGGCAGCTTATGGCTCCACAGGTAGCAAAAAATCTTTCTAACCATCTTGGTACAACGAACGATCTGTGTGATAACAATCTGTGATATCCAAGGGTGACTCCTAAACAAGCAGTGACCCAGTAAAAAAATAATAATGCAGTGACTGCAGGGAGACTCCAAAATTTTGGTTGTATAGCTACGAGAGAAAGAATATGTATAGTAACCATAAAAACTATTGTTCCCCACGTTTTATGTAGTCTTGGAGGATATCTTTTTGAATGACTGGAAGGTTCCAGTAATTTTTCTGAGAGTTCTATAACTTTTTCAGCTGGAACAGGTTTTTTTAATTTTGCTGTTTCTTGGAAAATTACTGAGTTCATGATATTGAAATACTATTTTCAAAATTACCGATATGTAATATTATCATACTATACTATTGATAAGTTTAATTATCTGTGAGTCTCGGATATCGCGATAAATTATCTAGAGGTCGAAGGGCTATGGCTCATTTGATACACCTCTGGCATGAAAGAAATGGATGGTCACACAGAGTATTGCCATTACTTTCTGAAGTTCTTGATTTAGGTAAAGTTCATAATTCGCAAATTTCTAATCTTAGGAATGGTAAGTTATCTTCGCCTGGTCCTGAAGTTTTTCTTGCTTTGGCTCAGGTTAATACGATTCTTGATCAAGGTATAGAGCAAATCAGGGATCGTTTTGAAAGTGATTACCCAGAGTTATGGAAATCTTTGGAGGAGTCTGCAGTACCCCTAAAAAACGATTCTGGTAATCCATTATCGGCCGGGGAGTTATTCGAGATATTTTCAGGATTAAAACCTCTACCTTCAACTTTTGACTGGTACATAGAAGATGAAGAAGCTTCTGCTTTAAGTGATGCTCTTTCAGTGCATTTTTGTCAGAATAAGGCTTGGAGATCATGTAAAATGCAGGTAATGGAAGCCTATGCTGTCAATAAATCTGCCCGTAGAGAACGTTTTGCTGAGGTAATTGCAGGAATTAGAGATTATACGGCAGAAGAATTAGATGGAGAACTTCTTGATTTATATGAGGCTTCAAAAAAACTTTCTTATTTTCAGGGCAGGGGACCTAACGCTTTCCTCGCAGAACTAAGAAA
>CABZHQ010000003.1 GCA_902525585.1 uncultured Prochlorococcus sp. | reverse complement strand
TATTTTTAAGAAAATCTGGATATAAATCTCTTATTTCTTGGAGATGGTCTAGGGATTTTTCAAATAAATTTTTTGTACTGCATTCTAAAGCAATTAAAAAATGCATATAGCTTGGACCTAAAGTAGATTTAGATGGAAAAGTACTAGATAAAAATTTTTGGTGAAGTGGTTCGCGCTCAATTTTTAAAATTATTTCGCAACATTCCTTAAGAAAAATTGCTTCGATATACATTCTGCGGGTAATAGGTTTATCCCCACCCATACATATAAATTCTGAAAGATCTTTAATTGCAAGTTCGTATTTTTTAATTTTGAAAAAATTTATTCCTCTCTCAAAAAAAAGGTAATAATAATTAGGTTTTTTAGATATTGCTAATGAAATATCCTTTATAGCCCCTTTATAATCTCTTTTATATTCTTTTTGATAAGCTGAAATTTCAAGGTTATATTCATCCCAATCGGTTGTATGGTCGAAATATGATTTTATATTTTTCAATGATCTTATAATAACTATCTATCTAATAGTTCCAATACCTTATGAATGATTCCCTATTCACGCCATTTTTTATGTAGGAAAAGTATTCATGAAATATAGGTAATAGGGACGCCCTCCTTTAGAACTTCTCTTTTTTCTACCTAATTTATTTTTGCAAAATAATTCAGTGCAAACCCTTCTAGTATGCTCAGGATTAGATTTTAGTTTTTCAGAAATATCATTTATACTCATTTCTTTTTTAACTTCATAAAAAAGTTCAATTATTCTTTGGCTTAAATCCTTTTTCGATGATGGCGATAATTTATATTTACCTGCATTTTTGAATGTGAAAGATAAATCCTCTTTATTTCCTTGAATGTTCCATTCGTCATCCTTTTCGCAATTTCTCTTGCCTAAACATCTAAGCACATAGTGATCTTCGAATTCTTGATTCTTGGATTTATAAATACTCCAAATATCACTTACAGCACTAGAAATCTGTCCAGAACCTAAAATGTCATTGATGCTTACACCCTCTCTTTCGGCTTTAGTTAAGTGACTATTTATAACTATTAATATTTTTAGTTCGCTTGCAAGTTTATTTAGTTCATATAAAGCTCCTGCGAATTCAGGATCCTTAAAGCTATATTTTTCATTAGTTAATAGAGTACTAATGCTATCTAGGAGCACAACCTGATAACCATTTAGTTTTACATAGTTTCTTAATTTAGGGATATCAAGCTTAACCCAACCATCTTCAGCAAATATATAGTCCACCCCTTCTTCAATTCCCATTAAATGGCATTTATTTAAGCAATTTTCCTCTGATTCATCTGCTTGCCACATCAATACCTTACTTTTAATAGTTTCTATCTCATTTAGGAAGTCCTCACCTCTTGATACTGCATAACCAAGTTGATACAGAAATGAAGTTTTACCTTCGCCTTTATCCCCTGCAAGTAATACACAAGCACCTCTAGCACCAAATGAACTCACAATCCACTCGGTAGGTTGCCTCCTTTTCATGTAATGACTTATATCTCTGGGACCTTTTTCTACTTTTTCTATGGCGTTAAAGTTCTTTTTTCTTCTTATATTTGACTGAATTTCATAATTTAAATTATCCCTTGCCTGGGCAGAATTAAGATCAAACCCATATTCATCATTGATCATTATGGTCTCCTATGTTTTGGACTTGTCTTAATGCTTTATCTGCGTGATACTCATATCTATTTCCTCTTTTTCTAAAGGAGCCTACTTTGATTTTTCCAATCATTCTGTATCTACTGACTGTCTTTGTAGAACAACAAAGCAAAGAAGCTAATTCATGAGGCTTCAACCAAGTCTTATTCCTCTGAGGTGTAGTTTTAATTAATTCTTTAACAGCAATAGTTAAGTCTTCTACTTCAGCTATTAATCTGCCAATTCTTAATTGATCATTATTTAGATTCATTGAATCGATACCCAACTTGTTTGTGTTAGGTATCGGCCCCTGTCAAATGACTTTACGGAGCCTTTGCTTTACGATACGTTGCCCAACCTTTAGCTTTAGGCATGCTGTAGAGTCTCACTCTCTACTTCACTACGTCAAGTGATCCAACTCAGGTTCTTAACCTGGCTGTTTGTAGTAGAATTCCTGCTTTTTCATACAGGTGTAGCTTCATAACTAGCTCCAAAGCAAATTGTCTAGTTGTGCTTGCTGACAGGTAACTAAAAATAATTCCAGCTCCTATTGTTTTTTATTCTCCGTATATATCGGGCAATGTCAAGATAAAATCTTATCTAAAAATTAGGATTATGAACCTTGGTTTTTAATATTCGGAACTTATTCGGAACTTTATTTCCGCTTACTCTCAAAAATGATTGCTGTGACTGGCTTAATAACTACTTTTCAAGACTAGAGCCTTAAACCACTCGACCACCCCTCCAGAGGCTATTCAGTTTTGTTGAACTTCAAAACTATAACATAAGAAATTAGTCATAGTCTATAAATTCAAAGATTAAAAATTTATTTCAAGAAACTTGTCTGAGAGAGGAATTTTATTTAAAAATGACGGGTTAAGTCGTTAAAACAGTCAATTATTGGTCACATTTAGTCCAAAAATTTAGGCCACAAAAAAATCAACCAAAGTTGACATTTTGTTGAAATAAACCAAATAAGTTATTCCCAACTATGGCAGCGATTATTAAAACGAAGGCAACTATGGCGAAAAGAGCACTAACATCTTTTATGTCATATGGTGCTTTAAATAAAGGTTTTTGGTCTGCCATTGTTATCTAATATATAAATGCAATTGAATCATATTATTTTAATGCTTGTGAGAAGTATTAAGTTATTGTTTAGTCTAAGAATGGATAATAAAAAAGCCACTGAAAGTGGCTTTTTTTTTAATGGTTAAATAAACTAACTTGTGTAAGCTTTTCCTCTATAAGTTAGTTCATTATGCTGTTTTTTAGCTGCTTCTTTGTTCTGGACGTACTTTTGTCCTCTGTAAATTAGAGTCATTTTTTTAGCTCCGGTTTCGCTTAAGTCCCCGTTCCATGGCTTAAGTCGATTTGCGGCTTGCTATACGCAAGTTGAACGTTTTGGTAGCGGTTGCTACAAATTTATAATAACATCCATTAAAATTATTTGTCTAGGTTTTTAATAAATAAACTTAATATATCAATGATAGATTAGGTTTCTGATAAAAATATTTATGATAATCCCGGCTTAATTTCTCACAGGTTACATTTTGTTCGTTTTTGAGAAGTATTTTTTATTTAATGAACTTTTAAATGTAAAATTCTTAAGATTATAAAATTTGTTTTATGTTTTCTAGAAGCAAAAAACCTACAGTAAAAAAATCTGCAATAGTTGAAGAGACTCCATTATTTGCTCAATTATTACCATTCGCAAACAGAATGAATGATAAGGTCCAATTGGTAAATGCTTTGGCTTTTACTTTTATTATGGGATTTTCAATTTTTGGAATTGCTCTATGGAAACTATCAGGGCTGACCTAAATATTTTATTTTTGCAAAGCATTAATTTTTGATTCTTTGTTTTCAATTATGGTTATTAACCATCTAGAGGCTACCCCTCTGGATATTGTTCTATTTTTTAGAAATCTACATATATATACGTGTAGATTTTTTTCGTTTTTAGAGTTAAATTTTTCCTCAAAATCTAAGATTTCCTCTTTTGATGTTCTTTTTCTTAGCTCATCCACCAATGCATGACTGGAGGAATCATTAAATAAGTTCCCAATATTTAAGCTTAAAGTCATAAATAATTTATGTCCCTATTTAAGAGGTAGCCATAAATTAAATTTTTAAAAACTAATTTATATTTTTTATTTACAAATTATTCAAAATTTAATCTTTTGGTTTAGCAAGAGGAAGCAAGCACTTATCTGAATCACAACCTGCTGGTCCTGCTTCAGATAGTTCTCCAACATCATATTTATTAAGAGCGTCAAAGAAATCGTTATTTACTTTCCTCTCTATTACTTTATTCTGCAATGATATATATTCCTCTTTACTTATCGGTTCAAAGGGTAATCTCGGGAAAGTAGCGTTAGCACTAAATCTAGCCAGCAATGCTGCTGAAATATATCCCTCATTATTTTCTATTGCATTATGAATAGCCTTGGCTAAATCCTCTATTTCATTTTCTCTAAATTCTACGGTTGCAGAGGTATTATGCTCTGTGTAAAATTTCTGCACTTGCATGTAAAAATCAAATTGAGCTAATGCTGAAAAATTATTGATGTCTATTTGGTCTGCGCCGTCTATATTTGCCCAACTAACTTCTGTAGGGATTTCAACTAACCATTCTGTACATCTTGGATCAAATGGGTTATCGAGCAAGCAACCATTTTCATCTTTATCAGATTGAGATGGAACAACTGAGTAACCATAATCCATGCAAGCTAAAGCTATTGGGTCATTTTTCCTGAAAGTTATTCTTCTTATGAATCTTTGAGCCTTTGGAGGATGCCAACCTGGAGCTGCTCCAGTAAGAAGACTTTTAGTTCCAGCTGGCTGAACTGTTGTGCATCTATTTGGTCTCCTTAGATTATGCTTATCACAATATTCCCATACAGTTTCTTTTACAATTTTTCTCCAAGAATCTAAGAATTTAGCTTCCTTTTCTTTGAAGGCCTTCCCTTCTTCGCTATTTGGCCTTCCTGCTTCCCACCATTTCAACCATGGCGTCCCAAAGGCATGGACACAAAAATCAAATAATCCAGTGAAACTTACTCCTACGATAGGATCATATTCCCTACTTTTTCTGTAACGCTCAACTTCAAATTCATGATTAAGTAAGCATGCTACAGAAAGAGCGGCTGCTTTAAAAGCTTTTTTTTGCTCTTCAAAATTTCCTGGATCAATCTGATTTAAATGAACTTCAGCCAAATTGCAATGGAAATCATTTCCCAAGATTTCCCCACAAGGGTTAAGTCCATATCGGCTCATCCTGTGGTCTAACTCTTCTTCTGAAAAAGGACCATAACTACTATTTATCCAATTTCTCGCTTCATCCTTGCCTTGTTCTGAGTAGATTTCAATAAATTCCTTTCTCAATTCATCATCTTTGAGAATATCTGCATTTGACCTTGCGATTGCTTCTGGTGCAAATTGAATGGCTCCCTCACCTGAATGGAATTGTTTTGTTACTGCATCCAAAACAGTTTGGTAAGTGGGTTTTGTATGGTAAACCCTAGTATGATTGGCCATTCTGAGGGCATCTTTTTCAGGATCTATTCTCCAATTACCATTCTCATCTTGACTCCATAAATTTTCTTTTGCTGATGCGGCTTCCTTATCATCTGAAGCAAATTGTCTCATTCCAGCACTTCTTCTTATATTCCCAGCAACTATGGTTACTGCAGCTTCATCAATTAATAAACAACACTCTACTGTACTTAATTTCCTACCAATTGACTTTCCAAGAAGTGATGCGACTCTAGAGTAAAGATCTTTCAATTTGATAGGATTTGCCATACCACCAAAACCTTTTAATGATTCTCCCGCAGGCCTAATATCTTCCAAATCAATATAAACATCAATTTCTCTTTCAAGACTCTCGTTACTTGATGCCTCAAGAAGATATTTATAGCTATCTACCCATCCTCTTCTGCTATCTCCAACTTTGATATGAAGATCTTTTCCTTTAATTTCTAATGATGACTTTTCTTCTCTTCGATCTTTAGGTGTTATTCCAACTTCACTGACTGATTTAATGTTTATTTTGTTAATTACCGTAGGTAGATTAATTATAAAATGAGGCTCAATTATTGCACCTGTTCCACATCCCATCATTGCTAAGTCCATCATTAATGCGAAGGCTTCCCAATCAATTAAGTTTGTTGAGGTGCAGTTGTATGCTCCTGAGAAATTTTGGTTCTTATTAATCCAAGAGGTTCCGCCTATCCATAACCATCTTCCTGAAGGTTGAGCTTTTTGGTTACTTTGCATCTCTCTCATTAGGATTAATTCTTCTTCAGAAAGTTTTCCTAATTCTTTTAATCCCGATAAATTCCTTTCGCCTACTTCGCTCCAGTTCTCTCTTTTGCCAGATGAAGTTTTTCTACTATAAGATCTGAAAAAAACTGGGTAAGCAGCTGGCGCAGTCTTTGGAAAATCATCTTTTTTAAGATTATTGGAATTGCTCTCTGAAGAAGCTTTATTTGGTGCAACAGTCACGATAAAAAAAACGTATGTAAATAACCCGTACTGGAAGAATAACTCTACCTGTGGCGTCTGCAACTATTCTTACCACTATTTAACGGTTTGTGTAGAATTATGTTTAATATGAAATCTTTGTTTCAAGAAAGGATATGGAAAGAGTCCCCGAACCTGAATTAATGGAAGAAAAAGAGCAGGTCATTTCTTATGACGAAGCTGATTTTTCAGAAGGGGAAGTTAATCTAATTAATCAAATAAATCAATATCTTTTGAAAAAAAATATTTCTTTAGGTGAAAAAGATTTAATAGTTGATTTAGGATGTGGCCCAGGAAATATTTCTGAGAAGTTAGCAATAAAATGGCCTAATACTGCAGTCGTAGGAATAGATGGTTCTAAAGAGATGATTTTGAGAGCAGAATATAATAAGAGTATTTCTAAAAATCAAAAAAAACTAAAAAATTTACGCTACATTTGTTCTGACATCAAAGACATTAAATCAAATAATTTTTTATTTAAAAAAAGAATTAGTTTACTTGTAAGCAACAGTTTGATTCATCACATTACCAATCTTGAAGATTTCTTCAACACAATAAGAATTTTATCTAGTAATATTACTGTAAATTTTCACAAGGACTTAAAAAGGCCATTAGATGAAAAGTCTGCTTTAGAACTCAAAGCACAATGTTCAACTAAATATAATGAGATTTTAACTAATGATTATTATGCCTCTTTAAGAGCTTCTTATACTTTTAAAGAGTTAAAAAATTTCATCTTAGAGAATGATCTATCCTCTTTAGATGTGTTTGAGGAAGGTGAAAATTATTTAATAGTCTATGGTAATGTTTAAGAACTAAGTGAAAGGCCCTTATATTATATAAATGAGCTTAGATACTAAAATTCTAAATAATAAAGAAATACTGGATGCGGTAAATAAAAGAAGAAATTTTGCTATTATTTCACATCCAGATGCTGGGAAAACGACTCTTACCGAGAAGCTTCTTTTGTATGGAGGTGCCATTCAGCAGGCAGGAGCAGTAAAAGCTAGGGGTAATCAGAGAAAAGCCACCTCAGACTGGATGGAACTTGAGAAACAAAGAGGTATTTCTATTACATCAACTGTATTGCAATTTGAATATGAAAGATCTGTAATTAATCTATTAGATACACCAGGACACCAAGATTTCTCCGAAGATACTTATAGAACATTAGCTGCTGCTGATAATGCAGTTATGTTGGAAGATGCTGCTAAAGGATTAGAACCTCAAACTAGAAAATTGTTTGAAGTTTGCAAGATGCGAAAAATACCAATATTTACTTTCATAAATAAAATGGATAGACCAGGAAGAGAGCCATTTTCTTTACTTGATGAAATTGAATCAGAACTTGGATTAAGTACCCTACCTATAAACTGGCCAATTGGGAGTGGCGAGGAATTTAGAGGGGTTATTGATAGATTTTCGAGAGAGGTGATTTTATTTGATAAAGCAGTGAGAGGGAAACAATCGAATGAGAAAAGATTAAGTCTTGAAGATAAAGAGCTATCAAAATATGTAGAGAGAGATTTACTTGAAAACTCACTTGAAGAATTGGAGGTTCTTGATGAGGCAGGATCTAAATTTGAAAAAGAAAAAGTTTTTAATGGCTCTTTAACCCCAGTTTTCTTTGGATCTGCCATGACTAATTTTGGCGTAAGACCATTTTTAGATAGTTTTTTGAAAATGGCACAAAAACCAACTTCAAGAAATAGTAATAAAGGGGATATTGAACCTGCAAGCGATGAATTTAGTGGGTTTGTTTTTAAGCTTCAGGCAAATATGGATCCAAAGCACAGAGATAGGGTTGCTTTTATAAGAGTTTGTAGTGGCAAATTTGAAAAGGATATGTCAGTTAAACATTCTAGAACTGGGAAAACAATTAGATTATCAAGACCACAAAAAATATTTGGGCAAGATAGAGAAGTAGTTGATGATGCCTATCCTGGAGATGTTATTGGTTTAAATAATCCAGGGATGTTTTCTATTGGAGATACTCTTTATACGGGTGCTCATCTGGAATATGAGGGCATACCATCCTTTAGTCCTGAAATATTCAGCTGGTTAAGAAATCCAAATCCCTCAGCATTTAAAAACTTTAGAAAGGGTGTTAATGAACTTCGAGAAGAAGGAGCTGTTCAGATTCTTTATGACTTTGATGAGAGTAAAAGAGACCCTATACTCGCAGCCGTTGGTCAATTGCAGCTGGAGGTAGTAACTCACAGATTAAAAAGTGAATATGGTGTAGATGCAAATCTTGAAGCAATGCCATATCAATTGGCTAGATGGATTTCTGATGGATGGCCAGCCATTGAAAAACTAGGCAGAATATTCAACTGTAAAATAGTTAAAGATTGTTGGAATAGGCCAGTTATTCTTTTCAAAAATGAGTGGAATCTAAATCAGTTTGTTGAAGACAATAATCAATTAAATTTAAACAAAGTTGCGCCCGTTGTTAGTGGAGTCGAACCAATTGTTTTATAAAGTCTTAATGGATTATAAAATTAGTTAATCTGTTAGTATTGGTAAAAAATTTTGGATTCAAACAGTAATAAAAATAATAACGAAAAATCACCTTATGAAATTTTAGGTGTAAAAGAGGGTGCTGCTTTTGAGGATATTCAGAAGGCTAGAGACATTAAAGTTAAAGAGGCTGGTGAAGACTTAATTTTAAAAGCGAAAATAGAATCTTCCTTCGATCAATTACTCATGGGTAGTTTGAAAGCCAGGCAATCAGGAAATGTAAGCTATGAAGCTGTGAGTGCCTCAAAAAAAGAAAAACAAATTAATCAACTTAACAATAAGAACTTCCCACTTCTTTCTAAGATAAAAAATTTAAATAATAACTCTAACAATTCAAGTCAGTATAGTCTGCCAAAAATAACTACCCCCTCATTTGATAATCTTTCAATAAAAATATCTGTTGGGCTATTATTTTTAGTTTTGTTATTTATCAGTCCAGACTCTAATAATAGACTTTTACTCTCTATCTCAACATTAATACTTACCTATACCCAAATTAAATCAGGGAAAAGATTTATAGGTTCTCTGGGTTGGAGTGTTACCTTTCTCTCGATAGGATTAATATTTGGTGGACTGCTTGAAAATAATTCTTTCATTCAGGAAGTATCAAACAACTCTTTATCAATACAAAAAATTCAAAGTATTCCGGCCATGGTTATTTTATGGCTAGGCGTAATTTTTTTATGATTGATTTTCTATCATAGATTTAATTTCTTCATAATTTATAAGATATTTATTTTTACAAAATTCACAAACCAACTCTGCTTTGCCATCTTTCTTGAGGATGTCCTCTAACTCGCTCTTATCAAGCATTTTCATCGCATTTAAACTTCTTTGTTTGGAACACTTGCATTTAAAACTCACTTCTTGAGAACGAGCTTTTTCAGAGATTGATTTATCGTCAATATCGGGAAATATATTTCTAATTAACTCAAGAAGATTATCTTTTGACTTAAATAGATCTTCGCTGAAAGAATTAATTTCTTTGCATCTTTCTTCAAGTAGTGAGACTAGCAGAGGGTCAGTATCTTTTTTAGGTAAAACTTGAGCTAATAAGCCACCACTACAAATAATACTTTTATTTTGAATTTTTTCTCCAATAAATACAGCAGAGGGAGTTTGCTCTGAATGATATAAATATGAAGCTAAGTCTTCAGCAATATTCCCATTTACTAATTCAACAGTGCTTGTAAAGGGTTCTCCAAATCCACTATCTCTAATTACATTTAAATATCCAGTACCTAATGCTTTTGTGAAATCAAAAGAATATTTATTTTTATCTATTTTGACTAGGTCCAATTCTAAATTAGGATTCCCTACATAACCCCTAACTTTCCCGTCTCTACCTGCATCAACTAGTAATCCCTTTAAAGGTCCGTCAGATCTAACTCTTAAAGTGACTCTCCCATGCATTATTTTCATCGAGCTTGCTAAAAGCAGTGAAGCACTAAATGCTCTGCCTAAAATACAGGTGGTTAAGTAAGAAAGGCTGTGTCTTTTTTTTGCTTCTAAAGAAGATTCTGTTGTTAAGACTGCAACTAATCTTATTCCTCCATTGGCTGCAGTAGCCCGAACTATCCTATCCTGCATGATTTTCTTTCATAAAATTTTTGATTTTCCCTTTTTCCAAGAATAATATCCTAGAAGGAATTCCCTCAAATAAGGCAGGTTCATGAGTAACAATAATAATTGTATTTTTATTTTTTAAATCAAGAATTAAATTCTTCACATCATTTCTCATTGAATAGTCTAATCCAGCAGTTGGTTCATCAAGTAAAAGAATTGAGGGGTTTCTAAGTAGTTGAACTGCTACAGCTAACCGCCTTTGTTGTCCGCCACTTAGCTGTTCTGGTGGTTGAGTCAGATTAATTTTTTTCAAACCAACTTTATTTAAAACTATTTCTATATTTTTTTCTCTTAAAGATTTATGGCCTATTTTTAATTCTTTACCAATGGTTGTACCTATAAAGTATCTTTCAGGAAATTGGAATACTACTCCACAAAACCATCTTCTTTGTCTAGAAGACAAAATTTTATTCTTCCAAGTAATTTTTCCCTTTTGCGGATTTGTTAATCCGCTTATTATTTCGAGTAGTGTTGTTTTCCCAGAACCACTACTGCCGCAAATTAAAATGATTTCATTTTCATGAACTTTTAAATTTAAATTGTCTATTATTTTTCTTTCACCGGTCTGGGGTTGATAAGATATTTCTTTTAAATCAAGCATTATTAATTAAGTTATAGGTATGAATTTGAATCTAGTAATAACTTACTTATAATAGCTTTAGATCTAAAAAGATATTAGTCAATATGAATATTATTTTTAGGGAAGTTGATCCTTTTAATTGTTGGATATGGATCAAGTTTTCAGAATCACCAACTCAAGATGAAAAAAATTATTTAGATGGTGTTTTTGATAGTTGGTACGTTTTAGGAAGGTTAGGTGGATTTAACTCTGAAAATTTGCAAACTCATGAAGAGGGTTCCGATCTAAGTTGGATGTCCTATGATAATGACCAAAAAAATGCATCTCTTCCATCCTTAATGCATAATTTGGGAATTATGGAATATCAAAATCTTTGGGGAAGATGTTGGGTTGATTTTGGAACTTCAGACTCCATTTCAATAGATATATTAATTAATTCTTTGAATGAGATATCAAATAATTATGTAAAAATTGAAGAGTTAATTATTGGGGGTGAAAATAATGATTGGTCAATTGAAGAACATGAAGATTTAGTTTTCAAAGATTAAGTTTTTAGATGGAAGACTTAACAAGATTAATTATTTCCCATGAGAGAATTGAAAATATTAAGAACAAAAACTTAGAACTTTCTAAAGAAGAGGCTCATTATTTAAATAAAGTAATGAGGATAAAAAATGGTAAAGAAATATTTATAGCTAATGGAAAGGGTTCATTATGGAAAGCTATAAAAGTTAAAAATGATGGTTTAGAAATAAATCAATTAAAAAAACCTTACTTATTTCAAGAACAAGAAATTTACTTATTAGGAATAGCTGTTGTTATACCAAAAAGTGGTTTTGAGGATATTTTAAAAATGTGTACTGAAATAGGAATTGATTATATACAGCCATTATTCTCAGAAAGACAGGTAAACAAAAATTTAAATTTTTCGAGAAAACTTTTGAGATGGAATTCAATTATCAAAGAAGCAGTTGAGCAAAGTGAGAGATTATGGAAACCATCTATTTTAAATGGTGTGGATATTATTGAATGGCTAAAAAGTAGAAATAATCAAGAAAGAGTTTCAATTTCTATAACTAGAGAAGAAAAAATATATGGCTTAAATCAATGGTTAAGAAAACAGCAAGAATTTGATAATAAAAAAGGTGGTATTTTTTGGAATGTAATTGGCCCTGAAGGGGGTTGGTCCTCTAAAGAAATTGATTTTTTTAATAAAAATAATATTACCTTTGTTAAACTTTCTGATACTATCTTAAGAACTTCAACAGCTAGTATTAACGCATCATCAATTCTAAATCAATGGAGAATTGATTTGAAATTAAGGAATTAGATAAATATGGATTTAATTAGAAATCAATTTTTTATAGGTTTTTTTATTAATTTCATTTTGATTTATGTATTTTGCAAGATTCCTTTGATGACAAAAGGTGGTTGGATTAGTGCAGGTATTTTAGGAACAATTTTGTGGGGTTGTTTGTCTTGGCAGGGATGGATGTCAGTTGTAATTTATTTAATATTTGGATCTCTCGTTACTAAAATAGGTTTTAAATTTAAAAAAGAACAAGGAATAGCTGAAAAAAGAGGTGGGAGAAGAGGTCCTGAAAATGTATGGGGCTCTGCAGCTACAGGATTATTTCTTGCAATTATGACTAAATTTAATCCTGCCAACGTAGTGATGTTTAAAATAGGATTTGCGGCAAGTTTTGCTGCAAAGTTGGCGGATACTTTTGGTAGCGAAATTGGGAAAAGGTTTGGGAAGGATACATATTTAATTACTTCACTTAAAAAGGTTGATAGAGGAACAGAAGGAGGAGTCAGTTTAGAAGGGACATTAGCTAGTTTTTTGGGATCAATATTTATGGCCTTTGTAATGTTTCGTCTATCAATTATTTCTACAAAATACCATTTCATAGTTGTTGCAGTTTCAGGTTTTTTGGCCACGCTTTCTGAGAGTATTATTGGGGCTAAATTTCAAAACAAATATAAATTAAGTAATGAATTAGTAAATGCTATTCAGACAAGCATTGCTTCTGCTTTTGCTATCTTTACTCTTTTTTTATATTCATATTTTTTAAATTAAAAATATTTGAAAAGACTTATGATTCCTTCCATTTTATAAGAATCTCCCAGCTCTTCAGTCTTTGGAATAGCCAGAAATGACCTTCGGAATTTAGATGAATCCCATCATGCGTAATCCAATTTTTACTCCTTTTATCAGAGTACATTTCTCTAAAAGTAGGAAGAAATGGGACATTCTGATTTAGGCATACTTCCTCCATTCTCCTTTCATAAGAATTACAAAAATCATTTGAGTACCATAGACATCCTGCAAACGGCATTTTGCTTTCGTCAACAGGTGTCAAACCAATAACAAAGACTTTTGTTTGAGAGTTCATTTCATTAATAAGTCTCTCTAATCCATATTCAAATCCATCTATATCTAATTGATGTCTTCCGTTTTTCTGACCAATTGCTGCAGTGTCGTTAAGACCAACATTAAGCAGGATTGCTTTAGGTTTATTTCTTCTAGTTTCTCCTCTAGATGACCATTCTTTTTCCCATCTAGATGAAACTTTTTCTATCCCATCTCCCCTTACGCCAAGTTGATAAATTACTGGCCCATTTTGGTTGTTGCACCAATCTTTTCTAAGTCTCTCACACCATCCGCCACCTTCATTATCTCCCCATCCATAAACTGAGCTATCTCCAATTACAACGAGCTGTTTTGGCAAACTAATCACTATAACCGGAAAAAAATAATTACTTGATTCAACAAATTATTCTTACAAATCAAGTTAAACTATTTTTGATTTTACCATTTACTAATTCGCCAACTATTGCAATGGAGCTATAAGCTATCAAAACTATTGTAACTTCTTGCCATGCGAAGGAACTTAGAGAATCTTGCAATTGCCAACCTAGACCAACACTTCCAATGACCCCAACAATTGCAGTTTCTCTAATAATAATGTCAGATCTATAAGCGCAATATGCTAAATAACTTTTTGCTTGTTGAGAAAATAAACCTAAAAGCCAACTAGTCTTTTTTGAGATTCCAAGAGATTTCATTGCAATGTAATTTCTCCTGTCTTGGCTTTCTAGATTTGTAAAAAGTAATTTGCTTGTAATGCCAGCGTTGTGAAGACCTAATGTTAAAGCTGCTAAAGATAAAGAAGGATTATTAAAAGTTAATAGAATTAGAAGTATTACAGGTGTAGGTATTAAACGTAATAAAAATGCAAAAATTTTTATAAAAAATTTTGAAGTATTGTTGTTAAAAATTCCTATTACTAATGGAGGTAAACTAATTGCAATTCCTGATGATAAGAGACTTAAAATTATTGTTTCTAATATAAGTTTTAAGAAATCAAATAATCCTAAATCTGAACTTGATTTAAATAGAGAACTTAAGGAATTAAAATTTTCAAAATTATTATTAAAAATAAAATAAAGAAAATATGAAAAAGAAAATAAAATTGTTATGAAAAAAATTGCAATAAAAAAAATAGATAGGATTTTATTTGTAGTATTAAATTTTATTTTTTTGAATATTAATCCAGAAAGAATTATCAAAATTGCTAAGGACCACAAATAAGTCCATAACTCCCTAAAGTTCAAAGTTTGGAAAGATAAAAAAATACTAGTACCTATTCCTCCAATCCCAAAAAGTCCTAAAATGACTGTACTTCTTATTGAACACTCTAATCGATATAAACCAAAATTTTTAAATGTATTTATTATTGGATTCCATACCATAGTTAATAAAGAAGAAAATTTAGGTGCATTTATTTGATTTATAGATTCAAATTTTTTGTAGTCAATAGTTTCTAATTGTTCAGCAAAAACTTTTGAATTTACAGCAATATAAGGAATACATATAGCTATTATTCCTATTGAAAAATTTATGCCATATATTTGCATTAATAATATTCCCCAAACCACTTCATGAATAGATCTAATTATTGTTAGAAAAAACCTTATTATGCGGTAGAAAAAATTTGGAATATTAAAGATTTTATAAAAAATATTTGATGATATTATTCCAAAAATTGCTCCAAAAATAATACTTACTAACCAACTAAAAAAACCAATTAAGATAGTTTCATTTAATCGATTAATTACGGTAAAAATAATTTCATTATCGATCCTAGGATTAAATGCAGAAATTAAGAATTCTTGGAATAATTTAAATCCTCCAAAATGAATATTGTTTATTAATTGATACCCTAGAGGTATGCAAACCAAAATTGGAAGAAAAGATAATGAGGTATAGTTTAATTTTAATTTATTCAACTAATTAATATATTTTGTCTAAATGAAGCTTCTTTAAGTTATTTCTTTTAATATTGAAAAAAATTTTACCATCCCTTATTCCAATAACTTTATCGAAATCCTTCAGCAAATCTAATCTATGTAAAGCAACTAATGCCGTCTTTGTGGATTTTTTTGTATTATTTTTATCTACATTTTCTAGCAGCAGGTTTTTGATTGTTGTTATCAATTTGGGATCTAAATTATTAAAAGGCTCATCTGCAAGTAATATTTTTGATCCTTGAATTAATGATCTAGCTATAGCCACCCTTTGTTTTTGCCCCCCAGATAGTTTTCTGATTTTTTTGTCGTAAACAGAGTTATGAAGTCTACATAATTGCATATATTTATGTGCCTTCTTAAAAGAACTTATATTTAGCAAATTTTTTAAAGCGAAATAAAAATTGTTTTCCGCTAGTAGTCCACAATTAACATTTTGTTCTGCAGAGAGATCTTCTATTAATCTTAAATCTTGCCAAATAGTTGTTATCTTACTTTTCTGCTTTCTATCTAATTCCTCAAAACTTTTATTGAATAATTTAACCTCACCTTGAGTTGGCTTGATAGTGCCATTAAGTACTGATATAAGTGTAGTTTTTCCTGAACCGCTTTTACCTAAAAGTGCAATTTTCTCTCCTGAATTTATTTTTAAATTTACTTTATTTAGGATCAGATTATTTTTGTATTTGTAAGATATATTTTTTAATTCTAAGAGAGTGTTATTCATCTAATTTTATTTAATTTCCTCCCGATTTCCTCTATATTTTTATACTGTTTTGCTTCTGCATTTATAAATCTTTTTGCATTGAACATATCTAAAATCTGTTTATGTGAATTATTATTTACATCTAAATTTAGAATTACTGATTTAAGTTTTTTTATAAACCCTTCCCCGAATCTATTTTCAAGATCCCCTTGAGCTACCCAATGATAGTCAAAATATTCTGGGGTGATCCAGAATAATTCTAAATTACTTGTTCTTTTGGGATTATTTTTAAGATTGTTTTCCCAAACTTGTTTATTTAAAGCTCCAGCATCAAATGCCCCACTATTAACTAAAGCTATAGTGGCATCATGACTCCCACTAAAACCTGCTTTTTTTCCTTTAAAATGTTTAATTTCTACACCCGCTCGATTTAAAAAATATTCTGGCATTAATCTTCCAGAAGTTGAGTTTTCAGAACCAAAAGTAAATCTTAAATTCTTTAGTTTTTTAAGTCCTTTAATGTTTGAAATTGAGTTAAGTTCTAAATTTTTGTTTACAATAAAAACACTTTTAAATTCCTTATCTATATCTCTTTGAGCTATGACAATTGAATTAGGAGTTTGTATTCTGGCTTGAACTCCTGATAAACCCCCAAACCAAACTAAATCTAAATTTTTAGTTCTAAATCCAGTTACTGCTGCAACATAATTAATAACAGGGATGTATTTAACTTTTACATCAAGTTGATTGGATAATTCTTTTGAAAATAAATTAAATCTTTTGTCCAAAACTTCTTGGTTTTGATCAGGTATTGCTCCAACTTTTAAAACTTTGGGATTTGAAAATACAGGTGATGAAAAAATAGAAAAAAATATAGATGAACTTAATAGGAAATTTTTTAAATTAAACATAACTTAGTCTCAATTAATAGTACTCAGAGATTGCTTTTTCAATCCTTTGTAGTCCATCTTTTATTTTTATTTCTGAAGCTGCACAAGATATTCTAATACATTTGTCAGCTCCAAAAACTTTTCCAGGTACAACAACTAATCCGTAATCTTGAAGAGCTTTATTGCAGAAATCTACAGAAGTAATTGAGGAGTTAGGTAATTTTGGAAATGCGTAAAATGCTCCGTTAGGTTCTTCAATATAAATCCCATTTATATTATTAAGGCCCTCATAGAGAAGTCTTCTTCTTTGATCATAATGGCTATTTATCATTGAGAAAAACTCATTATTAATTTTTAAAGCCTCTAAAGCACCTTTTTGAACAAAAGAGCAAACATTACTTGTACTTTGACTTTGTAATGCTGAGGATGCTTTTATTACATCTTTGGGACCTACTAAATAACCTATCCTCCAGCCAGTCATAGCCCATCCTTTCGCAAACCCATTTATTATAAAAATCCTATCTTTTAAGTCATTTGCTAATGAAGATAAACTGTAGTGTTTAAATTCTTTTTTAAGGATTAGTTCGTAAATCTCATCAGAAAGAATATTGATATTTGGATTTTTTCTAGCTAAATCGGCAATTTGTAATAATTCTTCCTTTGACATAACTCTTCCAGTTGGATTATTGGGAGAATTGATAATTATAAATTTAGTTTTTGTAGAGATTTTAGACTTCAGATCTTCTATATTTATTTTGAATCCATCTTCTGCAGAAGAATTTGTAAAAATTGGCTTCCCACCCGCCAATCTAACCATCTGGGGATAACTTAACCAATATGGAGAAGGAATAATAACTTCGTCTCCATTATTTAACAAGACTTGGAAAAGATTATATATTGCTTGCTTAGCACCATTTGTGACCATTACATTTTCAAATTCATAATTTAAATCGTTTTGAATTTGAAGTTTATTTGCAATTGCTTCTCGGAGATCTAAATTCCCCGCTGCGGGCCCGTACTTTGTGAATCCATCAAATATAGCTTTACTTGTAGCCTCTATAACTTCTTTTGGGGCATCAAAATCAGGTTCTCCTGCACTTAAATTGCAAATATCTACTCCTTCTGCAGATAATTGATTTGCTTTTGCACTTATCTGCAATGTAAGAGAAGGCTCAATTGAAAGTGCCCGATCAGATAAATTAACTTGACTCATTGACTTATGACTTTTCAAATATGACTTTTAATAATGACAAATGCATAAATTAAGAATAAATAAAACTATCACACTATGGTTTAATTTAGTTCATTTTCTTAATCTATTTTATTTTCATGTTTTGAGTTCTTAAGATAAATATATTTGAAGTTTTATTTTCGGTGAAAAGGTTAGTAATTGGGAGAGGAAGTGTATTTGCAGATTTGTTAATAATTGGTGAGGCACCTGGAGCACAGGAAGATTTAGAAGGAAAACCTTATGTAGGTAAATCTGGTAAGCTATTAAATGAATTATTAATACAAGCTGGGATTGATTATAAGAAGGATGTTTATTTTTGTAATGTAATAAAATGTCGTCCACCAAATAATAGAAAACCCACTGCTATAGAAATTAATATTCATAAACCCTGGTTATTACAGCAAATAAAGCTAGTTGATCCAAAATTTATATTACTTACTGGTTCAACTGCTATGAGAGCTATTTTAGAAGTTAAAGATCCTATAAGTAATTTAAGAGGTCAATGGATTAAAAAAGATGGGAGAGAAATTATGGTAATTTTTCATCCATCTTATTTGTTGAGATTTCCTTCAAAAGAAATCAATAAACCTTACCATCTAACTTTGAAAGACCTAGAGAATGTAAGTGGTAAACTATATGCCGTATAATTTAGTGAAATCCTTTTTGAATATCAAGAATTTTAATGTCATTAACTCAATCAAAAGAGGTTAATAGTCTCTCCAAAAGATATTCAACTCATATTGAGAGAAGGATAACTAGAACAGTAATGGTGGGTGATATAGCTATTGGAAGTGATTATCCAGTAAGAGTTCAATCGATGATAAATGAAGATACGATGGATGTCGAAAATGCTTACTTAGCTATCAAAAGACTTCATGATGTGGGTTGTGAAATAGTAAGGTTAACTGTCCCTTCCTTAGCACATGCAAAAGCAGTAGGAGATATAAAGGCTAAATTACTAGAAAATAATATCAATACCCCCTTGGTGGCTGATGTTCACCATAATGGTATGAAAATCGCAATGGAAGTTGCAAAACATGTTGATAAAGTAAGAATTAATCCTGGATTGTTTGTTTTTGAAAAATCAGACCCTACAAGAACTGAATATACAGATGAGGAATTTGAAACTATCAAGCAAACAATACTTAAAAGATTTACCCCTTTAGTTGAAGTTTTAAAGGCTGAAAACAAAGCTCTAAGGATTGGAGTTAATCATGGGTCTCTATCTGAGAGGATGCTTTTTACTTATGGAGATACGCCTTTAGGAATGACAGAATCTGCGATGGAGTTCGTCAAAATTTGTGATGAGCTTGATTTTCATAACATAATTATTTCTATGAAAGCTTCTAGGGCTCCGGTCATGATGGCAGCTTACAGAATGATTGCAGATAGGCTTGACTCAGAAGGATATAACTATCCCTTACATTTAGGAGTGACCGAAGCTGGTGATGGTGATTATGGAAGGATTAAAAGTACTGCTGGAATTGGAACGCTTTTAGCAGAGGGATTAGGAGATACCATCAGGGTTTCTTTAACAGAAGCTCCAGAAAAGGAAATACCAGTGTGCTATTCAATTTTGCAATCTTTAGGATTAAGAAAAACAATGGTTGAATACATCAGTTGTCCTAGTTGCGGTAGAACACTTTTCAATCTAGAAGAAGTTGTAGATAAAGTTAGGAACGCCACCTCACATTTAACGGGTCTAGATATAGCAATAATGGGATGTATTGTTAATGGGCCAGGAGAAATGGCAGATGCTGATTATGGTTATGTTGGAAAAGGTAAAGGAACTATTGCCTTATATAGAAGGAAAGAAGAGATAAAAAGAGTACCTGAAGATGAGGGAGTTAATGCTTTAATCCAACTTATTAAGGATGATGGAAAGTGGATTGATCCTTAAGGAGTTGTCAAAATTTTGAAATATAAATAAATTCTTTTTATAATAAAAAAAATATCGAGTTTTTTGAAGATAAAAAAATTGCTTAAAAAAAAATTTATATTTCTGTTTGCGACATCCTTTTCTGGACTATTTTTAAATAATTTTGCAGAGGCAACAGTTTTAAATAATAGTTATAAAGAAGTAATTGATCATGTTTGGCAAATTGTATATAGAGATTTTCTTGATTCAAGCGGCAAATTTCAAAAGTCCAATTGGATCAATCTAAGAAAAGAAGTTTTATCAAAAACATATTCAGACAGCAATGAAGCATATGATGCGATTAGAGATATGCTTTCTAATTTAGATGATTCTTATACAAGATTTTTAGAACCTAAGGAATTTAATCAAATGAGAATAGATACCTCTGGTGAATTAACTGGAGTTGGTATCCAAATAGTTAAAGATAAAGAATCTGATGATTTAATAATCATTTCTCCTATAGAGGGCACTCCTGCATTTGATGCTGGAATTAAAGCTAGAGATAAAATATTGTCTATAGATGATATTTCTACTGAAGGTATGAATATTGAGGAGGCGGTGAAATTAATTAGAGGACAAAGAGGTACTAAAGTAAAGCTTGAAATTCTTAGAGGTTCTAATTCCTTTTTTAAGGTTTTATCAAGAGAAAAAATTGAAATTAAATCTGTATCAAGTAAAGTCAATCAAACCAAAAACGGCTTATTAATTGGCTATGTAAGAATTAAACAGTTTAATGCAAATGCATCAAAAGAGACTAGAGATGCTATTAAGGATTTAGAAACAAAAAAAGTCGCAGGATATGTTCTTGATTTAAGAAGCAATCCAGGAGGTTTATTAGAATCAAGTATTGATATCTCAAGGCATTTCATTAACAAAGGAGTAATAGTAAGTACAGTAAGTAAAGATGGTTTAAAAGAAACAAAAAAAGGAAACGGTCAAGCTCTAACAAAAAAGCCCTTAGTTGTTTTAGTTAATGAGGGCTCTGCAAGTGCTAGTGAAATAGTCTCAGGTGCAATAAAAGATAACAAAAGAGGAAAATTAGTTGGTAAGAAAACGTTTGGTAAAGGTCTAGTTCAATCTATGAGAACTTTAGTTGATGGTTCAGGTCTAACTGTTACAGTCGCTAAGTATTTAACTCCGAACGGCACTGATATAAACAAATCTGGAATTATTCCAGACATAGAAGTAAAAATGAATATAAACCCTATTCTTCAAAGAGAAATTGGAACTAGAAAAGATAAACAATATAGAGCTGGTGAAAAAGAGCTAGTAAATATAATTAAAAGAAATAATCAGGTAAGTGAATTTAATCCAAACACTACAAACCTTAATGCATTCCTAAAAATTAATAAGGAAAATAAAGTATTTGCATTAAATTAATTACTCATATCCAGCATTCTCTTTATCGGTACATAGGCTTTTCTTATTATTTCTGGGTCAAGTTCGATAGATGGTGAATTGTTTTTCAAACAATCTAGAATTTTTTCTAAAGTATTTAATTTCATATATGGACACTCGTTACATTTACAACCTTCTATGTCGGGGACTTCAATAAAAATTTTGTTTGGTTCTTTCTTTTTCATTTGATGAATTATTCCAGGTTCAGTTAGTACCATGTAAGTTTTAGATGAATCTTTACTTACGAAATCAAGCAGCTTACTTGTTGATCCAATAAAGTCTGAGAGATTTAGTAAATTTTGACTACATTCAGGATGAGCAATGACTTTTGATCCTGGATTTTGAAATTTTAGTTTTAGAAGTGCTTCTTCACTAAATGATTCATGAACAATGCAGCTGCCAGGCCATAATTTAAGATCTCTTCCTGAATTTTTCTTTACCCATCTCCCAAGGTTCTGATCTGGAGCAAATATTATCTTTTTATCTTCAGGTATCTTTTTAATTAATGAGACTGCATTACTGCTTGTACATATCAGATCACTTTGAGCTTTTACTTCTGCAGTACAATTTATATAACTTACAACATAGTGATCTGGATTTTCTTCCCTGAACTTTTGAAATTTATCTGAGGGACAATCATCTGCTAATGAGCATCCTGCGTCAATATCTGGTAATAGGACTGTTTTATTAGGGCTAAGTATTTTTGCGGTTTCGGCCATGAAGTGCACGCCGCAAAAAATTATTATATCCGCATCATTATTAGCAGCTTTCCTAGATAGATCTAATGAATCCCCAATAAAATCCGCAATTTCCTGAATCTCTGGAGCTTGATAATAATGCGCAAGAATAATTGCATTAGCTTTTTTGCAACGCTCCTTTATTTCAGAAATCAAATCCTCTTCGTTTTGAAATGATTTCTGTTTTGCAGTAGAAGTTATACTGGTCAGGATTTAGAATATCTCTAAATAGATTATATGCCTTTAAACAGAAAAAATTCTGACAAATTTAAAAATTGCTATTGTTGGTGACTGTCATGGTCAATGGTCTGAATTAGACTTGAAAGTTTTATCGATTATCAACCCAAATATTGTTTTATTTGTTGGTGATATTTCTGATGGGAGTGTCAAAATAATTAAAAAAATCAATGAGATCAAAATTCCTACTTTTGTGATTTTAGGGAATCATGATAGAGGGAAAGATTCTACAGGCGAAACTCTCTCAAAGCAGATACGTGTTCTTGGTGAAAAATATTGTGCATGGGATTTGAAAGTTTTTGATAATCAAATAAATTTATTGTCTGCTAGACCATGTAGTTCTGGCGGTGGCTATTATCTTTCGAAAGAAGTTAAAGGTGTTTATGGACCTATCACCGAACAAGATTCAATAAATAAAATTATCAAATGTTCAGAAGAGAGTGTCGAAGATATTCCTTTAATAATTATGTCTCATGCTGGCCCATCGGGTTTAGGCTCAGAACCTAAAAGCATTTGCGGGAAAGACTGGAAATTACCCTCATTAGATTGGGGAGATAGAGATTTGTCTGTGGCTATTTCTCAAATACAAAAGAAAAGAAAAGTTGATCTTGTAATTTTTGGTCATATGCACAACCGGCTTAAAAGAAATCTTGGTTTAAGAGAGATGTTTAAAATTGATAGCAAAGGAACAATTTATTTCAACACTGCTGTGGTGCCAAGATATAAAACTGATGAAGATGGGAAGTTACTAATTAACTTTTCATGGATTGAGTTTAAAAAGATGGGATTAAGTCATGTTTCTCATCGATGGTATTCAGAATCTGGTGAAATTCGTGAAGAAGAAAAATTTTTTTAGGATTAGATATTTTTGTTCATATTTTAAGTATTTTTGGGCTTTTCATATCTTGAAAACAATGTTTGAGACAAGATATAACCTGCAATTCCTGCGGCTGTAAAAGCTAAACCATTTTTAAATAAAGGTAACAAATCATTTGTTCTGGATATTATCGGTGCCAAACCAAAAATTCCAAATAACATTCCCCATAAAGGAGAAAGAAGAGCTAAAAATCCAATTGATATGACTTGACCTTCTTTTCTTGGAGCAGATGCGAAACCTGCTACTAAACCTCCAAGAATAGATGTACATAAAGTCCATATATATTGCTCTTTGGGTAGGCCAGGGACAACTTGGCATCCTCCTCTTTCGAGGCAAATCTTTACTGAATCAATTGCATCTAATACCGCACCATCCTCACCATGATCTTTAACATAGTATTGGTTGCCAAATCTTGTTTGAAGTTCGACCCAAAATAATCTTGGCATAAAATTAAAATAAGCCTCTCCGACGTTAAAGTTCAGCAAATTTCCCCCTCTTGGATCCGCAACTATCAACAAACTTGTCTCATCTAGATCCCAATAGTCCTTTATTGCGCTACCAGGAGAACTTTCAAACTGAGACAAATATTTAATTTTCCATCCACTTTCAACTTCTAGATTATTGAGCTTTTCCTCTAAAGATTTTTTCTGATTAGGGCTTAATGTTTTAGCTAAATCAATTACTGGAGTTTTTTCTTCTGGTAAGAGATTTGGATTATTTATAGCGAAAACGGGTTTTTGTGAAATTAAAACTAATATAGATAGAAATATTCCTAATAAATAGTTAATCTTTGAAGGCATAAATAAGTTCTGTCTTTTTATATTTTCGCCGATGAATAGCTTACCCGCGAATAATCCAGATTGGTTAGTAAAAAAAATAATAAATATGGGTGGGACTTTGAGTTTTTATGACTTTATGAATTTCGTATTAAATGATCCTATTAATGGTTATTACGGCAGCGGTAAAGCTGAGTTAGGCGTTCGAGGAGATTTTGTCACATCACCCTCTTTATCTGATGATTTTGCTTTTTTTGTTGGTAAACAAATAGAAGATTGGTTGATTCAGTTTAAAAATAGCTTTTTATCTAATCAGAAATTAGCTGTAATTGAATTTGGAGCAGGTGATGGAAGCTTTATGAGTGGATTAATTAAATATTTTTTAAAAAATAACAAGAATTTTTTGGAAGGAGTTTCTTTTGTAATTATTGAACCTAATGAAGGGATGGTAGAAAAACAAAAAAATAAATTGGAAGAATTTTTAAACTTAGACATTGATATTTTATGGAAAGGTTTGGAAGAAGTAGAGGAAAATAATATTAATGGAATAGTTCTTGCAAATGAGGTTTTGGATGCTTTGCCAGTAGAGAGAATAACCTTCTCAAAAGGAAAATTACTTCGACAAGCAGTTTCTATCGACAAAAAATCTCATAAATTATATTTTGATGAAATGCCAATTACAAGTGAATTGAGAAAAAGTATTGAACTTGCTAAAAGTGAGTTGGGAATCACTATTCCGCCTGAAGATGCTCTTGAAGGATGGACAACAGAATGGCATATAGATAACTCAAAATGGTTAAAAGCTATTTATCAAAAAATTAATAATGGTATTTTATTGATAATTGATTACGCTAAAGAAGCCAAAAAATACTATACCTCTAAGATTTCTGATGGGACAATAGTTTCTTATGAAAATCAAAAAATGACGAATAATGTCCTAGATTCTCCTGGAAATTGCGATTTAACATCTCATGTGTGCATAGAAACTTTAATTAACGATGCTGAGACTCTTGGATTTGATACTGTTGGAATAACTAAACAAGGTGAGGCTTTATTGGCTCTTGGATTGGCAGAGAGACTTTACGGAATTCAGAAAGAAATTAAAGAGGATTTATCAAATGCCCTTCTAAGAAGAGAGGCATTACTTAGACTCGTTGATCCTGTTTGTTTAGGGGATTTTAAGTGGTTTGTTTTTAAAAAGTTTAATGAAAAGAAAATGAATATAAATTCAACATGTTTGCGTTAAGAAAAAAACTTTAAAAATAATGAATCTTCTACGTCATCATATATATCAACAGCACCAATTTCTTTCGGTAATATAAATCTCATTTTGCCATCACGAACTTTTTTATCGCCCATGAGTATTGTTAGAACGTCTTCTTTATTTATTTTGGGGATCTCGGTAGGAAGATCGTAACTCTTCAAAAGATTTTTCTGCCTCTCTAATTCTTCTTTAGACCATAACCCTCTCTCAATCGCTATTTCCCCCGCAATATTCATACCAATTGATATTGCCTCACCATGTAGAAATTTGCCGTATCCACATAAATTTTCAATAACGTGACCAAAAGAATGACCATAATTCAATATTGCTCTAACACCATTTTCATGTTCGTCTTGAGAAACAATATGAGACTTTGTTTTAATTGAACTATTAATTATTTTAATTAAATATTCATTTTTGAGATTTCTAAGTTCATTTTTGTTTTTTTCAATTTCTAAGTATTCGAAAAGTTCTTTATCTCTTATTACTCCGTATTTTATTACTTCGGCCATGCCTGCACTAAATTCTCTTTTGGGCAAACTTTTTAAAGTTTCTGGATCAATAAAAACTGCTTTAGGTTGATTGAAAGCTCCTATTAAATTCTTACCTTTTGGATGATTTACTCCTGTTTTTCCTCCTACAGATGAATCAACCATTGATAATAATGTTGTTGGAATCTGAATATATTCGATACCTCTCAGCCAAGTCGCAGCTGCAAAACCACTTACATCTCCAACAATTCCTCCTCCAAGGGCAATGATTATTGAATTTCTATCTAAGCCAAATTCAAATGCTACATCATATATTTCACTTAAGGTTTTTAAGTTTTTATATGATTCTCCAGCCTTAATAAGGAACATTTTGGCCTGAAATTTATTATCTTTTAAATTATTTAAAAATTTTTCTCCATACAAATTTGATATTTCTTCATTTGAAATCACAAGTATTTTTCTATTCTTTGTTATTCCAATTTTTAAAAGTTCTTCGCTGATATTATTCAGTATCCCTGCTTCTAGAGTTACTTCGTATGACTTATCACCTAATGGGACTAATATTTTTCTCTTATTCACAATTGATTTCCTGGTTAAAATTTATAAATATTGGGTATTAAATACTTAGTATATTAGCAAAATCTAAGCTCTAGATCCTTAAAAATTCAGTTGTTAAGAATTACAAATGGTAATAAAATCATGCTATGAGTTTTAAAAAAAATATAAACGATATTAAGAAAAATTATTCCATAGGAATAATTGGAGGTGGTCAACTGGCTTTGATGTTAACCGAGGCAGCAAAAAAAAGAGATCTAGAAGTATGTGTGCAAACAAAATCTTGTGATGATCCTGCTGGTTTAAAAGCAGATCATGTCATAGAAGCTGATCCTTTAAAGATAAGAGGTAATAAATCATTAATTAATGAGTGTGAAAAAATAATTTTTGAAAATGAATGGATAAAAATTGATAAATTAAATTTAATTGACAATAAAGATATTTTTGTTCCAAGCCTTAATGCAATTAAGCCATTAGTAGATAGGTTTTCTCAAAAAAAATTAATAGACAGAATGAATATTCCCTGCCCAAAATGGATAAGTATTGAAGATTTTAAAAATCTCTCGGATGAGGAAATCAATAATTGGACTTTTCCTCTAATGGCAAAATCAAATAAAGGAGGATATGACGGCAAAGGGAACAGAAAAATAAAGACAAAAGAAGATTTAGATTCTTTTTTAACAGAGAATAGTTCTAATGAATGGTTAATAGAGGAATGGATAGAGTATGAAAAAGAACTGGCTCTTGTTGGTTCGAGAGATAGGACCGGTAAGATAAGATTCTTTCCAATAGTTGAGACGTTCCAATCAAACCATGTTTGTGATTGGGTTCTTGCACCTGGAACAAATGAATATGATTTGAACTTATTTGCAATAAATATTTTCTCTTCAATCGTCAATGAACTTAACTACGTTGGAGTTTTAGCTATTGAATTCTTCTATGGAGATAATGGCCTTTTAATTAATGAAATAGCTCCTAGAACACATAACTCAGCTCATTTCTCTATTGAAGCTTGTACTTCAAGTCAGTTTGATCAATATGTCTGCATTTCTTCTGGGATAATCCCACCTGAAATTAAAATGAACTGTGCAGGGGCAATTATGATAAATCTACTGGGATTAAGAAAGAATTTCCCTATCTCAATTGAAACCAGAATTAAAATGTTATCTGAAATTGAGGGTTCTAATATTCATTGTTATGGCAAATCTCGAGAAATTCTTGGAAGAAAAATGGCTCATATCACATTTTTATTAAATGGTAAAACCCATTCAGAAAGATATGATGAGGCTCAAGTTTTATTAACTATGGTAAGAGATATTTGGCCATCTCCAAATGCATAAAAAAATAAGTTAGAGTTAGATTACTAGATCTTTGGTTAAGTTCTTCTTTATGTGCTCTGATCTGACTCTCTTTCGACATGAGGAAACTGTCGTGATGCGGTAGTAAACCGATCTTGTAATCGGAAACGAAAGCCCACTTTGAATCCTCTTCTGGCATTTCCAGGTCGATGCAGCAGAGAACTGACGGGGATCCGGTGCTACCTATCAAAATGCCTCCTATAAAGGCTTTTGGTAGGTATTTTATCTTTTAGGAATAACTAAGTTTTTTTATTCTCTATCAGTATAAATAATTTGTTTGCCAAAATACTTGACGATTTATTTCAAATGTATTTATATTAATAGTACACATGTATTACTAAGTAATGACTTTAGGAGGAGCTAACGTTTGGACTAATTTTTCTTATGGTTATCGTAATGAGTCACCAAGTGGTTGGTTGCTTAGCCCAGACCGCAGCAGATTAATTTTATTTATAAGGAACAAAAAATCTCCAAGAAATAGTATGAGAATTTTTGCTCATACATATTATGCAAATGATCTTGGTGAGCCAATGGCAATCAAATCATCCACTCAAATGTATTTGGATAATGCTTGGGATAAATGGCATGACCTTCAATTGGAAGGTTGGACTTTTGAAGAACTTGAATTACCTGAATCTTTATGACTAACTTAAATCCAATCAAAAAGAAATTATCAAAAGTAGATAGAAAGATATCTATTCAAGACCCATCAAAATTATTAGCAGAATTTTTTAATGGTGTTGTCATTGAACTTGATGAAGAATATAAATATGACTCATAAAGAATTGATAGATCAAGTTTCCGCAAATTTATTAAAACAAAGTGGAAAGTTAGAAAGTAGAAAATCTTGGTTGGCAATGAGAAATTATCTTGAACAATTAGATGCCGAACAACTTAAATCCATGCTTAATGACCACGGATGATTTAAAAACTTTATTTAGTTTTTATTTTTTTCTTAATTCTCAGAAAACCGTAAGTTGCAAAGCCAACCAAAAACATATCCAAGTAAATATGCCAAGTAGGAAAAATCTGGTGTATTAATTCCATTAACGTTTTATTGCCACTTGCCAATAAGGATAATCTAAATTTGATTTTTCTCTAATCAATTGTAATTTTCTAGAATTTATTTTTACTACTATTCCATCTGTTGGATATTTACTAAAAAGCTTCCCTTCTAGCCATTGTTTTCTAAATACTTGAACTTGGCTCGTAAAGTTGCATGAAATATCCTGAGGGATCTTGAAGCCAAGCTCTGAAAGACTCTTTTTGGACTCATATTGGTTAAGTGTTGAATTAAGTATTTGAAATGCGCAGAAGCTAAGACTTTCAGAAAATCCTTCTTTAGCTCTTAGAAATCCAGAAGCGATTCTTTGGGAGATATTTGGACTTTGTTTGGGTGCATATAATTCACCTCTAACTTGAAGAACTCCTCGTAAAGGGAGATTATTGGGAATGTCTTGGACTTTAATAAGTTTACTAGTAACGTCTGCCCCTTTTCTTGAAATTGCTTTCTCCAAGGTTCCATCCCTATATTGCAAAGCAACAGCACAACCATCAATTTTCGGTTCAATTAATAATCTGGTATCTACTAATAATCCTTTCAAAAATTCGTCTATTGAATCCTTTTCTAATGAAGGTAGAACTAGTTTATTTTTCTTTTTAAAGTAATCACAATTAGGGTTTGTTCTTAATAAATTTTTTTCAAGTTGGTCGAACTGCTTATCAGAGATTAAAGCATTACCATTTCTATAATTATCGTCGTACCATTCAATTCGTTCTTCTAAATAAGTCTTCATTTAATACGATGGCTTAAGTTTTTGGCTAGGTATCCAACTTGGTTTATCTATAATCCATTTTTCTCTATCTTCATATTTAACAGTCCATAAAAGAAATGAAGAAATTTCTTTTAGAGTTTTGCCAAGCAAATATCTTGTTTTTGGACTTATTGATATAAATCCAAATAATAATATTAATAAAATAAGTTTAAACATACCTTTAATCATTTAAAAACTCAGCGTAATTTTTTCGAACTTTTTAATTAATGCAATTCTTATAACCTTCAATCTTTGCTAGTTCATCAATATTCAAACCTGTTTCTTCTAGTAAAGTTTCTCCTATATCGTCCTTATTAAATTTAGTTAAAGCTCCTTTAGAAGAGTACTTAATACATTGGTTTTTGTATTTTGCTTCTTTGACAACTGGAGATAAATAAAAACCAAACAAGATGATAAAAGCTCCATAGGTTACAACTTTTCTATGGTTTTTCCACCATTCATAAAATTTACTAGACACGAAAAACAAATGACTATTTTCTATTTTAAATTGACTGTCAACAAATTACTTTAGAAATTTAAGGATTGGTTAATTTATTGTTTTTTCATTAATAGATTTAACCCAAGAATAATATCTTGATTTTCTAATCCTTTGCTCTTTCGAGACTAATCTATCCGCAGATTCTAGGGGTGATTCTCCTTCCTTAACTTTTGTTGTAATAGAAATACCAAAACCTTTTGCTTCAATTTTTGCAATGCCACCCTCTAAAAAAAATAAAAAAGACCAGCCTTTGTTCCATCCTAAATGGAAGGGATTTCGACACATTGCATTCTTTTGGAGATACTCTTTAAATGATATTTTCCTTTTCAAGGGTTTACTTGTATTCACTATTACCAAATAAGAAGTTTACGGCTTATTATTTCTAGAAAGTAATTTTAGTTTTTAAATATTTACCAGAGAAATACTTGACGTCTATGAGTAGTACATTTATTTTAATAGTACAACTGTATTATCTTCATGACTTCAGGAGTCGCTAATGTTCGGACTTGTTTTTATCATTGCAGCCTTATTGAGCCCCCAACTGGCTGGTTGTTTAACAAAAAAAGTGGTTTATTAATTTTTTTTGAGAGTTATAAGAAATCTTTATCTAATAACTTAAAAATATATACTCATCTTTTCTACGCAAATGAATTAGGTGAACCAGCCCAAATTAAAAATTCAAGACTTCATTCTATTGAGTGTGCTTGTGAAACATGGAATGAATTAATTTCAGGAGGTTGGCAAATTGTTACTAATAAATTCCAGTAATCATGATCAAGGTAAATCCGTCAAAATGGGAATATCTAAAAGAATCTACCCTAAAACGAAAACGAACAAAGATTTGTATTACTTGCAATCACTTTCGCTACAGCACTACAGAAACTTTTGCTACCATTTTGATCTGTCCAAAATACGAAAAACGTATACCACAGGGTGATCATTTACTTAAAGGGTGTAAGTATTGGCAAAAAAATAGGACTATATTTTCTCCTGAAGCATCTTAATTATTCTCTAATTAAACTTCTCTAGGTAGAGATATTGAATTATGTAAACAAAGCATTATTTTATACAACTTAAAAAATTCTTTTTAAGTAATTTTGAATCATGATTCAATTCTACTTTTCCATATTTTTATTAGTTGTGCTTACATTTTTTGCACTTTTATTAGATGCACCAGAATTGGCATCTTTAATCCAAACATTTTAGAAAATAATAAATCAGCATTTTTACTGATTTACTTTCTTAATGAGTAAGGCGTAGGTTTAACCTGTTGAATAGGAGGGATCTAATGATTGACAGTCCACCAGAGGAGTTTAATTATAAAATTTAAATCTAGATAAAACTAATGCTAAATCTGGAATGAATCTTCTATTTGAGATTCATTCCTTTTTAATTTCTTTCTAAAAAAGTAAATTATAAATATTAAATTCTAAAAGTAAAAAATCTGTTCATATTAAAATGATTTTAGTCCTAATTCTCTTCTTAGAAAGTGGCTAACTTTACCTGAATCCAAAACCAGTTTTTTGTTCATCTTTTTCTTCCCATTCATTAATAATTAGTTTTAGTAAACTTTTAAGTTCTGAATTCGAAGCATCAGTATCTTTTTGAAGATTTATACAAATGTTTTTTATTTCCTCAAAAGCATTATCAATTAATATTGTTTTTTGATCTGGATTAGCCATAGAATTTTAAAATGCTCCATTACAGTTGAACCCACTGCAGTTAATAACCCTGAAAATATTCATTACAAAGTTGTGGAATCTTTCATCATAAAAAAATGCCCAAGTTGTGAATATAGCAAAACCAGAGACGGCAAAAGCAGCATATTGAAGCCAATGTATCCCATAGTTATCCAATCCATTTTTATCAAAATCAGAATTACTCAATTGCTTTTTTACTTATAATAAAAATTTTTTTTTTAAAAGGAGAGTTTGTTTTGAACGAGAGATTTATTTTTTTCTTTAAGACCTTAATGTATTGATAATTTAAATAAAACCAGGTATTATCCACCCAAAAAAACCGTAGTTTATTATCAAAGCTAAAAAACCAATCATAGCTAATCTCCCATTTGTTATTTCGGCATTTTTCCAGAATTTCCCCATGTTGTTTTTAATTTTTTTCGAATTTTTATCAATTAAATAATTTGGTTCTAAAGGTTCCTGCAACCTTTTGATGGCGTATAAAGAGAATTGAATTGTAATTGCGATGATAACAACTATAAAACTAGTAAGTGCATCCATTTTTAGAATTCATTCGTGATCAATTAGTAAGCCAAAGAGTAAATGACATTTGTATACATGAAACATTTCCTCATTTTTGCTTTATTGACAGAGGAAAACTTAACTTGAATTATTAATGAATGTAACATATTTAAAAAAAATTAGTATGAATTCTTACTTTTTCTTTGGATTTCACATTTTTAAGGACTTTACTGTTACATTTATGTGTCAGCTACATCCTAAGACTAATCTTAATTGAATTACAGAATTAAATTTAAAGTTTTTACTTTAAATGAGATAAAATGTTGAATAATTTTTATCAGGAATGTATTTTCAATGTTATTTATTTAAAATATATTTAATAACTCAAAAATTATTACTTTTGTTTGATTTCCGGAAGGTAGAATTTATTGCCTAATGTGTAACCAATTGACATCAGTACGAACCCAATAAGTTGAGGTAAATGAGAATTTGCTAGAGAGATTTTTTCAATCATTTCTCAATCTATAAATTTCTATAATAATAAAAATTTTTAAGTACTGTAAGTCTATTTTCTTTTTGATTCTTTAATCTCCCCAGATTTTTTTAGTGAATTAACAAGTCTTTCATTTTCTGTTTTTAAATTTTCTAATGCAGATTTTGTAAATTGTTCTTTAGCCTCAAATTTTGCTGAACTTATAACTTTTTTATTTGGGAGTTTTTTCTTCGGTTCTGACTTCATATTAAACAGCAATTTAAAAAATTTTAGAAGTTATTTTTTTTGAGTTAGGTATTACTTTTTACAGTTTTCTGGTTAATAATATTTGTTTACATAGACAAATTAATCTTTATCTTTTGGGAGCCTTAACCATCCACTAGTCCATTCTGATTTTAGTTTTGCCCATGAGATTCTTTTAATATCTTTCTTATTTTTGGTAGGAAAAATATCAACCCATCTATCTTCATTTTTCCCACCATAAGCTTTAACTTGAAAATGCCTATTACCATTAATAGTTTTTGGTGCTGTCCAACACAAAGTAGGAGGCCATTTCATGAGAAATTTTTAAAAATTAAAAACTAAAGGTTGCTTTGCCCAGTTAAAACTAAACCATAATATGCAATCGTACCAAGGATTAGTACGATACCTAGTATTCTAATAATCATGATTTAATATTTTTAAATTCAGACTATATTAGATAAATTTTATAAATTTGAGTTGAGGATTTAATATTTTCTAATTTTTCCTTTTTTTATTTCTAACTATGGAGTGGCAAGATTCTGGATGCCATTCATCCTGAATCTTGCCAATAAAATCATAAATAAATGAATCGGGACATCCAGTTTTTTTTTGAAGTTCTGAAAGTTCTTCTTTAATGAATTCATATACACTCGTTATTACCCCCATATTTTCTTCTTGGGAGGGGACCCATTTTTTATTCTCCATTAATATTTTTTAAATTATTTTCCACAATATCGTAATAGGTTATGTCTCCATAATCAGCATCTGAACAACATAAATCACCATATAGTTCCTCTAACAAATCGTAAGCATCTGAATAATTATCAAAACTTTGAGCGGTTAATTCGTCATCTTTTCCATCAATTCTAATTATTTTGTAGGTCATATTTCATTTAGATTCGAAAAGGATTCTTTTGATTCATTAGATCATCTTATAAATAAAAATCTTATTTAGGAGTATTGCTTGGGTAAAGCTTCTGAATTTTATTTTTCTGAATTTCTATTTTTCTTTGTTCATATTTTTTTGCCATTATTTTTCTGATTAATAATTGTGGGATAAGCCAGACTAATGCTATAGCTATAGCCATGAAAGCAGGATTTCTCCACGTTAACCTAACAATCTCTTGTATAAATTCCTGATTGAAAATTTCCATAGATTAAATTTTGATATAAAAATATCTTTGCTTTCTTTATAAATTCTTTAGTAAACCAAAACTATTATAACCGTAATAAATCTGATAAGGAATTTTATAAATTTTTTCTTTTTCTAGTTTGTTTATTTTATATTTGGATTTAGATTGATTTTTTATTTTTTAGTTTAAAGATGCCGACTTATCTAATTACAGGATCAAATAGGGGTATTGGATTAGAACTATGTAGGCAAATTCATAAGAGGGGAGATAATGTAATTGCTACGTGTAGGAGAGCTTCAAAAGAACTTAGAGATTTAGGAGTGAGAGTTGAAGAGAATATAGAAATTTCATCTGATGAGTCGATAACAAATTTGTGTAAAAAACTATCTGGAGTTAATTTAGATTGCTTAATTCATAATGCAGGAATTTATGAATTTAATTCTTTCGAAAACTTAGATAAAAAAAGTATTTTGCGGCAATTTGAAGTTAATGCATTGAGCCCAATATTTATGACCCAATCACTTAAACACCTTTTAAAAAGATCTTCTAAAGTTGCTTTTATCACAAGTAGAATGGGATCTATTGAAGATAATTCATCTGGAAGTTCTTATGGTTACAGGATGTCTAAGGTGGCTTTGTCAATGGCAGCAAAATCACTTTCTATAGATTTATCAAGAGATGATATTTATGTAGCTATTTTGCATCCTGGTTTAGTGAGTACAAGAATGACTGGCTTTACAAGAAATGGAATTAGTCCTGAAGAATCAGCAAATGGACTTTTAAAACGTATTGATTCTTTAAATAAAAATAACTCGGGTTCGTTTTGGCATGCCAACGGAGAGGTTTTGCCTTGGTAATATCTATATTTTTATTTTTAAGAGATTTATATTGTTAATTTGTTAAAAAACTTTTAAATTTTTAACGAATTTCTTTCCTTGTTTCATTCTTTTAGTTATCTTTAAAAAAACATTAGTAAAGGAGGTGATTCATTGTCGTATCTACCGAAAAATGCGGTTATTAAAGGGGCCGTGAATTCAGTATCTTCATCACATTCATCGGTCTCTTTTTCTTTGATTAAGAAAAAAGGTTTTATAATTAATAGATTTATATAAATCAGTTACTTAATAATTAAAAGCTCTGCATTTCATGAAGTTGCAGAGCTTTTTTTATGAATTTAAATAGTCTTTCAAAATTTACTCTATCTTTTTTGGCCGAAGTAAATTAAGGCTAAAAAAGATAAAGTGCTTACCAAAGCGATTAAGTACCATCCAGTTGAGGAGTTGCTAGTTACTTCGGTCATTTATTTTGATTTATCGGAGGAATTGATTATTTGAGTGAAAATCACAATTGATATCATTAAAAAAACTAAAAGGATGTAAGTTACGTTCATTTATAGAAAAATGCTAATTATCAAAAAGATTATTCCTAGAACTACTGTGAAAATTGCTCCATCGACTAATAAGTCTTTCCATGTATAACTTTTAAGCATCCTTGTTTTATCTTCTTCACTCATAAGGTTCTTTAACCACGTCCAATCTAAAAGCTGTGTCAATGCAACACCAAAAATTAAATGACCAAACAAAATACCAATTAGATCAATTCTAGAAATATCTTTAGTGAGACTTGTAATAATAAAAAAGTCCACTAGCTTTTTTCTTTATTAGATAAAGCACCACCTTCTTCTTTGTATTTTTCCCAAGCTTCGCTTATTTTTGCTTTAGAGAAATTTTGTTTTCCCTCAGAGAATTTATTTTTGAGGTTATTTAAACTATTAGTCAGTTCTTTTTTTGTTGGTTCATCAAGAAAGTTTGATGTTAATTTCCATAAATACCAGCTACTAGCTAGAAGAAGAATTAATCCCAGTAATTGCATATTAGTTTTTTACCATCCTACAACTTTTCAAATGGTTTCGATAAATTAATTTATTTAATACCTGTAGAAGTTTTTTACTTAAATAAAAATTAAAACTTTAACCAGTGGAAAAATATTCTATCCAGCAGCCATATAGTTAGACCTCCTTCCAGGAAAGCTAACCAATACATACCATAATCAGAAAATCCCATTTGTTCTTTAACTGTTTTAATTAATTTTTTGTGAGCTTGAATGAGATCTTTCATGAACAATCAAAAATTTTTAAACCTGCTGAATTTCTTTAATTAAAAAACCCTTCCCATAACAAGATAGACATGTTTTAGTCTCATCTAATGAAATTCTTAGAAAACCTGTCCCATTACATCTAAAGCAATCTACTTTAGTGTTTGAATAGATTTTTGATTTAATTTTAGCAGCACGATTTAAGTAGGAAACAGTTTCTTTACGACCGTTTGCTTTGGCAGCTTTGTTTAAAAGCTTTTTGTAGTTGACTTTAAGTTCTTGGATATTCATTTTTTAGAAACTATGGTGCGGATACAGGAAAAACTAAATTTTTAAATAATTTTAAGAACTTTAAATTTCCCGTTTATATTTCTAATCTGATCTCTTACTGAGATTTGGATAATATAACCAGGATTTGCTGTTTATGTTTAGTATCAGGCGTATTACTTTATATATTTAATAAAAATTTTATAATTGATAAACTTAAACTTTATTGGGTAATCATTTAAGAAATCATTATTTCGTACTAGAAAGGTATTTTTGAAATTTTGTTGTTTAAAAAGTTTTATCTCTAATATATTATCCAGCCTTTTTTAGGTTTTTTACCAAAAAATCATTTTCATTAGTAAGAACTTTAAGCTTAGATTTTTCCAAATCTTTTCTGATTTCGGGATGTGAATCTTTTTTTGTCTCGCTTAGATTCATAAGATTTGTTCTTAAAATTATTTGAAAGACATTAGAAATCATAGTGATCCCAAAAAAAATTTGTGGATAGTTTTTTCTTAAAAAAAGATAATATTTTATTTTGCACATAGAAATTCAAATTTAATCAACATATTGTGGAAAACCCTGTTGAAAAACGCTCAAAAAGTGGATAACTCTTCGGGAGCATTATCAAAACAAGCTTTTCTGGAAAAATTTTTAAGTATTAATACTTCATCAAAAAAAATAAAATATAGTTTAAAAAGTAACATAATCTCTTGTTATAACAGTGGGATCATTACTTTTTAAAAAAGATAAATTTTCTATACCAGAAGCTAATGTTGATAAAAAATTTAAAAAGTTTTTTCTTCATGATGTATCAAATTGAAAATTAAAGTGAAGAAAAATCAATCTAAACTTGAAATTTTTAATTTTTGTCATAGCGGTTTAAAAATTGTTTAATTCGGTTTTCTCTATGGCAACACTTCCCAAACGCAAGATTAATCAAATAGGTTTGTAAGAGTTAAATATTTAAAATGACAGAAGAAAAAAAGGATTCAAAAAAATGTTCTGGAAAGAAAAACATTATGTTTGCCTATGGTTTTATACAACTGGGTTCTAGTTTCGTATCGGCAATAGCTTTAGCTGCAATCGCTTTTGGATTCTGTTCAGTAAAAAAAGAATCTAAACTTTTTAATAAATGTGTTACAGAAATAATTGAAGATGGTGGCACCAATTCTGAGGCAGTAAGGTTTTGCAATGGGGGGAACTAGAACACCTCTAAGATTAATTAAATGGATTCAACCTGCGATTTGATTATTGATTCTTTAAAAGAAGAGCCAATTGGAGAAACTGATCATTTTATTTGGTTCATAACGGATATTGGCATTGTTGCCCTATTTAAAAGAAAGGAAAACTTTGAAACTTATAGTTCGAATGTTGAAACTGAAGCAAATAAAATTGCTATAGATATAACTAAAGAAGAGAAAGAGTACCTCAAAATAAAAGAAAAAGAGCTTTTCTTGTTTTATTCATAATCTAGGATTTAATTCTTGATTTAGTAAGATGGCTCAAGGTTAAAGGCCGGCTCCATAATATTGTTTTCGCTAACTAATTCGTAGGTTAGCTCTTTATTTAGGGCATTTATATAAGATGTATAAAGTTTTCCCCAAACAAATTCAAATTCATCTTTACTTAAATTCTTGAAAAGAATTTCTCCTTTAAAGTAAATGTGATAAGAATCATTCATCATGGAAAATTAATCTTATCCTTTTTAACGCAGTGAAATATGTATGTAGTATTAGGTGCTACTAAAAAGAAATTTATATTTGGAAGTGAATGCTTTTAGACTATCCGTGTATTCATTTTTTGTTTTTTGAATAATCCGACTGTCTCATCAAGATCCATACACGGCTGAATACTTATATCCATTAACCTTCTCCAGGGATGCCATTGCTTCCAAATTGTCTCAAGAGAATCTGCACTTACTACAGAATGTCCAATCCCGTTTTGAACCATAAAAATCCAAGAATGAACCTCATAGTTTTCGGGTCTGTTTTGGGGACCACCTGATTCGTACCAATTAATTAGCATTTCTGCCCCTTCTTCTTGATCCTCGCCATCTGTAAATTCGTAGGAAATCAAATACCTTTGCATATAGATATTATTAAAATCTCTAAACTATTTTAACTCTAGATCTAGATATTGCCTCCCAATTTAATTATTGCTATGAAGTTTATAGAAGTGATTGTTTTTAAATGACTGAAAGATTTGGGAAAATTAAAAAGAATATTTTGACTAATTTATCCTTTATAAATAAGACAATCTTGAAGTACTTTCAAAACCATGATCTGTTCGTATAGCTCCAGTTAACAGATAAAATTTAATACTTTTTAAAATACCTTAAATTAGTTACCATATTTGTACTGTATAGATACCAATGATAAATAAAAAGGGTCAAAGTGATCCAATTGATAATTTAGAGTATGAAAAAGTTCTAGAAGAAGAAATAATTAATTCGTACGACAGTAAATTTCAGAAAGATACTGAAGAAGATAGTAAAAAGATTAAATTTTACAGACTTAAAAGAACTCCATTAGAAATATTGAATAGGTCATTTTTCTTTTTCTTTATTGGAAGTTTTCTTTTCTCTTTGTTTTTAGCTTATTCAGAAAGTAAGTTATGGTTCATACTTTATGTAATAAGTGCATTGTCATGTGTTTTCTATACTCCTAATAGAAAGGCACTTAAAGAATTAATAGCAGCTTGGCCAAATATAGAGGATCTCATTAAAAGAAGGAGTTTATGGAGAAAAGGCAAATAAATAGATTATGAAATCGTTAAATGCATTTAAAAAGTGGTTATTAAATATTCTTGTGCCATACATTGAGGGCACCAACAAGAAAAAAGAGGACAAAAAATGAGCCTTATACAGCTTGGAATTATTGTAGAAATATTTTTGTTTGTAGGAGTTTTTATATGGGTTAGGAAACTAACTAGTAAAAAAGGTAGACAACCATCTCTATCAAAAAAAACAATTAAAAATCTCAAATTTTAGAATTTTGATCACAAAATAAGGAATCTTTATGAAGAGATCAAATTTATGAGAATTCTTTACTTTTTCCCTCTCACTTTGTGTATCAAATCGGTTAGAACATCTATATCGTTTTTAAAAATATGGTTTCCTCCATTCAAGGTCTTGCTCCAATAACTAATCCATTAAATAGTGTCTTAATAGAAAAGAAGCTAATAAATGTTGATCAAAAGTTCATTCAACTTGTTTCTCTGGCAGAAGGGTTACCTAGAACAGAAGTTATTGAAAGTGGAAGGAATTATTGGAGAGGTGTTTGTAGAAGCTTGATTTTTAGATTCCCTGATGATCTTGAGATTTTAAAGCTTGATGTGAGAAGTTATGTAGATAGATCTAAAGGAATCATTCAAATAAGATCTGCAGCAAGATTAGGTCAATCAGATTTAGGCGTTAATCTAAGAAGAGTGGAATACTTGTTTAATCAATTAGAGAAATTTTAATTAATCTGTTTTTTATAAATTTAAGGTTCTTTTTACTAAATAGGTGTGCTTTAATTCATAAGAATATTTGAATTGCCATGGTAAAGATAATCTTAGTTGGAATAATTGTCGCACTTGTATATTCTCAACCTGACCTTCGTCTTACAGTCGCTGATTGGTTAAAAGCAGCTTCTGATTTTCTTATTGAATCGGTACAAGTAAAACCTTGAATTAAATTTCAATAAATTATTAAATAAGACCTGAAACAGTAATCATTTGTTTAACGCATACAGCTACGAAAATAAAAATTATTATCCTGCTTAATAGGTATTTCACTTAAACAAATAAATAGTTTTAGGAACATAATAGAAAAATTTTTTGAAATTTCTGAATAGTTAACGATAATAAGGGATATGAAGCTTAGATTATTTGAGTTCTATTTTATTAAAGACTATTTAAGGCCTTGGTTTGGTCTTATTTATTCTTTATTCTTTCTGTTTTTTTTAGGTGCAATTGGCTATCGAATAACAGAAGGATGGGAATGGAGTGATTGCTTATGGATGGTTCTAATCACAATAACCACTATTGGTTTTGGAGAAGTTCAACCTTTAAGTCCTGAAGGCAGGATCGTAACTGTTTTAGTAATCGTTGGCGGATTGATCTTTATTCAATTTACCTTTCAAAAAGCTGTTAGATTATTCGAATCCGGCTATTTTCAAAGAGTAAACGAATTACGTTTCAAAAGACTTCTTAGAAAAATGGAAAATCATGTAATTTTGTGCGGATATGGGAGGGTTGGTCAGGAAATATCTAATCAAATAAAAACCCAAAATATTCCTATCATAGTAGTTGAGAGTGATGAAGATAGAAAAAAAATTGCTGAAGAAAATGGTTTAGAAGTTCTTTGTGCTGATGCAACTCTTGATGAGACGTTAAAACTGGCAGGGTTAGAAAAATGTAAGAGTTTGGTTGTTACTTTGCCTAATGACGCTGCAAATTTATATGTGGTTTTAAGTGCTAAGGGGATAAGAAGTTCTATAAGAGTAATAGCAAGAGCGGGAACTGAAGAAGCCGCAAGTAAGTTGAGATTAGCCGGGGCAAGTATAGTTGTAAGCCCTTATATAGCTGCAGGTAGAGCAATGGCCTCAATGGCTTTAAGACCTATCGCCATTGACTTTCTTGATCTGCTTGCAGGAAGTGAATGTGAAATTGAAGAATTTGAATTAAGTAATGATATTAGTCTTTTTGAAACTGCGGAGAAAAGATCACTTTCTGAACTTGGAATAGGTAAAAAAAGCGGTGCAAAAATATTAGCCATTAAAGAAAATGAAAAGTTGTTCACTAACCCTGGCGGTAATTTTATACTTCAGCCAGGTCAGGTATTAATAGCTTTTGGTAGTAAAGAACAACTAAATATTTTAAACGGATTATTAGGAAATCTTGTCGTAGCAGTAGAACTATTAAAATAGATAGATCGAGATTCAGAATTAATTGCTAAACTGACTTTGGTTGTAATAAATTAAATGAAAATATTAAAATTTCTATACGTAATTCCTTTAATAAGTTTAATAATTATTTTTCAAACCTCTTTGCAAAATAGATATCTAATGGCTTCTGATATTAGAAATGGAGAAACAATTTTTAGAAATGTTTGTGCAGGCTGCCATGTAAGAGGTGGATTAGTCGTTCTTAAAGGATCCAAATCATTAAAACTTTCTGACCTTGAAAAAAGAGGAATAGCTGATGTAAATTCAATAAAAATAATTGCTAATGATGGGATTGGTTTTATGAAAGGTTATAAAAATAAATTGAAGGATGGAGAGGATAAGATTCTTGCACAATGGATTATTCAAAATGCAGAAAAGGGTTGGGAATAAATGAAAAGCGTATTTCTTGCATCGTTTTTATTTCTATTAGCTGAATTTTCTTTTGCTGAGGAATTAACTAATTACACAATTACATCTGATTCTCAAATAAATACTTTAGAAGGTGATTTAGAGGCTAAAGGTAATGTAGTCATTAAGAGTAACAGTGGTAATTTTGAGGCTTATTCGGACAAGCTTTCTTTTGACAAGGATGATAAATCTCTAAAACTTATTGGTAATGTTTATGTTAAAAATTTAGAGTCTGAGGGAATTGCAATTGAAGAAACATCTGGAGATGAGTTGACCATATTTACTGAAACAGGACTTTTTGAATTCAAATCTCAAAATAAAAATAGAGTAAAAACAAAAATTAAATTTTAAATAAAGGCTTGCTTTTAAAAAAAATTTGTATTAAAAGTAAATTTTAAATGAGATTTAAAGCTGCTTTAATCTAGATAATCTATGAGGAAAGAGTACAAATAATTATTATTATGCATCCAAACAAAGTAATAACTGATCCAAGAATTAATGACACTTATTATGATCCAGATTTAGATAAGCTTTATCAATACGTTAAATTTGGGGATTATCCTCCAGAATGGATTGATACAACTCCATATAAAGAGGATGATTTTTTTGCTTCATTCGGATACTAAAGCAATTGTATATCAATACTTTTTCAAACCTTAAAAGGTTATTCAAAATTGGGATATTTACTGCCCTTTTATCCACCTTTGAAGTCTATTGTTATGAAGGCCCGCTTAATTTATCAAGTAATTCATATTTATCTCTTTTTTCATACCAATCATTTAAATCTTTTTCACTTATTGTTCTGAATAAAAATAACGATATCTTCTCCAGGTAATCAGCAATATAAATTCTTGAAATTGGATTAAAACAAATAAAAACAACAAAAATTGAACCTAACAAAAGTATTGTTTTTAATAAGCGTCCCCTCAAATTTCCCTCAAATTTTCTAGTTAAGCAGCATCTAGATTTAATTCTTCTTGTTCAAAATTTGCTTTATTTTCCTTAATTTCTTGATTAGCCCATTGCAATAATCTTATAGATAATATTAAGTCTCCATCTAACCATGCTCTAATAGCCATAGCTCTTCTAGGATCATAAAATTTTTTCTTTCTATACCAATCAAAAACATTCTCATCTGATTTGTCTCCATTGCATGAAAGACAAGCTGGAACACAATTTTCTGTTAAGTTTAAACCTCCTTTACTTCGTGGCAATATATGATCAATAGACTCTGAAGGTTTTCCGCAATATATGCATCTTTTGCTCGTAAATGTATGAATAGACTTTCGCCAGAATCTTAATTTGAGCTTAGGGCATAAATCCTCTAAAAACACTGCATCATCAATATGCATTAAGATTATTCAATTATCTATATTTATGTCATATGAAATTTAAAAATAATTTAAGAAAACGTTATCTTTAAGAAATTAAATTATTTTCAAAAACCAATCACAAAATAATTAATTTCAAATAAATTTTTAATTAATTTTCTCATCACTTTTTCTACTTTTTAGTTTGAGCTTTTCCTCTTCAGAATTTGGTTATGGGATTAACAATATACATTTAACTTTATAACTCACCTTTTCTTTATGTGGAGTCTAGTTATTTAGTTGAATATAATAAGTTAAGAATTTCAAAAAAAATGTCTGATAAAAAGAAAGATACAAAAAAAGATTTTAAAAAGAATAAAGCTATGCTTGCTTATGGAGTGATACAACTAGGATCAGCAGTTGTATCAGCTGTTGCCTTAGTAGCTATTGCACTAAGCTTTTGCTCTTTAAAAAAAGAATCAAAGTTCTTTAATGAATGTGTTGAAGAAATGAAAGCGACTGGTTCGCCAACAGCTGATGCGGTTCGTTTCTGTACTGGTGGTTAGCATTAGGTAAATTAAGTGTTTCCGATATTTTTATAAATAATATTTAATTTGTCTTAGTTCATATTAACCATAAATTAATTTTTTCTTATTTTCCCCTTAGTAAAACTAATAAATAAACTAACTAAAATTTAAGTGGTTATAAATTTAGGAAAATTTTATGAGTGGAGATTATGAGACATTAGAAATAAATCAACCTAAGATTTCTTATTTTAAAAAGAGATCAGAAGATAATACTTTATGGCTAGAGGAAATGATTAAAGAGATTGAAAAGATTGAAGATACGAATAACAATATATCTGATGCTGCTTAATCTACGATGGTTTGTGATTAATGATATTTATTGAGTAATCTATTGTAAATTACCAACAATAATATTATTCAACCTATACCAAGAATTGCATGGTATGGGTCTTAATGATTTTGCTAAAGCTCATTTAAAAATTCCATTAATTTAGTCTTTGGGTCGAGGTAATATCAAGCGTTTCATTTAAAAACCATAAGTGATTTAATCGCATTTTTTCTTTCGATATATTTTCTGCATTTCTTTTTGTTCTGATAAATAATCTTCTTTTGCTTGTTTATTAATTTGATCATATTTGGCTTTAAATTCTTCTATAAGAGCTTGAGTATTTTGTCTTCTTTCTTTGGGCATAAAATCAAAATCTTCATCACTATAATTTCCACTTTTTAAGATAGTTTCAAACAAATAACATTCACTAGATAAATCAATATCAAATTCTTTTATTAAGAAATATTCATTACATAAGCTTTCTATTTCATAAGGACTATCAAAAAGATCCTCCCATTTTGTCTCTATTGCATAAATTTTGGTAATTTTATCATTAGCAAATTCTTTGCTTTGTTTTGCAAATGATATTTTTTGCTGATAATCATTTTTTGATTTATTTATTGCAAATTTAAGGTCTTCGCATAATCTTGCTTTATCGTTTCCGAAACCAAATATAAGTGGGAAAACAATAAATAAAGCTAAGCGTTTCATTTAATCGTTGACTTTTTGGTCTAATAATACTTCTAATTCCTTTGGTAAGTTTAAAAAAGAATCTCTTAAATTTTCATTCTTTTCTCCTATATGCAGTATCCACTCTCTAAATTCTTCTGCTATTGCATAACTGTCTTCATATCTTTCTAGATTATCCATAACAGAAATTCTTTTAGTAGCCCAACAAGTCGCTATATCAATTCTTTTTTTTGTTTAGTATTTACTGCCAAAATTCATCTAATGCATCAAACACTCTGTTGAGATAATCGTTTGCTCCTATACATTCCCATTTCCCCTTTTCACCAATCGCACATTTGTAGTGCAGTTCTCTCTTGAGTTGCATTAGTTTATTGGTCATAGCAACCTTGTCTAGTCTTCCGTTCATAGTAATTCCCTAGATTCTGTCAATATTTGATTCTTTAAAAAAACAAGCGCGTCTAGTTTTTCTTCTTTTTCTTCATAATTTTCAAATTTCATTTCTGCAATTTCAACAATTGCTTTATCAACCTTTTTAAGCTGTTTCTTGATAACTCCCTTTTTAAGTTGTTTTTTAATAATCATTTTTGGTATTTTGGTTGATTCCATTGGAATTACCTTTTTTCTTTATATTCTCTTTCTTTTCTTCAAAATGCGAGTCCCTCACTTTAAATTCTGGTTAAATTATCTACATAATATCGTTAAGAATATAGTTACCGCTCTTTCTATTTAATTTAATTTAATCAATCATTGGGTTTTTCATTCTTTCTGATCAATTGGTCTAAAGTTTTTTGATCTGAGACGACAATAAAATCATCAAAATGGATAGATTGATCGGGGTATTCAATTCCAATTTGTTTTCCCGAGTGTCTATAAACACCTATTCTTAACATTAGTACCAGTGTATTTTCCTTTCCAGTCAGATGTTATACCATTGTAATCAAATATTAATTTCTTATCTTTGAAGACTTTTACAAAACCATCATCATTTGTTTATATTTTGAGGAACCAATAACTAAATTTAAACTTGATATCTTATGGAATTTTTTATGCGTAAAATTACAAAATTCATTTTCATCTGAATAGTTAATTAAATCAACTGCATTAATATTTGAATCAAACCACAGCTCATATTCTATGTAATTTGGCTCTGCAAAATAAGTCATACCAAATTTATTTCAAAAAGAAAAAGCTTCTCTATTTCGTGTGAGGAGAATGTAGAAGCTACCAATAGCTTAAAAGATTTAATGAACTCTTCTTTAAGAATTAAATAAGATACGAATAAGAAAAAATAAAATATTATTTTAATTTTTAAAAATTATTAGTTTACTTGCTGCATACTATAAAAAACTGCATCCAAGACCACTGCTTTGATTTAGAAGAATTGAATGCATTATTAGAGTCACATTTTAAAGTTATAAGCAAGTTATGAATTGTTTAAAAGAAAAAAAAAGAAACAAAAAGAAAGGCATTTTTGCAAGTTATATTTTTAATAAAAAGTAATTATCCATTGGATTGCAGATGAGTAGGAAAAATAGATTTGGAGCTGTGCTTTCTCACAAAAATGAACAGGGAGATTCAAAAAATTCAGATTCCTATCAATTACAGATAAATTGAAATTTCTAAAGACTAAAAAGTGGATTAAAGAATAATTACAACACTCCCTAGAAATAATTAAACAGCAACAGATGGGCCATTTAAATTTATCTTGCAAACTTCGTTTTGTATGGTCAGAGGTTTTTAAAAATGATGATGCATTTCTTGCTTATTTAGTTAACCCTCCTGTCGGTGCTTATCTTGAAGTTCACGCTGGACTGTGTGACGGAGATTCGTCTATTGAATTTTATGGAACTGTTGGAGATTAAGTAATTGTAGCAATTAACGAAAGTGGTCTTACTTTTAAAGTCTTCAAAACTAAACTGGGTAAAGCAGATTTTAATTAAAGATTGAAAGTCGATCTAAAAATCTAAATTTAAAGATAAATTAAATACTTTTTAAATTATCGTTTTTAGATTGAAATTACACTATTGAATTCTAATTATGGCTTACTATCACGTTCATGGAGTTATCCCAGATACTCTTTCGCAATCTGAAGGGTACAAACTCTTTGAACAATATATTGCTTCCGGCGCACCTAAGGATAATTTTGACGGCTTTGAATTGATAAGTAGAGTCCATGCTCCTCAAACCGGAGAAGTTTTCGTAACATGCAAAGCTGACAGTCATCTTAAAATGGCTGAACATTTTGGTATTTGGAGAGCAAAATTTGGCGTTGAATGGAATGTACTTCCTGTTTTTAATGATGAAGAAGTTATTCTAAGAAATAAACAACTTGCTGAAGAAGTAGCAGCGATGGGATAATTTAATTGATTGACAGTCGATCTAAAATAAGGGGCAATTAGCTCCTTTTTTTTTTTAATATGTTTATATAAATTCCTTGTACTTATGCGTTCACTTTTATTATTGCCTTTGCTTTTAGGTTTTTCATTTCCAGCGAATGCAAAGTCAGAGACTTACTTTATTGATGTTTCAGCAGAAAGTATAGAAAACTATATTCTTAGTGGTAAAGATAAAAATGGATCTGTAAATGGGAATGATCCTACAGTTACTGTTAATAAAGGAGATACTATTGTTTTTAATGTTGATGCGTTTAGTCATCCGTTTTATATAAAGACTGAATTTTCTCGTGGAGGCGGTGATCAAGTAACCACAGGGACATTATCAGGTACCCCTGGAACTCAAGATGGAAAACTATCATGGAACACAACGGGTGTATCAGCTGGGAAATACTATTATGTTTGTTCTCCTCATGCACCTTTTGGGATGGGAGGCTCAATTATTGTTGAATAAATAAATGAAACGCTTACTACTCTCATTACTAGCTGCCCTCGCTTTGCCAACTGCTGTTAATGCTGAAATATCTGATGAATTACATAAAAAATGTTTAGAAGCATGAGATTATGCAGGATGTGTGAAAACTAATAAAAAACTATCTCATAAAAAAGATAAGGAAATATCAGGGATTGGAATAAGGCTTTTTCTCAATAGTGACACTGCTGAATTAACTATTCAATCTGTAATAAATGAATCACCTGCTGCTTCAGCTGACATTAAACCAAATGATGTAATCATAAAAATAGATGGCAAATCAACTAAAGGAATGGGTATAAATGAAGCTGTTTCTCTCATAAAAGGACCAAAGATAAGCCAATTAAATTAGTTTTATCAAGAATTAATGAGGCAGGTAAAAAGGAAAAAATAAATGTTCGGTTAGTAAGAGATACTTTTAAAGTCTCAACAAAAGACTATTTATATGAAGGTGATTTAAGGAGGCAATTAGAGTTTTTCTTTCCAGAAAATATAAAACAGATTTTTCCAGAAAATGATTCCTCGTCAAAGCTCAAAAAAGGAACTTCAATTTAAATTTATGAATGAAACGCATACTCCTATTTGAACTTTTATTAGTTTTAATTACCATAATTTATGTTTCTCTAAACCCAATTTCAAGAATTTATATTGCTGATTATTTAGAAAAGATATCCTTATTTTTATTTAAAACAGTAAGTGAAGAAGATTTAAATAAGTGGTATGAGAAAAGAGATAAGTATGAATTACTTGAGAAATTAGGAGGAACTGCTTATTGATTGACAGTCGATCTAAAATTGGAGGGTATAAAAACCCTCTTTTTTTATGACTGCTCAAAATTTTATGAATGTTGTTCGATTTAAATTAAAGTCTGATTGTGTAGATAAGTATTTCGAAGTAATAGATAAAACAAGTTTTGAGGGGATGACTCAAAGATATATCGCTAAAACTGGAGATTATGATTACTGTTTTGTTGGGATCTGGAAAAGTGCAGAAGCTATTGCAGCTCAAAGACCAGCTATGATTGCTCACCTTGATGAGGTTAGAGGATTTATGGAAGAGTTGTCTCCAGAACTTGGAGTTACTGACCCTGTTTCAGGAAATATTGTTTCTAAAGTTGGATATCACGATTGACAGTCGATCTACCATAATTAGCATTTAGCTCCATTAAACAAAATAGTATTGAATCTATTCTATAGAATAAATCTCCTTATTTTTGCTGTAATCCATTCACTAAAAACAACCGCTACTACTATTGCTAATAAAATAACTGATACCTTAGCCCAAGCTAAGTCTCCTATTTGAGCATCTAATTCTATCCCTATACCTCCTGCTCCAACTAAGCCAACAACAGTTGCTTCTCTAATATTTATATCCCACCTATAAATAGAAATACTCGTAAATGCTGGGAGAATTTGAGGCACTATGCCAAAGGTCATAATTTGTGCTTTATTTGCCCCTGTTGCCTCAATAGCTTCAATTTGGTTTTCATCTATTTCCTCTATAGCTTCATAAAGTAATTTTCCACAAAATCCAATCGATCTTAATCCGATAGCAATTATGCCAGCCAAGACTCCCGGACCGACAACTGCAACAAGAAGTAATGCCCAGATTACTGAATTAATTGATCTGCTTGAAACTATGCAAAATAAGGCTAAAGGTCTTAAAAACTTTTTACTTGGGGTAGTATTGTTTGCGGATAAAAAAGCTAATGGTATTGCAATTAAAGTTCCAATCGTTGTACCAATAGTCGCGATATTTAAAGTATCCCAAATAGGTTTTATTAAAGTTAAGAAATAATTAGTTTCTGGAGGAAACATTCTACCTAAAAGATCTAAAGCCTCATTATGTGAATCAAATACATAAAACCAGATTGTTTTACTACTAATCAGACCGAAACAAAAGCTAAAAATTAAAGTACCTAAGAACCAACAAAGCCAGTTTTGTAAATCTCTTTTTCGATCAAATTTTTTCCAGGTTTTGTAATCCTTTTGTTTTATTATTGGCATTACTTTATTAATTTCCTGAGATGACTAGATGTATATTCAACAATCATCACGATAGAAATAATTACGATAAGAACAGCCGCTGCAGTCTCAAATTCATATCTATCAAAAGCTGTATTTAAGGTAGAACCAATACCTCCTCCCCCAACAATTCCAATTACAGCTGACTCTCTAAAATTAATATCCAATCTGTATAAAGATAATCCAATAAATCTTGGCATAACTTGAGGCTGGACACCATAATTAACCCATTGAAACCAACTGCTACCAGTAGATTTAATTGCTTCAGCTTGGGATTTATTTATGTCTTCAATATCTTCAGATAATAATTTAGCGAAAAACCCTATTGTCGATAAACTCAGAGTTACCATCCCAGCAAAAGGTCCAAAACCCATTAACTTAACAAAAAATATTGCTAGGATAACCTCCTGAAAACTCCTCGATAATGTGATAACTCCTCTTGATAAGAAATAAACAAATTTAGGGGCTATGTTTTTAGCCGCCCCTAAGGATACAGGTATAGAAATAAGTATCCCCACAATAGTTGCAACAATAGTCATCCATAGACTTTCAAAAATACCTGCCAAAATCTCATCAGATCTAGTTATGAAATCTGGAGGGAAAAAAGCAAATATAAAATTTTTACCCCTTGGGATCCCTTCAAGAATTCTTTGCCAATCAATTTCGGTAGTTAGGAAAACAGATAATAAGTAAGTACTAATTAGCAAAATTAATCCAATTCTTAATAACCTATTTTTTATTAACGGTTTTCTTTTCCAAAATACTTTCTTATCATTCATTTAATATATTCCTAATTTGCTACAGTTTTAGACCAGTCTTCTTCTCCATATATTTTTGTAAGTATTGTCTCTGATAAGCCACTTGGCTTGCCATCGTAAACAATTTCTCCAGCTTTTAAACCTATTATTCTTTCTGCAAAATTCTGAGCAAGAAAAACATCATGAATATTTATAATCGCAGCAAGATTTCTTTCCTTACATAACTCGCATATTAATCGCATAATTTGCCTGGAATTTTTGGGATCTAAACTAGCTGTAGGTTCATCTACTAAAAGTAACATTGGATTTTGTATCAAAGCTCTAGCAATTCCTACTCTTTGCCTCTGCCCTCCTGACAATTCATCGGCTCTTTTATCAAGCATATGCTGTAGTCCAATTCTTTGAAGCAGACGGAATGCTTCTTCAATATCTTTTTGAGGAAATTTCCTGAAAAAACTATTCCAAAATCCTACGTAACCTAATCTACCCGAAAGCACATTTTCCATTACACTTAATCTTTCTACCAAAGCAAATTCCTGGAAAATCATTCCAATTTGTCTTCTTATTTTTCTTAATTTAGATTTATTTAAAGAAGTAATGTCATTTTTTTCATTAGCGAAATAAACTTTCCCTGAAGTGGGCTCAACTAATCTATTTATTGTTCTAATAAAAGTACTTTTACCAGCACCTGAAGGACCGATAAGAGCAACTACTTGCCCATTAGGAATTTCCAGGTTTATTCCTTTAAGCGCCTCTTCACCATTTGGATAAACCTTTTTGAGGTTTATTGTTTTAAGCATTAAGTCTGATTTTATTTATGATTAAAAATTTTTATTTGCAATCATAAACAACACCATTAGCCTTATCTATTTTTCTAATAACATCCCAATCGTGCTTGTGACTTATTGAAATGAATCTATCAGCCTTTTTAAATTCTTTATCTAATGTTGAATTATCCCAGTTATAGGTGTAAAAAGCTTGCTTTACTTTTGCAACTACAGCTGGATGTAAATTATGAGCATGAGCATAACCTGTCGTTGGGAAGGTTTGGGATTTATAAATAGTTCTTATTTTAGAAGAATCAACAACACCTCTTGCATCCATTCTTGTAAGAACTGAGTTAGCAATTGGTGCTACTTCATAATCTTTGTTTGCAACACCCATTATTGAATTTTGATGCTTGCCAGAAAAGACTGGGGTGAAATCTTTATTTGCCTCAAGACCAAATTCTCCTTTAAGAATGGCCGATGGTGCTTTAAATCCTGAATTAGATGTCTTAGATGTAAATGTAACTTTTTTACCTTTTAAATCTGCAGGAGAATTAATTGGACTATCAGAAGGAACAATAATTTCCATTTCATAACCGTAAGATAAATCTTTTTTAGCCATCATTCCAAATGGAACTGCTCCTGCACATGCTGCTGCCACTGTATTGCTTCCAGTATTAATTCCTGCTACATGAAGACGTCCAGATCTCATTGCCTCAACTTGAGCAGCATAAGATTGAACTGGTAAGAAAGTGACTTTTTTACCAGTCACCTTAGACATATGTATTACAAAATCTTCCCAAACTTTTGCATAAACGGAGGGGTCTTCAACAGGTGTATATGAGAACACAATGGTTTCAGGATCTATCCATTCATCTTCGGAAAGGGGTAGGTCTGCGAGAAAATCTCCATCTCGATCACAATATTTGCTGTCAACAGTATTATTTGGATTGCAATCAGATAAATCTAAATCTCCAATTAAATCATTTGATTTGTTTCCACAACTTGAAATACTTGTACTGATTATTGATAGCCCTAAGACTATCTTTAAAAAATTTCTCATAAGTGTTGAATTTATTCTCCATATTTAAGCTGCTCTAAAGAGATTAACTTTTTCCCAAAAAGAGTTTAAATTCTGATTAATTTTTTTATTTTGAGTTAGTCAATTTTTAATCAGATTTGACCAGGGAATTAAATAATTTTTAATTTATTTTTAACTTTATAAATTTAGGGTGAAAGCATTTGGAGAAATAAATATGATAATTCCTGAAAAGCAAAATATAGAATTTAAAGAAAATACAATTCTAGAAGTCAAATCAGGAATATTAATAATGCAATCAAAAATCAAGAATAAGAAAATTATTGTTGGGATAATAAATGAAAATGTTGTAATAAATTTGGAATTATGTAACTACGAAAATATTAAATTAATTGCGTTGACAAATTGCGAAATTAAAACAATTAAAAGAGGGCTATTTTTTTCATCTACAGACTTATTAACAAAAAGTCTAAAAAGAATTGATCAATTGGAAAAACTTTTATTAATAAGTAATATAAAAAAATCAGAAGAAAAACTAAAAGAATTTCTTTTATACTTATCTTCAATTATTGGCTTAAAAAAAGATAAACATATTTATCTAAATTTAAAAGAATTTAATTTTACCCATAAAATTATTGGTAATTCAATTTCTTCAACAAGAGTAACCGTAACAAGAAATTTTAAAATACTAGAAAAAAAAGGTTGGCTCAAATTTGAAAAAAAAGGTATTTTAATTCCGTTTAAAGATAATTAACCAAGCCTTAATAAAATAGATTTATTTTATATATACAAACAATATCTTTATTATGTCTTGTTCTATAACATCTGTTTTTACTTTTAGAATTGAAAGCACTTTCGATGAATGGGCAGCAATATTTGATAGTGCAGAAGCAGATAAAAGGCATTCAGAATTTGATATTAAGCCACTTTTTAGAGGAGTAAGTAAGAAAGATCCTCAAAAAGTTATTGTTATTCATCAAGCTCCAGAAGGAAATGTTCAAAAGTTTGTAGAAGCTAATGGTGACTGGATGGCAACTCATAGAGTTGACTTATCAACAATGGAAGAATCATCTTGGACTTTTTCAGCAACAACGGAGAATTGTTGTGATTAACAAATGAAAAGACTACTATTCCCACTACTAGCTCTCTCAACTATTTTCCTTGCGAGTTGTACTAGTAACCCAAACAAAATAGGTACTCAAAAGGTTTCTGAAACCCAAAAGCAGAGAGAAGTTTGTCTAGATTGGTATGGCTACAGAATTGATACCAAGAAAGCAATTAATGATTTAAATCTAAAAATTGAAACAGAATCAGAATTAATGGCTTACTGTGATTTCTTCAAGAATGTAGCTGATACAAAATAGATTTTTACAAAAGAATTTATTTTTTGGTGTCTTGCGTTCTCATTTCTTTTTGTGCTTCCCTAATTCTTTCTTCAAAGACTGATCTTCTATATGGAGTAACTTCTCCATTTTTAGTTGCCAAGATTTGGGCTTCATAAAGCCTCTTGGCTCTTGTAATTTTTTCTCTTATTTGAGAGAGCTCATTCATGATCTTATGCAGTTAATGAGAATCCCGTTCCCTATTCTCATTTCATGCGTCCAAATAAATTGGATGAACGTAGAAGTAAGCTAACATTAAAAAAAAAGGTCGGATTTAAGATATATTTAAAAAATCTTTAAAAGTAGTTTTTAATAAAATTTTAAATAGAAATTTTATCTAGAGGTAAAATATTCTGGGCCTCAATTGAGTCCAAATGAATTTCATTCTCTGTATCTTTATACAATCTTCTTGATTGTGGTGATTTAAGGGCGTTATTGTAATTTTCAATAAATTCCGAATCATCCAAAATAGATTTATTTTCTCTTTTAAAACTTTCTTTATAAGAATATTTGATATGCCCTATTTCTTGGGCTTGATTTGAGTTTTTGGGAGAAGGTGAATTTTTTATAATCATTTATTATTTTTTTTATATGATTGTCTTCAATATTTGAGGCGTAAAAATATAGAAAACTTATGTATAACGTAAGATTATTTGATTAAGAAGTTATTAAGTAAAAAATAAATTTTTTTTAAATGGCTTAAATTTCTAAAATAGATATTTGTTGTTATTTCTTAGCTTAATCAAAATTTAAATATGATTTAACAATAGGGATTTAGAAAATATATATGGATAAAAAACAACTTGTTAACTTTATCACTCTTTCGATTCTTCAAACTAAAAGAGTTGAAGACAGATTATGTAGAAAAGAAATTTATAGCTATCTTACCCAACTAAATAAAAAACAATTAAAAGCAATTACAAGTGAATTTATCATCTAAAAAATCATGAAAAAGCTACTGGTTTTATTTATCCTTATTATTACTTCTTGCAGTACAAAAGATGAATTATCCATTACCCAAGATGATTTATCCATTACCCAAGATGATTTATCCATTACAAAAGATGAAATTTCGATCACGAAAGGTGAATCATCCATTAATGATGAAAAAAAATTATTTTATGTAACTAAAGAAACTGCTGTTCGTATTTGTGGAGGTAAATCCAGAATAATTGAAAGTGAAAATGAAGAAATCATCAAAATAGAAGTCAAAGATTTTTCAAATGTTGAAAAAGAAAAATTTGTTCAATTTACTCTCGTTGAGACAGATAGAAAAGGTGGTAAATATAGAATTGTTAATTGTTATCCAAATAAAGATCCGAAAAAATCGGTAATTAAAACAATCAAGACTAATTACAAGTTAAATTAGTCCTATGTTAACTAGATCAAATGAAAATATTTAAATGAGATTTAAAGCTGCTTTAAACTAAATAATCTATAAAAAAAGAGTAGAAATAATTTTTTTTATGCATCCGAGCAAAGTAGTCAAAGATCCAAAAATCAACGATACTTATTACGATCCAGATGTTGATAAGCTTTATCAATTTGTAAAAATTGGTGACTTTCCGCCAGAATGGGTTGTAACAAATATAGATGAAGATGACGATTATTATTACACTTCGATGGGATATTAGTTTTAATATCTATTATTAAATTCAATAAATTTGTCTCTTTAAAATTTTGTGTGAGGAAATTAAAGAGACAATCTAAAATTTAATTAAAAAAGTTTAAGGGTAAATTAAAAAGAAAATAAGATCAAATAAAAAAATAAGGTCTCAATGTAAAGTAATTATGAAATAATTAGATCAAATAATTTTGATTATATAAAATAAAATTGTTGGAACTTTAAATGGCTATTAAAGATCATAAAAGTTTGCAAGACTCAAGAATTCTTCTTGTAGAGGATGATAAGAGTATTAGGCTTACTGTCAGTGAAACCTTGATCAGCGAAGGTTTCAAAGTATCAAGTTTCAAAGACGGTTTAAGTGCCTTAGATTTTATTAATAATGATATTAAAAAAGATGTTGACCTAATAATTCTAGATTTAATGTTGCCAGGACTAAATGGATTAGAGTTATGTAGAAAAATAAGAAATGATGAAGACTATACACCCATACTAATTTTGAGTGCTAAAGATAATGAATCAGACAGGGTTCTTGGATTAGAGGTTGGTGCAGATGATTATTTAACAAAACCTTTTGGTTTAAATGAATTAATTGCTAGATCTAGAGCATTAATAAGAAGATCTAAACGTAATAAAAAATATATAGAAAACTCAAAAACTGTTCTCGAGTTTAATCATATAAAAATGTTCTTGGAAGAATGTAGAGTAACTTCTTTTGATAGAGAAATAACATTATCTCCAAAAGAATTTAAATTATTAGAGTTATTTATGAAAAATCCAAAAAGAGTATGGTCAAGGGATTTAATACTTGAAAAAATATGGGAAATTGACTTTATTGGTGATACTAAAACTGTAGATGTTCATGTAAGGTGGCTCAGAGAGAAATTAGAAGAAGATCCCTCAGCTCCAAAGTTTCTTAAAACTGTAAGAGGTTTTGGCTATAAGTTTGGATGAAAATGAAAACACTACAAGAAGTATTATTTTTTTTACATCAGAAGTGGAAAATAAAAGTCAAGCATTTTTCTCAATCAAAAGAAAAAAAATTTGAAGTTGATAAAAATAAGTATAAAAAAACTATTGATTTCCCATTTGATAAAATTAAACCTCAAGAAGTGTTGTCTTGGTTAGATTATTCATCGCAAGGGTGGATAATCTTATCATCTGATCTAACAATAAAATTTATCAATCAGAAAGCTTTATCTCTTATTAGGGTTATCAAATATAAAGATGTTATTGGAAAAGCAATTAATGATATTAATGAGCTTGAAGTACTTAGTAATAAAATTCTATATTTAAGAAAAAAAGATTTCCCATTCAACCTTGATTTCATAATTGCGGGAGTACCCATTTCGGTAAATATTGTTAGAGGAAGGAAAAAGAATTATTTAATATTATTGGAAAGTAAATTATCAATTGAATCGATAAAAAAACGACAAAATCAATTAATTAATGATGTGTCTCATGAACTGAAAACTCCTCTTACATCACTTATCTTAATTGGGGAAAGACTTGAATCAGTAGTATCAAAAAAGGATAGGTATCTTGTTAAAAGACTTAAGAAAGAGTCAAAAAGATTAAGAAAAATGGCCGAAGAGACTTTAGAGCTTTCTAAGCTAGAAAGTAACGAAGATTTTAATAAAAACAAAAAAATATCTATTTCAGATTTGATTATGGAATCTTGGCAAACACTAAAACCGCTTGCAGAAAAAAAGGATATAAAAATAAATTTATTTTCTCCAACAAAATATTATATATCTGGGGATATTGAAAATTTAAAAAGAGCATTTATAAATATTTTAGATAACGCTATTCGTTATTCCCCAACAAAAGAGGGCATACAAATTGAAATTTTTAAAAGAACTAGCTCTGTTGTTATAAGAGTTAGAGATAAAGGTATTGGATTAGAAGAAAATGAATCAAATGACATTTTTTCTCGTTTTTATCGTGGGGATCCATCAAGGACTAAATTTAAGAAAAGTGGAAGTGGTTTAGGTCTTTCAATTACAAAAAAAATAATTAATAACAATAAAGGTTTTATAAAGGCATTTAATCATAAAGATGGTGGAGCGATTATTGAAACTATCTTTCCGTGTCTTAATACAGATTTATAGGGAAAATTTAAAAAATATTAGGACATGATTTTTCTGCAATAAATTTTTTTAAATTCAAAACCCCTTCTCTTGTAAAAAGAATGCTTCCTTCTTTTGAGTCATCTGCCCAATAAGAATCTCTTTTGCCAATAGCTAACCAAAGCCTATCAGGTAATGTTGGCATGTACATACTCTCGAAAGCAGATGTTCCAATGTCATTTTCTTCTTTCATATCTTTGCATGCTTCTATCATTAGTTTGGGTCTATTTAAATAATGCCTGACACCCTGCCAATAATATTTTGTTTCAGCTTTGACTGGGGCGATGAATAAAGTAATAAATATAAGGTATTTCATGATTTAACTTTTTTTAATTATAAGAACTGCAAAAAAAAGCCACCTTATAAAAGGTGACTTTTTTTAGTAGTTTTAACTAGATTTTCCCAATATTTAGGAAAAGAGTTTCACCAGTTGATTTCTTTCCAGTCCCGTCGTTGTCAGTTGAAATCCATGCTTGCCCGTCGCTTGTTATTGCTAAGCCTTCAACCTTTTCGAGGATAAAACCACCCGTTGATTTCATTACTGGTTTTAGATCAGTAACTAACTCTTTTTCAACTAATGGATAAAGTCTTGGAGGAATATTAGTTTGAAGACCTTCGAAAATAACATCATCTAAATCTATTTTATATATAGCTTTCAATTTTGCTTTCTTTCCATAGAAACTATCTCTTTCGATTACATAAAGTGCCCCGTCATGGTAAGTCAATTCTGAAATGCCAACGCCACCCTTTTTGATCCTATCTAATTGATAATTTACGGCCCCCCACTGTTTGGTTTTTAAATTATAGGAAAGGATCTTAGTAGTATTGAAAGTATCATCACCCCAAGGCTTCTGTTGAGCAATATAAAGAATATCCCCATTCCTTGTTATGCCTTCAAAACCAGGATTTTTAGCATAATTAAGATATGAAGGTGGTGGAGTTATCTTCTCTAAAATTTCACCATCTGAGCTTACATGGTAGATTGCAGGAGGATGTTCATCCAGCTTTTTCTTGATTCCTTCAGTAGAAATGTAGAATCCACCATTACCATCAGTAGTAATACCCTCTTGATCCATAAATAATGCAGTCTTACCATCTAGCTTTATATCTATAGCTCTTTCTAATAGTGCTGGCGAAGATGAAGGATCAATAACGTAAATTCTTGGCTGAGTTTTAAAAGTCCCATCATTTACAGCATAAATCTTACCGTCATCACCAGCCACCATTCCGCTTATCGCACCCCAAGATACAAATTCAAGGCCATTTTCATTTGTTAAATGTGGGTATGAAGCTGGAGCATCTTGTAGTTGATAAATAGTCACATGAGAAGATAAACCAGGTTCTTTTTTGTTGTAGTCTTTTTCATTTGCTGAGGCAATTAAACCTCTTTCTGGGATGGCAACAAATCCTTCTGGTCCAATGCCTGATGGAAGTAGTTGAGTAAGTAAAGGTTGATTTAGCTCTGTGATATCGTAAACAGCTACTATCCCAGCTCGTTCAGCACCAACAAATAAATAGGGCGTTCCATTAATTTTTGAATATGTAACTGACTCAGGTTCTACTCCCTTTTTACCTGCTCTCCCATCTTGGAAATGACCTATTTGTGCAATTGCTCTTTCTAGTCTATTTGCATCTTCATAAACTACTGTTCCATCTTTTTTAAAAATAGTCCAGGATCTTGAACCACCTCTTTTTGCCTGATTTGGATCAATATGCTTGTAATCACCTTCATTTGCTGTTGCAAAATGGTCATTATCAATCCAAGTAAGACCATCGGGTTCTCTTCTTACATTCTTTAGTTTGCTTTTAAATTTATGTGCTCCATCTTTCTTTGTATCCATTCCTGCCATTTGTTTTACAACTCCTGCCGAGAAATGTGATATTACATTTCCATCTTTATCAATTACTGCAAGATGGTTGTTTTCTTGAAGAGAGACAACTGTTTCACCAAGATCATTAATAGCAACGAATTCTGGTTCGGGATCGCTAGGAGCTATTTCAGATAATCCTGTTAAATCAACTTTTTTGATTGAGTTACACTGTATTTTCCCTCTTTTGTTTAACTTCACAAGAGAAACATAACCTGCAGGATTAATTTGTTTACCTTCATCATCTAATTGAGGGATAAATCCATTTTTATATTCTTCATCCCTCTCATTTTCTATAGCGACGGCTAGAAATGTTCCATCTGGTGAAACAAAAACGCTATCAGGCTGCCCACCTAAATCACATTCTTTTACTGCTTTTCTTGTTTTTAAATTGTATTGAACTAATGCTCCTGAAGGATTTGTATAACTTTCAGATGTATTTGAACCTATATAAGCATTGTTCCCAAGTGCCGCAATTCCAGTGGGTTCTGCTTCCAGTTCAACAACTCCCAATGCTTTTGGCCTTGCAGGGTCTGAGATATCAACTAAACCTACTACTCCTAGATCGCTATCTGTATACATCAAAGTCTTACCATCTTCTGATGCTGTAACAACTTCTGAAGAAGTTTTGGTGGTAGATTTTGATCCTTTTGGTAAATTATCACTTACATTAAAAGAGGAAATTCTGTTGAAGTTTTTTTCATTTGCCCAATATTTTGTATTCCAATTTGCAAATCCGCTACTTGTAGAGGAGGCGACAATTGCAAGTAATGCTGAAAAACTTGCAGCAGCTAGGGTTTTTTTCATTTAGTGCGTAAGAAAACACTCTCTTATAGTCTCTTTATAAAGTTAAGAAAAAAAAATAAATTTATTAAGAACAATTTAAGTTTTTAAAAAGCAGAAAAAAAGGACTCCATAATGAAGTCCAATGTTTTTAAGAATTTTTTATAAAATCATAAGCAAAATAATAAAGATCTTTCTTCCTTTGTATTTAAATTAAAAAGGTAAACTTTTATTAGAGAATGCATTTAGAAATTTGAAGAGATCTATGTTAAGCAATTTCTCAAATCAATATTGAAAGCAACTGAGATCCTATCTTCATCTGAATTATTTTCTGGTACCGCATGAGATAAATCAGATGGGAATAAAACAAGCGTACCCTCAAGTGGTTCAAATGCAATACTTCTCGTGGAAAACAATTTTTTACCAATTTCATCTTTTATTAAATTCATTTGATTGTATTGTGAAATATAATTTGGAGAATAAAACATTAAATCTCCACTTTTTTTTAAACTCTTTACCCAAAAAACGCCAGATAAATCTGAACCTGGATGATCATGTCTATTATTTATTTGCCCAGGCTTATTAATATTTATCCACATTTGCATCCTTGCTTTTGAAAGATCTTTGATATCAAAAATATTTTTATTGTTGAGGATACTTTTAATTAAATTTATTACTATCGAAGATACAGGATTTTGAGAATTTGCATACTTATGTTGAGACTGCCATCCTAGATTTTTACTGTTTTTCAAACCATCTGGATCTTTTTTTTCTTGTTCATAAGCATATAGTATTAGCTCATCTTTGTATTTATCGTAATCTTCAATTTTTTCTCTAATAATTAAGGAAGGGAAGACAGGTAAAATATTCATAAAAAATTTGTTTACTTTATAAGGTTAAAAAAAAAGACCTGTTTTTGGCAGGTCTTGTTATGTGTGTAAGATTTTCTAATTAATTTAATTAGAAGGAGAATGAGACAGATGCACCAAAACCTGCAGTATCATCAGTTGAACCACTTTGTTCTACGATGTAGCCAAAAGGTGTAATTGACATACTGTCATTGATTGGATACTCATAAGAAACGTCATAAGCCATTCTTTCTTCAGCGTTATCTGCTATGGCACCATCTGTTCCAACACTTGCAGCTAGAGTACCTTCTCCAAGGTCAGTAGAAACTCCAATTGTCCACTGAGTTTTGTCAGTATTAGTACCTTCTACATCAGTAAGCTCGATACCTCCACTGAATGTTACTGGAGCAGATTCAGGAGAATAATATCCAACTAAACCGTAGTATGTTGAATCAGTTTGGGTATCAGAAGCATCCCACTCTTCAAAAGGGCCTGATGAATCTAAGTCAGTACTCTCCTTCATAGAGTAAGCAACTGTGAAGCCGTAGGTGTCAGTCTCGTAACCAATAGCAACTCCATAATAGTCATCACCCTGTTTTGTGAACGCACCTCTATTAGCTTCTTCTCCTGAAGCAGCTGATAAACCAAGACCGATCTCCCAGCCATCACCAAATGCTCTAGAAGCACTGAATGATATATCACCACCTAAGTCAACAGAGTTACCCGCTCCGCAATCACCCAAACTATCAACTGTGTTTGAAACTGCACATGCGTTAGGCCATGTCGCGGATGCATCCATAGATTCACCAACCGCTAATGTCCACTCTCCAACAGGGAATTTATAGTTTACATCAGTAACTTTTAAAACATCGGAATTGCTTGAACCCCAATCTAAAGTTGCACCAACTCCAGTTCCTGAAGCGTTACCTGTTTCAAATTCGACATTTAAGTTATCTTCACCTGTGAAGCTGGTATTTAAATCAACTTCATAGAAATATTCGAACATTGCTGCTTCGCCAGAATTGCCATCCTTAGATTCAGCACCAACAAGAAACGCTGCAGTTCCAGACATAGTAGTGGTATCAGAGAAACCACCAGCTTCAATGCCATTAACACGAGCTTCAAGTCCATCCACTCTTCCTTTCATAATTGCCAACTCAGAACCAAGCTCATCACTTAGTCTATTTATTGCAGCTCCGTTTATTAGGCCTTCGCCACCTGCAATTAAGTTGTTTAATTCAGCAGCAGCTTCAAAACGAGAAACTGCGTTTCCGTTGAATTTAGGACTATTTGTAAGATCTTTTAATGAATCGTAAGCCCAATCTCCAGGGTATAAAGTATCTGATTTGAAATCACCTAAAGATACTAGATTGCTAGAGTTTGAATAATCACTAAGATCTTGTGAATTGATCTCAGTTGCGTTTACTGCAAAACCCGATGCCAAAGAAATGATGGCAGGAGCAGCAATTAATTTTTGAAAAAGTTTCATAAACCTCAACACGTAAAAATGGATAAATATCCAAATTTATAAGAACGAATTTAGGTTAAGAAACGGGTAAGAAATAAAGTCAAAAAGTAAAACTTAAGGAGATCTTAAACTTCCCTTAAATTAAATCCAAAAATGTTTATTTATTTCGAGATTTTTTTTAATAAAAGTTAAAAACTATACTATGTTTATTCCAAAATATTTTTGAAACAAAACGAAAAAAAGTCAATTTAATATCTAGTTTAAGAAAGGGTTAAGAACTAATTAACCACAGGATAAAATTTCAATTAATAAGTATTTGTGTATAATTTCGGTGCTATATATATGTAGTCTTTCATTTAATCATGACATCCATGAACATAGCTAAGAAAGCTTTGGTTCTCACTTCTGCAGTAGCCATTGCTGCTGGTACAAGTGTTCCTGGCACAAGTGTTTCTGCTAGAACTAGATTAAGTGGTGCTGGAGCATCATTTCCTGCCAAAATCTACACTCGTTGGTTCAAAGATTTAGCCTCTTCAGGCGGACCAAGAGTAAATTACCAGGCTGTTGGTTCAGGCTCTGGAAGAAAAGCTTTTATTGATCAAACTGTAAACTTCGGTGCTTCTGATGATCCCATGAAGGCTAATGATATAGCGAAGGTAACAAGAGGATTAGTTCAGATTCCTATGGTTGGAGGAACTATTGCTTTTGGTTATAACTATGATTGTGATTTGAAACTTACTCAAGAGCAAGCAGTACAAGTTGCTATGGGTATGATCAAGAACTGGAAGGAAGTTGGCTGTAAGGCTGGTAAATTAACTTGGGCACATCGTTCTGATGGATCAGGTACAACTAAAGCCTTTACAAATTCCATGGAAGCTTTTTCACCAACTTGGACTTTAGGAACTGGTAAATCTGTTAAATGGCCAGCAGGCGTTGGTGCTAAAGGTAATTCAGGTGTTGCTGGTGTAATTCAAAATACTCCTGGTGCAATTGGTTATGTTAACCAGTCCTATATTAAAGGTAATGTTAAAGCTGCTGCACTTCAGAATCTTTCAGGTGAATTTCTAAAACCATCTGTAGAAGCAGGAGCTAAGGCTCTTAATGGTATTACTCTAGATGAAAATCTTGCAGGTAAAAATCCTAATCCAACTGCAAAAGGAGCATATCCTATAGCTTCATTAACATGGATACTTGCCTATGAAGAAGGTAATGGTAGAAACACTAAAGCTATCAAACAAGCCTTTAATACATTGTTAAGTGATGAGTATCAAGATAAAGCTCCATCACTAGGCTTTGTTCCTTTAAAAGGCGATATTCTTGAGAAATCAAGAGCTGCTGTAAAAAGAATCGGTAAATAAACCGTAAGAAAAACATTTAAAAGGGGGAATTTATTTCCTCCTTTTTTTTATGCAAATAAATATTTTGATAAACCTAATATTAAAGAAAAAAGGATAAGTATATATGTTGGAACTATTTTAAAAAAAGATAATAGTGTAGAGATTAAAATTATAAAAATAGAGCTAATTAAAAAGAATTTTGATGAAAAACTATCTTCAATTAAATTAAATCCAGAGAAAATAACTGCTCCAGGAATTGTATTGATCACTCCTTCGATAAAGTAATTAATCGATTTAATTCTGTTTTTTATTAAGCCTTTTCCAAAAACAAAAATCAAAATAAAACTTGGTAAAAAAATTGCAAAAGTTGATATAAATGAATATTTTAAAGCCTCATTAATACCTCCAATTGAAAAACCTGCTTTATATCCAATAAAACTTGTAATTAATAAAACAGGCCCAGGTGTTATTTGGCTAATCATTATTCCATCTATAAATTCATTATTTGTTAACCATCCTTGCGAGATAACATAATCACTCATAAGAGGAATGATTACTAATCCACCTCCAAAAATAAAAAGTCCCGATTTAAAGAAGAAAAAAAACAGATTAAGGTAATCTACTAAAAACTTTGAGGTTATAGACTCTCTTAAAAAATTATAAAACTTTGATATATCTAAAAAGACCGAGCTAATCAAAAATGAGGTTGTTGAAAATATAGATAAAGGGACCAAGCTATAAAAAATATTTTTGAATTTCTTTAAAAATATATTTATCAATCCTGCAATAGTAAGTATTGTAATTAGTGGAAATTGAATACTATTATATTTGGCAAATATAAGTAGAAATAATATTGAGCTGGAGAATAATATTCGATCAAACTTTAATCTTTTTTTTAATAGAACTAATGAGAATGAAAAAATTATTCCTGCAATAATAGGCGGATTAAAATAAATTAAATCTGTTAAGAATTTTGATCCAGAACCAATTTGCCAAAAAAAACTAAGAGCTAATACCGAAATGAATCCTGGGATAATGAAACTTATACCTGATATCAATCCACCAAGATAACCATTTAATTTAAGACCTATATATATTGCCAATTGAGTAGATATTGGTCCTGGAAGTATTTGACATAATCCAATACCTTTTTCAAAAGATTGAGTTGATATGAATTTTTTATTATTTATTAGTTCATCTTCGAATAAGGAAATATGAGCATAGGGTCCTCCAAAACTTAAAATACCAATTTTTAAGAAAGTTTTTGCGAGTTCAATTAAGGATATTTTTGCCATTAAAATATTCTAATTCCTAAAAATTAGTCTTTAAGGAGCTGATAGGCTTTGTTTGAACGAGGGTAATTTAAGACTCGAAATCCAAGATAAGAATATTAGAAGTGATGAAAAATAAAGACAATATTGAAGACCAATACTCGGATTTCTCCCAATCATAAATAGTAAGCCAGATAGTAATGTTCCAATTAGTCTTCCAGCAGCATTTGCCATGTAATAGAAGCCAACATTTAAACTGACTTTTTCATTATCAGAGTAGGCCAAAATCATATAAGAATGTGTAGATGAATTCATTGCAAAAACAAATCCAAAAATAGTGAGTCCTAAAATTATTGCTATCGATGGAGAACTTTCTCTCCATAATGCGATTCCTATCAAAGATGGTATGACCATTAATACGGCACTCCAAAATTGGATAGCTTTACGATCTGGACTTTCTTTTTGTCCCCACATCTTTCTAATTGCTGGAGCAGAAGCCTGAACAATTCCATAACCTATTACCCAGGCCCCAAGAAATAATCCTATTTCCATGTAGTCCCAACCAAATGCCATATCTAGGAATACTGGAAGAGCTACAACAAACCAAACATCTCTTGCTCCAAAAAGAAAGAATCTTGCTGCAGAAAGAATATTTATGGCATTTGATTTTGAAAAAAGATCATTAAAAGCTGGTTTGGTTTTCATCTTGCCAATTTCTCCAGGTAAAATTAATGTCAATAAAAAGGCTAAGCAGAGTCCAAAACCCATAATTCCTACAGCATTATTGAATCCAAATAACTTATATAAAAGTCCACCCAAGAAAAAACCAACTCCCTTAAGAGCATTTTTAGATCCAGTTAAAATAGCAACCCATTTAAAAAGTTGTTTTTGGCCAGTATCATTGCCATCATTTGTCTCTGGAACTACTGTCTTAACAGCACTTTTAGCACTCATTTTGTTTAAATCTTTTGCTATTCCACTAACTGCTTGAGCAACCATAACGTATGCGACACTAAAAATTACCGGCCAATCTTCCTTAACTGGAATAAGCATAAAAAGAGCAATGATTTGCAGGATCGTCCCAATCCATAAAGTAAGCCTTAAACCATATCTTGCTCCTATCCAACCACCATATAAATTAGTAATTATTCCAAAAAACTCATAAAAAAGGAAAAGTAAAGCAATTTGTAGAGTTGTGTAACCTAGCTCATGAAAGTGACCAACAACTAATAATCTTAATGCGCCGTCAGTAAGCGTGAATGCCCAATAGTTTGCTGTTACAACACTATATTGTTGAATATTAGATAACTTCATAAAGACATAAATTAAATCTCTTTTTTGATTACATATTCAGTAAGATCTGCAAGTCTGCAGCTGTAACCCCACTCGTTGTCATACCAAGCGTATATCTTTAATAAATTTGAATTAACAACCATAGTTGATAAACTATCAACTATTGAACTTCTAGAGTCATTTACATAATCTGCAGAAACTAAAGGTCTTTCTTCGTAGCCAAGAATTCCTTTTAAATAAGTTTCTGAAGCTAACTTAAGTGCCAAATTTACTTGTTCAGTTGACACTTCATTATTTAATTCAAAAACTGCATCAGTTAAAGAACCATTAAGTAGAGGAACTCTTACTGCATGCCCATTTAATTTTCCTTTTAATTCTGGGAAGATCTCAGCGATAGCTTTAGCAGATCCAGTAGTAGTAGGTATTAAACTTTGCATACATCCTCTTGCTCTCCTCAAATCACTTTTATAAAAATCTACAGGAACTTGAGTGTTGGTAACATCGTGAATAGTTGTAATAGCGCCGTGCTTAATTGAAAAATTTTCATTGATTACCTTTACTATCGGAGCTAAACAATTTGTAGTGCAAGATGCTGCAGTTACTAATTTATGTTTAGAAGGGTCATAAAGACTTTGATTTATACCGTAAACAATATTAAGTGATTCCTCTCCAGCTACAATACCCTTTACTGGACAAGCTACTATTACTCTTTTCATCCCAAGAGAATCAAAATATGGATTAAGTTTGTCTGGCTTTTTATTCTTTCCTGTACATTCCAAAATAATATCTACAGAAGATTTTTCCCAAGGAACATCAAGATAATTTTTAAAAGATGTGTAGGCTAATTTCTTTTCCCCAATTATTATTTCTTCTTCTTTGACCTCTATATTTTTCCCCCATCTACCATGGACCGAATCGAATTCGAGTAAATGCGCAGCGGCATTCGAATCTCCTGCTATCTCATTAATGTGAGTTATTTCTATATCAGCTCTATCCCATAATGCTCTGAAAACTAATCTGCCAATTCTTCCAAAACCATTAATTCCAATTTTCATCACTTTGAAATTCTCTATTGAAATTATATATCAAAATATTTTGATGTATCAAGATGTTTTGATTAATGAAATCTTTTTTTATTTAAGCTATATTTAAGAAAATTTAATTACCTTAAAATTGTTAAAAGATATTAGCAAAGTAAAAAAAGAAAATATTTCTAAATTGATGGTTTCATTTTCTGATCCTTTTAGGCTAGAAATAATTGACCTAATGATGGATGGAGAAGTTTGTGTTTGCGATATTATGAAGTTAACTAATTTATCTCAATCAAGAATTTCATATCACATAAAAATATTGAAGGAAGCTGGTATTATCTCAGACAGACAAGAAGGTAGATGGGTCTATTACAGTTTAAATAAAGAAGCTCTCTTTTTGATCAAGGAATGGATAACTTCTTTGACAGATTATTCCTCAAATAGAAAACGTTGCTGCGAATAAATTATATTTTAAATTTTTTAGTTCACTTCTGATTCCCTGTCATAAGTCATTCCTGATTGTTCCATCCACTCAGCTTTAGTTTTGCAATTTTGTTTGTGATTAAAGATATGAAAACCTTCAATAATAATCATTATGGTTAAAAGCAAAACAGGAATAAAATATACAGGGGAAGATATTACCTCTTTATATTTGATTTGAGCGATGAATTCCCTGTATTTAAACATCCCCCTCAGTATCTATTCAATAAAATAGTATTCACCTATGGTTAAGTAAAGTTAAAGAAAAAATTTTTGAAGATGTTAATTTTAAGGATGTTAACTTTTCATGACTTTCATATACCTTTAACCCCTCTTAAAGTCTTTTCCAATATTTAGTAGTAAATTTAAAGAGATATTCTTTTTTTAATGGAAGAGAAATTAACTCTTTTCAAGAATCGTAAAAGATTCGGAATTGAAAAAAATATAGATTTAATCTTTAAAAATACAACCCTTGCCTTGTCTAGTCTTGTTGCAATAGTACTTTTTGGAATTATTTTAGTAGTCTTTTTTCAGTCATTTGAATCATTTTCAAGGTATGGCTTAAATTTTCTAGTAACTTCTGAATGGAATCCAGTAAAAGATGAATATGGAGCTTTTACAGCAATATATGGGACATTAGTTACTTCTCTTCTTTCATTATTGATTACTATCCCTTTAGGTGTTGGAACTGCTATATTTATTACAGAGGATTTTGTTCCGAAATTTTTCAGAGAAATAGTAGGTTCATTTGTTGAATTACTAGCAGCTATACCATCTGTCGTATTGGGATTATGGGCGATATTTGTTATGGAACCTTTCTTTAGAGAGTTTTTTGTTTTTTTACATAAATTCTTTGGTTGGCTTCCTTTATTTAGTTCGGAGCCTGCAGGTCGGAATTCACTTTTAGCGATAATAATTTTAGTGGTAATGCTTTTACCAATAGTGACCTCGATAGCTAGAGATAGTCTGAATCAAGTTCCCAAAAAGCTTAGGAATGCTTCCTATGGAATTGGTGCAAGTAGATGGAAAACTATATTTTCGGTAATTTTGCCTGCGGCATTATCAGGAATTATGGCAGGAGTTCTATTGGCGTTAGGCAGGGCAATGGGTGAAACCATGGCTGTAACGATGATTATTGGAAATTCTAATGCATTTAGTTGGTCACTATTATCTCCTGGATATACCATCTCTTCTATGCTTGCAAACCAGTTTGGTGAAGCCGATGGAAGTCAGGTCTCATCACTTTTTTATGCGGCTTTTGTACTAATGATCCTATCTTTAGTGGTTAATATCTTTGCTCAATGGCTAGTTAAGAAATTTAGTCTCAAATATTAGATGATTATGAATTCTCTTTATTACCAGAAAAAACTATCACGAAATGTAGGAGATAAATTCTTTACTTCTTTATCAGTTTTTTGTGCACTCATTGCAATTCTTCCTTTGATTTTTGTGGTTACATATATTCTTATTAAAGGGGGAGCTCAAATCACACCAGAATTATTTACTTTAGAACCAAATCCTCCCGGAGATGATTTAGATGCGGGAGGAATTAATCCTGCATTAATTGGGACACTAGTAATTACAACTATTGCTTCAATTATTTCCATACCAGTAGGTGTTGGCGGTGGTATATATCTAGCTGAATATTCAAACGGAGGACCTTTTTCAAAATTTATTAGATTCGGAGTTAATGTTTTAGCTGGTGTTCCTTCAATAATCGCAGGTGTATTTATTTATGCCTTAATCGTTTCAACAAAAATTTTATTTGGCAGTATGTACAGTGGTTTAGCAGGAGGTATGGCTCTTTCAATATTGATGTTGCCTACAGTTATAAAAACTACTGATGAAGGTTTAAAGTTAGTACCAAATGAATTAAGGTATGCTTCTCTAGGCATAGGAGCAAGTATGTATACAACAATATTAAAAATAACTTTACCCACAGCATTTAGATCTATTGCTACTGGGGTTGTGCTTGGAATCGCAAGGGCTGCAGGCGAAACAGCACCTTTGATATTTACTGCTTTATTTTCTTACTACTACATAGTAGGTTTTGAAGATTTGTTTTACGAGATGGGCTCATTAGCTGTCTTGATATATAATTTTGCCCTTGAACCTTATGATGCACAGAATAAACTAGCCTGGGCGGCTTCCTTTATTCTTGTGATATCAATACTAACAGTTAATATTTTTTCAAGGATATTGGCCGCTTTTACTGAGAAAACTAAGAGGGTATGAAATGATTAAAAACACTAAAAAGTCGCAAAAGAAAAACATTTTATCTCTTGAGGATGTTTCTATTAGTTATGGCACTTTTGAAGCGGTAAAAAATGTTTTTTTAAATTTTAAAGCAGGAGATATAACTTCACTCATTGGCCCTTCTGGTTGTGGTAAATCAACCGTTCTTAGAGCTTTGAATAGAATGAACGATTTAATCCCTAATTGTTCGTTAAAAGGGACAGTCCTCTTTGATGGAACTAATATCTATGACAAAAGAGTAGATCCAGTTGAAGTTAGAAGAAGAATCGGAATGGTTTTTCAACAACCTAATCCTTTTCCAAAATCTATCTACGAAAATATTGCATTCGGAGCAAGAATCAATGGCTTTACTGGTGACATGGATCAATTAGTGGAAAGTTCCTTGAGAAAAGCTGCTGTATGGAGTGAATGTAAGGATAAATTAAATGATAGTGGTTACTCTTTATCTGGTGGACAACAACAGAGATTATGTATTGCTCGAACCATCGCAATTGAGCCTGAAATAATTCTCATGGATGAGCCATGCTCAGCTTTA
>CABZHQ010000002.1 GCA_902525585.1 uncultured Prochlorococcus sp. | reverse complement strand
CCTTTAAATCTAACTTTAAATTTAATAAATCATCAAAGAGTACATCTTGTGAAGGAAGATTTTCTTTTACTAATTTAAAAATAAAACCAGAAGATTTAGCAGAAAATATAAATTCATATTCAACTAGGTTTTTTTGTAATGATAATAATTTAATTGTTAATGCAGAAAAATTAAATTATGGAACTTTGACTTCGAATTTCAATCTAAATGTGCCATTTAATAGAAGTTCTAATAATATTGATCTAAAAGGAAGTATTGGATACATTAACAGCCTGAATCCAGATATCAAATTATCTGGTAATATGCCCTATTGGTTTGATAGAAGAGGCATTAATTTTGGTGATATGGATACTAGTTTCAAAATAAATAGAACTCAATTATCTAATTTAAATATTTTCCGAAAAAATGATATAAGGGGTTTCATTACTGCTAAAGGAGAATTAAAAGGAAAAATTACTGATCCTGATATTTCTATAAACTTTAATGTTGATTATCCGCACTTTAAAGGTGTCCGCATTAGAGAAACATGGGAGGGAGATATCAAAAATGAAAATAATGAATTTCTGCTAAATATGAAAAATAGATATTCTCCAATCCCTTCATTTATTTCAATTAAGTTTGATTCTGATCTTAAACTAGATAATGCAAATTTTATAAGAGTTTTTAACTCAAATAAAGGGACTGTAGGTATATTCAAAGATGACGATACTTATAACTGGCGAGCAGATAATTTTCCTCTCGATGAACTTGAATTATCTTTAAACAAAAATCAATTCGATAGAATTGATGGAATTATTAATGGTGAGGGATCAATTTCGTCAGACCAGTCATCCCTTGATGGCCGACTTGCTTGGAGTTTAGGTAAATATAGAAATATTAATCTAGCCAATTCATTATTTGATTTCAGTGTTAAAAATAATTATTTTTATATAAATTCTTCATTGTATCCAATTGATGGAGGAGTAATTGAAGTCGAATATGATTCAAATAAAAATAATTTTATTGATTCAGAATTCACGGATATAAGCACTAGTTGGACTATCCTTACTGCGGTTGATATTTTTAACTTTGATAATAAAAAAGTTATTCCCATAAGTAAATCGAATATTTTGGATGATTTGGAAATAAATAAAGATAATAAATCATTTAAAGAGAGGATCGATTTTATAAATAACTTTATTGAAAATAGTAAATTACTAGAGGACAAATTTAATTTGAAAAAATATTTAAATAAATTTAGAAGTAGATACAATGGAAAAATTACTATTCAGGGCGATAGACCAGTCAATTATAAATTGAATGCAAAATTAAATGGCTATCTTGATGTATCTAGAGATGACTATAAAAAGGATAAAGAGGAATTTTCTATTAATTTGGAAGGAGGATTATTAGCAGGGAAAGGTTCTTTAAGAATTGAAAAATTACCATTAAGTGCAGCAAATATCTTTTTAAATAAACCAAGAGATTTTATTGGAGGGTTGGATATAAATTTATTTTATGATCTTGATACAAAATCTTTCTCTAGCGAAATTTTTTCCAATAATTCATCAATTAAAAATAATATAATAATATTTGATAAAGGACTAGTTGAATTTAATAATTCTATTTTTGATATTGATTTTTCCCTACTAATAAATGATTCTGAAATTCCAATTAATATTGAAGGCTCAATTCCAATAAATAAATCTGATAACTTAGATCTAAGATTGATTGGGAATGGTAAATTTATTGAGTTAATAGATATTTTTGCTAATGATTACTTTACCTTTAAAAAAGGTGATGTGAATCTAAGAGTGATTCTAAAAGGAACCTTAAATAAACCTCTATTAAATGGATTTGTCGCAATTAATGATTCTGAAATTGATTTCTTCAACAATACAATAAAAGATATTAATAGCATAATAATTTTCGATTTTGATTCTTTAGAGATCAATAATCTAAAAGCAAAGGCTGAAGATTCTGGAGAAATTTTTATAAAAGGCTCTTTGCCTTTTTATAGTGAGAATGATTCCGAGAAGGCAAAAATTAATTTGATAACAAAAAGATTTACTTTAGAGAAAGATAATTTTAATTTTTTAATAGATTCAGATGTTGATTTAACTGGATCATTTGAGAGTCCTGTTTTGGCAGGGTCTCTATCTTTTAATAATGGATTTATTAATTTAAATAGCACCAATCAAAAAAATAAAAAAGAAAATAATATTTTAAGAAATGAGGATGAAAAAGATTGGCCAGAACTCTATTGGAATAATAATGAAAATATTGAAATAATTTCAAATGAAACAATTTTGAATTCAGTTCTTTTGGGAGAAACCTTGCCTAATTATTTGGATAATTTGAGTTTTAATAATCTTAAATTAAAACTTGGCCCAGATTTTAAACTTCAATATTCAGAATTAGTACAAGCTTATTTAGATACCAAATTAGACCTTAATATAAACGGAAAGGTAGGCAGGGATTTAAATGCAAGAGGTCTAATTTATCTTAAAAAAGGTAGAGCTAATCTATACACTACTCCATTCAAACTTGATAAAAATAAAGATAATTACATTTTATTTGCATCAAGAAGTGGCGTTGTTCCATTTATTAATTTTTCTCTGGTTAGTAAAGTTCCAGATTCTATAATACCTATAAGTGAAAATAATCAGGATTCAAACATCTCAGGTGATCTTGATGTAAATGCGACTTCTAGTGGGTTTGGATCGTTTGGAATTGGTAATTCAAGACTTATCAAAATTGAAGCATCTTATGAAGGATTTTTAGATCAATTATCTTTTGCTGATGAAAATAGAAGAATCCAATTAAGGAGTACGCCTAGTTATAACAGATCACAAATAATAGGTTTGATTGGAGGTAATTCTGCAAATTTAATAAATAGAGCATTTATTTCTCAACTCAATAATGCTGATGCATTTAGTGAAAGATTTCAGTTATCCTTATATCCAGCCTTAATAGAAAATAATGATTCATTAAATAATATTTTTTCCAATGAAAATTTAGACATAGAAAATGATGGTCAATCTTCTAATGAGGAATTTTCGTCTCAAGCTTGGGTAGCTGAAATAGGGCTTGATATTACTGATGCGATAAATTTTGCTTTTCAAACGGTTCCAGGTAGGGATGATATTTCACCTTTAGGAATTTTGACTTTTCAGGCAAATCCAAACTTAGAATTATTAGGTTCTTATGATTCCAATGGGGATTGGAAAAGTCAAGTTCAATTATTTTTTAGATATTAACTTAGAAAGAAATTTAGTTTAAAGAATCGTTAATTTGAATTATTATTATATTATCAAAAAAAATATTATGGCTAATATCTTTGAAGTCCCTCAGCCAGATAATGATCTTCTAGAAAAAACTGAGAAAGTCCGTTTGGCATCAATAAAAATAAGTCAGACTAAAAATCAAAATCGAATTAAAGCCTTAAATTTTATGGCGGATTGTCTAGAAAAAAATTCTAAAGAAATATTAGAGGCTAATAATGCAGATTATTTAAATGCAGAAAAAAAGGGTATTTCTAGGGCTTTACTTTCTAGATTAAAGTTATCAAAATCAAAATTAAATTCAGGAATTGAAGGGGTAAGAAAAGTTGGAGACTTGGCTGATCCTGTAAATCACGTTCAAATAAAAAGAGAGCTTTCAAAGGGGTTGATCTTAGAGAGAAAAACTGTACCAATTGGAGTTTTAGGGGTTATTTTTGAATCAAGGCCAGATGCTGTAATGCAGATTAGTTCTCTAGCAATAAGATCAGGTAATGGAGTAATACTAAAAGGTGGTAGTGAAGCTAATTTAACAAATACTTCAATATTGAAAGCATTGCAAGAAGGTTTAAGTGAATCAGGCCTTGATAAAAATGCAATATGTTTATTAACAAGCAGAAAAGATAGCATGGCAATGTTAAATCTTGAGAAATATATTAATTTAATAATTCCAAGAGGTAGTAATGAATTAGTTAAATTTATTCAGGAGAATACGAGAATTCCTGTGCTAGGGCATGCTGATGGAATTTGTCACTTGTTTATAGATATTGAGGCAAATCTAGAGATGGCTTTATCAGTTGCTTTGGACAGCAAAATTCAATATCCTGCAGCGTGTAATGCTATCGAAACTTTATTAGTCCATAAAGATATCGCACCAGCTTTTTTAGAAAAGGCCATCCCTCTTTTTAATTCTAATGATGTTAAATTAATAGGAGATGAGAGATCGGTTGAATTAGGGTTAAAGTATGAGGCTAGCCTAGAAGATTGGGAAACTGAATATTTGGATTTAATTCTATCAATAAAAATTGTTGATGATCTTGAGGAGGCAATCACACATATTCAAAAATATAGTTCAAAACATACAGATGGAATAATTACTGAAAATTCAGATACTGCCAATAAATTTATGAATGTAATTGATAGTGCAGGTGTTTTTCATAATTGCTCTACTAGGTTTGCAGATGGGTTTAGATATGGATTCGGCGCTGAAGTTGGCATATCTACTCAAACTCTTCCACCAAGGGGACCTGTAGGCCTGGAAGGTTTGGTAACTTATAAATATTTCCTAAAAGGTGATGGAAATATAGTTGATGATTTTTCATCAGGAAAGGCTATCTATACGCATAAAGATCTTTAAAACTTTTAAAGATGGAAACTTTTTTAAAAATTGAAAATATTAAACTTTGGGCTAGGGTTGGTGTTCTTGATGAAGAAAGGGAATTGGGACAACTATTTATTTTAGATATATTTTTGTGGACTGATTTTGAAAAATGTACAGTAAATGATGATATAGAAAAAACAATTGACTATTCAAAATTAGTTCAAATTTTAAAAGACCAATCAAAGAAAATATATTGTTTCACAATAGAAAAATATTCAAACGAAATTTTAGAAATCATTGATCAGGAATTTAAGCTTTCTAAAGTTAAAATTATTTTGACAAAATGTAATCCTCCAATCACAGGTTTCGATGGGAAGGTGTCAATAGTAAGAATTCTTGAAAATAATTAAAGTATTGGAGAAAAGAAATCCTATTATATTGATTCATGGTCTTTGGAATACTTCAAGTATTTTTTCTTCTATTACTTCAAAACTTGATGATATTGGCATTGAATATTTTGCCCCAACTCTTAAGCATTCATATGGAATGACTTCAATTCTGGATTTGACTAATAAATTAAACGAATTAATTTTAGAGAAATATGGTTTAGAAAAAGAAATAGATATTTTGGGATTTTCTATGGGAGGAATAATTGGTAGATACTGGCTTCAAAAATTTGATGGGCATAAAAGAACAAGAAGATTAATATCTATAGGTTCCCCTCACAAGGGAACTTTGATGGCTCAATTAATACCTAAATACCCCTTTAGAGGAATATCAGAAATGAAAATAAATAGTAAGTTTTTAAGAGAACTCGCAAATAATGATTTTTTTCTTGATGAAATTGAGTGTATAAATTTCTTTACTTATTGGGATATGATGGTTTTCCCTGGATGGTGGACAAATTTAAATTTTGGAAAAAAAATATCAGTTAAAGTATATAAACATAGAAACCTTGTAAGAAATAAATCTGTGGTAGACAAAATAATCGATGAAATTATTAAGTAGCTCCAGATAGACCTAAGTGTCTTATTAAGGAATCAGTTCTTGGCTCTCTTCCCCTGAATAGTTTAAATATGTCTAATGGGGGGAGGCTTCCTCCTAAGCTAAGTATTGTATCTTTGAATTTCTTTCCTATTAACTTTAAATCTTCAGAGTTTTCTAGATCAGCTTCTTCAAACATTGAAAATGCATCAGCACTTAGAACTTCAGCCCATTTATATGAGTAATATCCTGCAGAATATCCGCCTGCAAATATATGACTAAAACAACAAAGAAAGTGATCTTCTTGAATTGGTTCAATAACAGTAGTTTGTTTTGCAATTTCTCTTCTTATTTCATCTGCTGTTTTACTTTCGTTTTTATCAATACTACTGTGCAATCTGAGGTCTGTTATTGCAAAATGTAGTTGTCTAAGAGTAGTCATACCACAATTAAAAGTTCTATTCTTTAGGAGCTTCTCAAAATTGTCATCGGATAATTTTTCTCCTGTTTTGTAGTGCTTAGCAATATTCATAAGTGTGTTTTTATGAAAACACCAGTTTTCCATAAATTGACTTGGAAGTTCGACTGCATCCCACTCAACGTTGTTGATGCCAGCTGCTTGAGGAAGATTTACAGTAGTAAGCATGTGTTGAAGACCATGACCAAATTCATGGAAAAGTGTCTGAACTTCTTCAAAACTCATCAAACTAGGTTTATCTTTTGATGGTGGAGTCTGATTACAAACGAGATAAGCTACCGGGAGGGTTTTTTTGCCAACATTATTTTTATTCAAACATTCATCCATCCAAGCCCCTCCTCTCTTTGATGCAGGCCTCGAATATGGATCTAGGTAAAATGATGCTATTTTGTCATTTTCTTTATTGAGGATGTTAAAAAATAAAACGTCATCATTCCAAAGAGGTGCCTCATCAGTTGCCTCGACTACTTTAATTTCAAAAAGCTTTTCACTTAATTTAAATAAACCTTTTAAAACATCATTTAGTGGGAACCAAGGTCTCAAAGACTCTTGATCCAAATTGAGCTTTTCCTTTCTAAGAAGTTCCGACCAATAACTAATATCCCATGGCTCGATATTCTGTGATTTTGGAAATCCATTAGCTTTAGAAAACTTATCGAGGGTTTCTAATTCAATTTTTGCGGTTTTGAATGCTGGCTCTCTCAATTCTTCTAGAAGGTTTTCAACATTTTTAATTTCTTTCGCCATTTTCGTTGACAAACTTAGTTCTGCCCAACTTTTATAACCGAGAAGATTAGCCTGTTTAGTTCTAAGAGATAATATCTCTTCAATGATTTGAGAATTATTTTTTTCTCCTTGAGATGCCCTGCCAACGAATGCCTTATATAGTTTCTCTCTAAGGTTACGGTCGGTGGCATATGTCATAAATGAAGTATAAGTTGGAATATCTAGACTTAATTTCCAAGGCCCATTTTTGATATCGACTTCTTCATCTTTTTTTAAGTGGTTATGTGCAGAAATTGCCATCAATTCAAGTACTCGTTCAGGAAGACCATCCACTTCAGTTTTTTTATTTAATATTAAAAACCATTTATTAGTAGCATCAAGAACATTATTGCTGAAGTCTGTTGATAGCTTTCCAAGCTTTTCTGAAATGTTGTTGAATTCTTCTTGATCATTCTTTTGCAGTGAAATTCCTCTATGTTGCATCTCAAGAATTTCTTTATCTAATATTCTGTTTTTGATTTGATCAAAGTTATTTGTCTCTTTAAGCTTGACTAAAGAATTGTAAATTATTTCACTTTGTCCGAATTTATTACTCAAGCTAATAATCTCTGGAAGAAATTTTGAATAAATGTCTCTAAGACTTTCAGAATTATTTACTGCATTTAGGTGACTTATTACTCCCCAACTCCATCTAAGAATTTCATTAAGTTCATTTAAGGGATTTATTACATTATCCCAATTTAAATTATTGCGAATCAAATAGTTAGATAAATTTTTCTCTATGTTTTTAAAATCTTCAGCTATTTTTTCTAGTACTATTGGAAATTGTTTACTTATGATTTCGGGAGTAAATTTTTTAAATTCAGGTAATTCTCCATATTTAAAAATTGAGGTATCCATTTATTAAAAAAATCTAATTAACTAAAGTTGGTATTAACCCTATTAATTTAGCTAGAGTAAGCTGTTGACTGAGAGCATTGGTTGAAGATTCATATAAATTTATGGCAATTTTTGGCCAAAAACCTATCACCAAAGTAGGCAACAATAGGCTGAATCCAATAGTCAATTCTCGACCATTCATCTCTTTAACTGTAGCTAGTGCAGGAATTCTAGGGCCAAAGAATACTCTCCTACACATTGATAGTAGATAAATTGGTGTTAAAACTAAACCTATAGCTGCAATAAGAATAGTGATCGATCTAAAGATAGAGCTGAAACCTTCTTGACTAGTGATTCCTAAAAATACTGTTATTTCACTTATAAATCCGCTCATCCCAGGTAGTGCTAGAGAGGCCAAAGAACTTGCCAAGAAAAAAGCAAAAGTTATTGGCAGTACCTTTGCTAAACCACCCATATTGGGTATCGAAAGAGTATTTGTTCTTTCATAGAATGAGCCCGTAACAAAAAACATAGCTGCTGCGATAAGTCCGTGGCTTATCATTTGGAGCATCGCCCCGCTTATACCTAAAGCATCTACTGCTCCAATCCCTAATAGAACAAAACCCATATGACTCACAGAGCTACATGCAATTCTCCTTTTAACATTATCTTGAGCAAATGCATTAAGAGCTCCATAAATTATATTAATGATTCCAAGAATTATTAATGCAGGTGCAATTTGGAGGTGTACTTCAGGTAATATTTGGACGTTAAATCTTAAGAGAGCGTAGCCTCCCATTTTTAAAAGTATTCCAGCAAGCAGCATTGATACTGGTGCATTAGCTTCTCCATGCGCATCTGGTAGCCAAGTGTGTAGTGGAAAGATTGGAAGTTTTACCCCGAAACCAATTAAAAATCCAATATATGATAACAATGCTAGGCTTCCTGTTACATGTTTATTGGTTAAGTCGGTGATATTTAAGGTAAAAGTATCGCCAGTTAAGGCAAGAGCTAAACCACTAATGAGTATCAATAAGGATGCTAGGGCTGTATAAAGAATAAATTTAGTTGCTGCATATAACTTCTTTTTCCCTCCCCAAATTGCGATAAGGAGGTATACCGGAACTAACTCAAGTTCCCAAGCCAAGAAAAATAATAGGAAATCTTGAGAAAGGAAAACTAGTGCTTGAGCAGATGCTTGAACTAATAAAAGAGCAAAATATAAATTTGATTTTTTCTTGATTTTCCAACTTGCTGCAGCTGATAAAAATGTAATTAATCCACTCAAAGCCACTAAAGGAGCAGATAAACCATCTACTCCAAGAGACCACTCTAAGCCTATTGAGGGTAACCAAGAAGTTCTCTCTACTAGTTGTAAAGAGCTGTCTGCTGTATTAAATTTTTGGAAAAGAACGCCAACTATAAGTAAAAAATCTATAAATAAAAAACTTAATGAGATATTTCTAGGGAGTGTATTATCTTCTCCTTCCTTCGAATTTAAGAAGGGCATTATTAATGCCCCAATTAAAGGCAGTAAAACAATAGATGATAGCCAAGGAAAAGATTCTAAATTCATTTATGGAATGAATAATTTTTTTATTCTAGTTGAAGTTGTACTAGCTTGAGACTATAACATTAAAAATGCCTAAGTAAAACTACTTACCAGAGATAGTGCTAAATTGACTGCCTGTTGTTTGAACGTTTAAGAATGGTGCCCTGCTAGCTACACCAGAGTTCTCCCATGCTTTTACCATGGCTTGACTAATGTTTTTACCATTTTCTTTTTTACATAAAGCTAAAATACTTGGTCCAGCTCCACTAATTGCGCATCCTAGTGCACCTGCATTTAGTGCAGCATCTTTGACTTCTAGTCCACCTTTAATAAGTTTCCATCTGTAGGGTTCATGTAGCTTATCGAACATTCCCTCTTTTATTAGTTCTCCATTTCCTGCTTTCAAGCCATTTAGTAACAAAGTAAGCGCCCCCATATTTATTACTGCATCAGATATAGGAACATTCTTGGGCATAACCTTTCTTGCTTCACTTGTGCTTAGACGAATCGCAGGTATTGCTATAACTGCTTTAATTGAATCGTGCCAATCACATCTAATGATTCTCCATCTTTGAGAAGAAGACCTAGCTGTCAAACAAAGCCCACCTAGGAGAGAAGGGACTACATTATCAGGATGTCCCTCTATGTCAATGGCAAGTTCAAGGAGTTTTTCTTTGGGCAATGGGGAATTCATTATTGCATTTGCTCCTATTAGTCCAGCAACTATTGCTGTAGCACTGCTTCCAAGTCCGCGAGCAGGAGGCACTGCTAACTTAACTCTTGCTTCAAGTGCAAAAGGATCCATATTTGCGCTCTCCCATACTTTCTGAGCTGCTCTAAAAACTAAGTTTTCTGGTCCTCCTCTCAAATGGTTACCATCTGTACTTTCCATTATTAAATCAAATCTATCTCCACCACCTTCAATTCTTGTGAAAATAAATTCATTATATAAATCTAATGCTGCACCAAGACAATCGAACCCAGGCCCTAAATTAGCAGTTGTTGAAGGTACTGTTACCCTTATTTTTTTCCCTACTTCAGGAATAGACATTTTTTGTTAGGTAGTTTTTAAAAGCATTTTTGCTCTGCAAGCTGCACTAAAAAGTCCAAACTCTTCATCTAAAATTACTTTCACAGGTATACTATTAAGAATATCTTTATATCTACCTTTATCTGAAAAATGTTTCAGAAAAGAATCTGATTTAAAGTTTTTGAAATGTTTTGGAGCTGTTCCGCCAGAAATCCATAATCCCCCAAAACATAATTCATGTAAAGCTACATCGCCAAGATATGCAGCATAATTACTTAGCCAAATATTCTCAATTTCTCTAAGTAACAAATCTCCCTTTGCTGATAATTTACAAATTTCAGAGGCTAATTTTTTCTGTGTTTTTTTTGACGTGTTTGATTCGTTAAGAATTTTTTGGAAACTATGATTGGTTGCATCTGGATAACTAAATCTCCATTTTGCAATATTGCATAATCCCTCACCACTGATAATCCTTTCATAAGAGATTCTTTCAAGATTTAAAAAATCTTTTAACCAGACTTTAAGCTCCCACTCTTTATGAGTTTTAGGCGCGAATTCAACATGACCACCCTCACTAGATAAGACTTGAATTATATCTGAATTGATAAGTCCCCTGGAAATTCCTAGGCCAGTTCCAGCTCCAACAATTGTATGTAATTTATTATTAACTACTGACTTATCTCCCATTTGTATAGTTTGAAATTGATTTTCATCAAGAAAAGGAATTCCATAAATTAAAACTGCAAAGTCATTTATTAATTCAACTGAGTTAATTTTTAATTTACTTTTTAATTCAACTCTTGATATATTCCAAGGTAAGTTAGTAAGTTTGCAATTATCTCCATTTACTGGACCTGCAATTGCAAAACATGCAGACTTTAGAGTAGAAATATCTAAAGATTGCTTTTTTAAAAAGTCATCTAGGATTGAATAAAATGAATCCCATTCATTAGAAAAATATTTCTCTTTAAGAACTAATTTTGGAATTTTGGAACTATTTAATTTTTGATAAATGCCCAAAAGTACTTTAGTCCCTCCAAGATCACACGCGAGAAAATTCATATATTTAAATTATTCTGTTCTCCCTTTTTTTTCTATCAATTCATCCATTAATTTATAAAGATTAGGTAAATTAAAAATTCCTAAATTTCTTCCATCCAAAGCTCTTAAGGCGACTGAATCAATTTCCTCTTCTTTATCTCCAATAACTGCAATTAAAGGAACTCTCCCAAGAGTTGCTTCCCTTATTTTATAGCCTATTTTTTCATTCCTAATATCAACTTTTGATCGGTATCCATTACTATTTAATAATTCATTAAACTTTAAACACTTTTCAATATTTCTATCAGTAATACTCAATAAAATTATTTGATAGGGAGCAAGCCATATTGGGAATTTAGCCTCATATTGTTCAATTAAGATTCCAATAAATCTTTCAAAGGATCCTAGAATTGCTCTATGAAGCATAACTGGATTTCTTTTCTCATTATCAATATCTACAAAAGTTGCATCTAATCTAATAGGCATTGAGAAATCAACTTGAATAGTTCCACATTGCCAGACTCTATTAAGACAATCTTTTAACGAAAATTCTATTTTTGGACCATAAAAAGCACCTTCCCCTGGTTGGAGTTCCCATTTTAGATTCTTATTATCGAGAGCTTTGGTTAAAGCCTCTTCTGATTTATCCCAAATCTCTTCACTACCCACTCTTTTTTCTGGACGAGTTGATAATTTGATAATGATTTCATCAAAACCAAAAGTTTTATAAACCTCGAAAACAATTTCTATAAAAGTAGATACCTCTTCTTGAATCTGCTCTTCTGTGCAGAATATGTGTGCATCATCTTGAGTAAAGTTTCTAACTCGCATTAAGCCGTGGAGTGCACCAGAGGGCTCATTTCTGTGACAAGAACCAAATTCAGCAAGACGAATAGGTAAATCCTTATAACTTTTTAAACCTTGATTAAATACTTGAATATGGCATGGACAATTCATTGGTTTAATTGCATAAGTTCGATTTTCTGATGCAGTAGTGAACATATCGTCTCTAAATTTTTCCCAATGACCGGATTTTTCCCAAAGAGATTTATCAACAGCTTGTGGGGTTTTAATTTCTAAATAATCATTTTTTTTGAGTATTTCTCTTATGTACTTTTCCAGTACTTGGTAAATTGTCCATCCATTTGGATGCCAAAAAATCATTCCTGGAGATTCTTCTTGAATATGAAATAGTGAATGTTTTTTACCAAGTTTTCTATGATCTCTTTTTTCCGCTTCTTCAATTCTTGTTAAATAATTTTTGAGTTCTTTTTCTTTTGCCCATGCAGTTCCATATATTCTCTGTAATGATTCATTCTCACTATTACCTCTCCAATATGAACCTGATAATTTAAGTAATTTAAAGTGTCTCAAATGTCTAGTATTAGGAACGTGAGGCCCTCTACACATGTCGATGTATTCTTCGTGCTTGTATAAATTGATGAGACCTTCTTCAGGAATTTCTTCAATTATTCTTAATTTAAAAGTCTCATCTCTTTCTTTAAAAGTTTTAATTGCCTCTTCTTTAGAAACTTGTAAAATTTCAACGTCATAGTTTGTTTTTATTAATTTATTAATTCTATTTTCGATTTTTATTAAATCTTCAGGAGTAAATCTGTATTCAGAGAAAATATCGTAATAAAAACCATCTTCAATTACGGGCCCAATCGCCATTTTAATATCAGAGTAAATTTGTTTAACTGCATGACCAATAAGGTGAGCGAAAGAGTGTCTTATTATTTCAATTCCTTCTTTATCTTTTGATGTGATGATTACAACTTTGGAATCTTTATTAATAGGAATTGTTGCATCAAGAAGAACATCATTTACTTTCCCAGCAATTGTTGCTTTAGCTAATCCAGGGCCAATACTTTGGGCGATTTCTAGAATAGTTACAGATTTTTCGAAAACTTTTTTTGAACCATCAGGCAAGGTAATTATTGGCATAATTTATTTCTCCATTTCAAAAAATCCCAGTTTTGATTTAACTCTTTTTAAAGTCTGATTAGCTAAATCTTCAGCTTTTTCTTTCCCTTCATTAAGGATTTTATTTAGTTGATAGGGATCATTAATTAATAATTTATATTTTTTCTGAATAGGTTCTAGTGATTCAATAAGTTGTTCGGTAATTAATTTTTTAAATGTCCCCCATCCAGTCTCTAAGAATTCATTCTCACATTGAGAAATTTCTTTGCCAGATAATATTGAATAAATCATCAAAAGATTTTTAGATTCTGGTCTCTTAGGGTTGTTAAATTCAATTCCAATAGAACTGTCACTTTTTGCTCTTTTAATTTTTTTTGTGATTATTTCAGGAGGATCTAATAAGTTAATGCGACTGCCCTCATTAGGATCACTTTTGCTCATCTTTTTTGAACCATCAATTAAACTCATTATTTTTGAACCATTCTTCATGATGATTGGTTGAGGGATCTTTAAAATATTTTTATCCTTACTAAATCTGGCATTAATTCTCTGTTGTGCAATATCTCTCGCAAGTTCAAGATGTTGTTTTTGATCCTCACCTACTGGTACGAAGTCAGCATCATAAAGAAGGATGTCTGCAGCCATAAGTATTGGATAGTCAAATAATCCAATAGATACATTATTACCTTGTTGTATGGATTTTTCTTTAAATTGAATCATTCTTTCCATCCAATTTATTGGGGTCATGCAATTTAATATCCAACAAAGTTCTGAATGCGCTGAAATCTGACTTTGGACAAAAATTGAGCATATATTGGGATCTATCCCACAAGCGACGTACAAAGCCGCAGTAGAGATAGTGTTTTTAGATAATTCTTTGGGATTATATGAGGCTGTTATTGCGTGCAAATCAACTACACATAGAAATGTTTCATATTGCTCTTGAAGCGTAACCCAATTATTTATGGCCCCAAGCCAATTCCCAATATGTAAATCACCAGTTGGTTGAACTCCCGAAAGAATTCTTTTTTTATTTGCCATCCTCTTCTACTTCGCTAGATTGGATCTCTTCAGTGGATGTACTTTTTACAGGTCTTGCAAAAGGGTCAGGTGCTGTTTTTGTATTTTCTTCATAAGAATTTTGTGATTGTCTACTCGGAGAAGAGTTTTTATTATTTTTTGCATATTCTTTGATTGATTCAATCAATTTTTCGTCTTTGATCATTTCGCTAAGTGTTCTAACAGAGAAACCCAGAACTGCAACGGTAGATCTTAATTGAAAGGTCTCTTGTATTGATTTAACAGCTTTCATTTCGTTATCACTCAATCTTATGCGGAATCCTCCTCCATCTCTTCTGCCGCCCGATCTATCTCTGAAATTAGATCTTTCATTGTTAGATCGACCTCTGTAATTTTCTTGTCCAGGATTATTGCTGAAATTTGAATTAGACATCTTAATGTTTCTTAAGTTATTTAAATAGTCTATTAACTTAGCATCTTGTTATGCAATAAGTCTTTTTAAAAGGCTTAAATTTTTATCTTTTGATTAACGACTTATGAAATTTTGCTTTTCTCATTCACAACTTGCATTAAAATAAAATTAGAAAAATAAAGTATTGTGTTTGATATTAGTAAAGACAACCTTTTAAAGGATTTCATAAAGTTTCCAAAAAGAAATCTTCTTATTATTTTATTATTGTTAGGTTTTGGGGAATGGTTTGTCAGTGACTTAATTCATTTTGCAGGAGGCTCAATAGGATTTTTTGCGTTGTGTTTGGGGGGATATTTTTACTTGAAGAATGATAAACCTAAATTTAATGAGCCAAATAATTTAGATGGTTGGATAAATCTATGTAATGAAGATTTAAATTTTTTTGAAGAACTTGAAGCAACAAATGAATTAGAAAAACAGAATTCAAAAAGACAAAAAACACTTGAATCTATTCTTAATAGATGTGAAAAAGAAAAAATAAGTTGCATTGGACAAAAAGATTATCAAAGTTTTCAATCTGTTTTGAAAAGTAATTTCAAAGTAGATAAGTTTGACTTTGATTTATACGAAAAACTGCCTAAATACAATTCTTCTCAAGTTATTCCAGAAGAAGCTTTGAAGAGTGATGCAATCTTGTATTTTATAAACGTGCCTTTGTCGGCAAATGATTTTTTGTGGCTGGAAAAGTTTCCTAAAAATATGCCAATCTGGTTGGTTGCTTTAACTTCCAACCAAATAGAAGCCAAAAATCAGATAGAAGACCTAAAGTCTCAAATTTCAAGTGACTTTATAAACAAAATTATTACTTTTGATGTGAATAAGAGTGAAATAACAAATATACCTTTTTCTTTAAGGAAGTTTTTCATAAGTTCATCTAAAAATATTGAAAATACAAAAAAAAGGCTCTTGAAAAAACTTCATGCTGCCTGGCAATCTGAAATTGAAGGTATAAGAAGAACGCAGTTAAAAGGAATACAAAGAAAAAATCAAATTCTTGTTGCAACAACTGTTTTCTTATCTCCTATCCCATCAATTGATGTTATGGCAATGACAGTATTAAATTCTTTAATGATTAAAGAAATTAAGTCTATATGGGGATGTAATTGGTCTCCTGAAATTTTAGACAAAGTATCCAAAGAGATTTTAAAGACTGCAATTGCTCAGGGAGTTATTGAATGGAGTGGACAGACTCTAATTGGCTTAACAAAATTACATGGTCCAAATTGGCTTGTCTCTGGAACATTTCAGGCTGTCAGCGCTGCTTATTTAACAAGAGTAGTATCAAGTTCTTTGGCTGATTTCATGGCAATAACAAAAGGAGTAGAAGAACCTGATTTGGATTTTATAAAGAAAAATTCTGAGAAAATTGTTGAAGAAGCCTTTGAAAAAGAAAAAATAAATTGGAAAGGGTTTATTTTAGATCTTAGAAAACCACTTATGAAACTATCTTTTAATTCATAATCTTGGGATGAATATTAAATATGAAAAAAAATATTCTTTTTTTAAGTTTGATACTTCTGCTTTCTATTACTTCAGGCTCTTGTAAGAGAATATCAAATAAAAATGAAACTAAAGAAGTAATACTGGCAAGTTTCACTGTTTTGGCGGATATAATCAGCAATGTCGTTAAAGACGATTTTATTGTTAGATCAATAACGAAACCTGGAGTTGAAGTTCATGGCTACCAACCAACTCCAAGCGATTTGGTAAATGCCTCTAAGGCTTTTGTTTTTATTGATAATGGATTTGGATTTGAATTATGGGCTGAAAAATTTGTTTCTAATTTAAAAGTTAAAAGAATTACTGTCGCGGAAGATTTGGATCCTATTTTTATCAGTGAAGATTTTTATAAAGGAAAACCCAATCCTCATGCCTGGATTTCTCCAAGAAAAGGGATCCTATACGTAGATATTCTGGTGGATTCTTTATCAGAATTGAGGCCATCCAAAAGGACATTATTTGAAGAAAATGGAAAAATTTATAAAGATAAACTATCTAAAATAGATAAAGAATTCTCACTTTTTATTAATAACTTAAATAAAGACAGGAGGTATCTAGTAAGTTGTGAAGGTGCTTTTTCTTATCTAACAAATGATTATGGATTAGAGGAAGTTTATTTGTGGCCAGTCAATGCTGAGAGTCAAATTACTCCCAAAAGAATGGCAAGAACAATCTCACTAGTTAAAGAAAAAAATGTTCCATCTGTATTTTGCGAAAGTACTGTAAGTAAAGAATCTCAAATGGTAGTTGCAAACGAAACTGGGGCTAATTTTGGAGGAAATCTTTTTGTTGATTCATTATCTGATGATAGTGGGCCTGCTAGTTCCTATATGAAAATGCTTGAGCATAATTTGGAATTGATAAAAAAAGGGCTTTTTTAAATTATGGAAACAATCAATTATCAAAACTTTAGGATTGAGGCAGAGAATATTTGCGTAGATTACAACGGTAAGGTGGCTTTGTATGATGCCAATTTAAGATTGAAACCTGGCCAGATTTGTGGGTTAGTAGGGATGAACGGGGCTGGTAAAACAACTTTTTTTAATGCTTTAACTGGCTTTGTAAATATTTCAAAGGGAAAAATTAGAATAAATGGAGAGTCTGTAAGATCTGCTCAAAAAGATCAGACAATTGCTTATGTTCCTCAAAATGAGGGAATTGATAGTCAATTTCCAGTAAATGTTTGGGATGTAGTGATGATGGGAAGATATGGTTCTATGAATATTTTTAGGTGCCCGAGAGAGTCTGATGTTCAGGCGGTTAAAGATGCTATTGAGAGAGTTGATCTTACTGATCATTTATCTACACCTATTGGAAACTTATCTGGAGGTCAGAGAAAACGAACTTTTTTAGCTAGAGCAATTGCGCAAAGAGCTTCAATATTACTTCTTGATGAGCCTTTTTCAGGTGTTGATATAAGAACTGAGAAACTTATCTCTGAATTATTTATTCAATTTAAAAATGAGGGAAAAACTATATTATTATCAACTCACGATATGATTCATGTCCGTGAATTTTGTGATTTGGTGCTTTTAATAAATAAAACTGTTGTAGCTTACGGAGAGACCTCTGAAGTGTTTACCCCTGAAAATATTACAACCACTTTTGGAGGGATCTCACCTGATTTCTTGTTTGGACCTGAATCCTAAATTTTAAATTATATGGAGCTCTGTTCTTTTTTAACTTTAGATTCATTCATAACAGATCCTTTAACTCATGAATTTATGAGAAAAGCACTTCTTATGAGTTCACTAGTTGCAGCTGTTTGTGGTTTCCTGTCAAGTTATTTGACTCTTAAAGGATGGGCTTTGATGGGAGATGCAGTGTCACATTCAGTAATGCCTGGTGTTGTGGTTGCTTATGCACTAGGTCTTCCTTTCTCATTAGGGGCATTTATTTTCGGAGTTGGGTCTGTAGCATTGATAGGGTTTATTAAGCAGAAATCTAGAGTAAAGGAAGATACTGTTATCGGGTTAGTATTTACTGGATTTTTTGCTCTTGGAATCGTATTGGTTTCTAAGATTAAAAGTAATATTGATCTGCACTCAATTCTTTTTGGTAGTCCATTAGGAATATCACTTTCAGATGTAAAACAAACTATATTTATTTGTTTATTGGTAGTAATCCTGTTATCAATTTTCAGAAAAGATTTAATGCTTTATTGTTTTGATCCTAGGCATGCAAAAACAGTTGGGATTAATGTATTTTTTCTTCATTATTTACTCCTCACATGCTTATCTTTGGCAGCTGTTGTTGGCTTGCAGTCTGTTGGAATTATTTTGGTAGTTGCAATGTTGATTACGCCAGGGGCTACAGCATATTTACTTACGGATAAGTTTGATAATATGACAGTAATTTCAGTATTAAGTGCAATTATCTCAAGCCTTATAGGAATCTATGTTAGTTTTTGGTTTGATCTTGAAACAGGTGGATCAATTGTATTGGCACAAACTTTTATTTTTTTATTTGCTTTTTTATTCGCTCCTAGATATGGAATATTTAAGTTAAAGAAATTATTTGCTGGGTATAAATAATAGCGATGGAAGAAACTTTAAATAAAAAATGGAGTTGGTGGCCATTATTCCCCTTATATCCTTATGGAAAAAAGAAAACAATTCTTAGAGAATTAATCCCTGATCAAATATGGTCCATTGAACAAATACAGGGACTTTATTATGTTGCTGTTCCAATAAGAATGACCGTAATAAAGGTTGATAATGGATTGATGCTAATAAATCCACTGCCTCCGACAAAAGAATTAATAAATGAGTTAGAAAAATTAATTACGATTCATGGCAAAGTAAAAACAATAATTTTACCAAGTGCCTCTGGACTAGAACATAAAATTGGACTGCCAGCTCTTTCAAGAATTTTTAAAGATGCAGAAATTTGGCTTTGTCCTGGACAATGGAGTTTCCCCATAAATCTACCACTAGATTTTTTAGGGATTCCATCAAAAAGATCAAGAATACTGTTTGAGGAAGGTACTCCATATACAAACTCCTTTAAATGGTCTTCATTAGGCCCACTGAATTTAGGACTTGGAAGATATCAGGAGATAAGCTGTTTCCATTACCCTACGAAAACTCTTCACGTAACAGACGCAATAGTTGGAATAGACTCCACACCACCTGAGATATTTAATTTTGATCCAACTCCACTTCTTTTTCATTCTAGAGAGAGAGGAGATGAACCCTTGATTGACACCCTCGAACAAAGAAAAAAAGGTTGGAAAAGGTTAGTCTTATTTTCATCTTTTTTGAAACCAGGTAAATTAAATATTCCACCTTTAAAAAAAATATTTAAGTATTCATTCAAAAAAGATCTTAGAAATTGGAGATCTCATTTCGGTATTTATCCCTTTTTATGGGACGAAGATTGGGAATCCTCTCTTGTTGAAATAATGGGTAAAGATAATCCTAAGGTTCAAATTGCACCAGTTTTACAAAAATTAATTTTTCCTCGTTCAAAAGAAGTCTTACTTAAATGGTTAGAAAATATCAAGTCTTTTGATGATATGGAATATTTAATTCCAGCTCATTTTAATGCACCTATAAAATTCACAATAGAAGATTGTCAAAAATTAATTAATGAAATTAATTCCCAAAAGTGGGACAAACTTCCTGAGGATAATAAATTTCTGATGGGTTTATATAAAAAGTTGTTTGAACTAGGAATAATTCCTGAAGAAGTAAATCTTTAAAAACTATTATTCTTCAATAGACATGTTTTCATCATTTTTAAGAGTTTGTTCTAGCTCTTTTCTTTGCTCCATTTGTCTTAAGAAATATCCTGTCATCATTGCAGAAGATAATAAATTGGCGATGTTGTCTTTTGAAGATGTAATTTTTACATCAAATTGATCTGAAGGAAGCATTCCAAGAAGACCTTGAACATTTTGTCTAATAATTTCTTGAATATCTTCACTAGCTGATTTTGCGACTCTTTGCAAAACTTCTGGAGATTGTTTTTGTAAATATTGTATTAAATCATTCTCATCGTTTGGATCATTATTTTCAGTAGCAAGAAATTCTGGATTAAACATTTCTACACCTTCAAGATATAAAAACACTACAACATCACGTACCCATTAATCTAAATTATTAAGTGCAGGGAACCGAATAGGTCCAATTTTATTAAACGGCCAATATCTAAAAATAGCTTTACCAATAACCTTTTCATATGGTAAAAATCCCCAAATATGAGAGTCCATACTGTTATTTCTATTATCTCCCATTACCCATAATGACTCTTCAGGGACAATAAAAGGCCCTATAGAATAATTAATATTTTTATCAAAAACGTAATTTTTTTGAACGATATCATTTAAGTAAAGGTTACCCTCTCTTACTTCTACCTTGTCTCCAGGTATTCCAATTACCCTTTTTATTAGTGCAGTATCTGCTTCATAACCAGCATTAATTAATTGTTCGGGAACGTTAAAAACAACTATTTTATTTTTTAATTTTGAAAGATTTGATTTGGATATGATTTTGGGGGTTACTTTCTCAACAAGAATTTTATCTTGTATTTGAAGAGTTGGAAGCATTGAACCGGATGGGATCCATCTTGGCTCTACAACCTGCCATCGTATAATTAAAGCTATAGATATCCAGATTAAAAGATTTTTTAAATCCTTTAGTATTGAATTTCTTTTTTCTTGAGTTGTAGACATGTTTTATTTAATTCAGTTATAAGGAAAATCCCAAAGCATTTATATAAATTATGACATCATCTATTGAATGCAAAAATTTTCTTAGAAGTTTACAACTTTTGAATCTTCTTATAAAAATAGGAGTTCAAAATTTAATATTATGTCCTGGAAGTAGATCGGCACCTTTGGCAATAGCTGCTGGAGAATTAAACAAATTAGGACTTGTAAATATTTTCAATTCAATAGATGAGAGATCTGCGGGATTCCACTCTCTTGGGATTTCTGCTGCCTCAGGTAATCTTTCTTTAGTTATTACAACTTCTGGAACTGCCGTAAGTAACTTATTGCCAGCGGCAGTTGAGGCAGACCGATCTTGTAAAGGTATTATATTTCTTACTGCAGATAGACCCTTAAGATTAAAAGATTGTGGCGCTAATCAAACAGTAAATCAAGAAGATTTTTTGAGTTCAGTCTGCAGAAGGGTTTTAAGTACAAATCTGAATGGACTTCATGAAACAAAAGAAAATGAAATCTTGAATTTAGTTCGAACTATTGAGAAACAAATATCAACCTTCCCAGGTCCTATTCATTTAAATATTCCTATTAATAAGCCTTTAGATATTTCATTTTTAAATAAAAAAAATGTTTTAGAGGTTTTTGAGAGAACTTATTTAAAGAAAAAATATATATTTCAGGAAGTTGAAATAAAGTCTGATAATAACAAATTCTTCGAAATTTCAGAAAATTTAAATTTAGATGAATCCGGCATTATTTTGGTAGGTCCCTATCAAGGTTCCATAAATGATTTAACTTCTTTCAATAAGTCTTTAGAACGATTACAAGAGATTACTGGTTGGCCAGTATTTGCTGATCCTGTTTCAGGTGTTTATTCTGGTTTGAGAGGACTAGTCGTGAATTGGGAATTAGTCCTAAGAAAAAATAAAAATTCAATAAATTGTCATCAACTTTTGAGGCTTGGCCCTATGTCATCCTCAATTGATTTGGAGAAGTTTTTAATAAACTTCAAAGGGATACAAATTCTTATAAAAGAAAAAAACTATAGAAAATTGGACCCTACAAAACAATCATTTGAATATGATTTTGGGCTATCAAATTTCACTACTCTATTGTTAGAAGAATTATCAATCAACGAAAAAAACAAAAAGCCTCTTACTCCGATGGCTCTTAATCTAATAGAGGAAGGCGAGCAGATTAAAGAAATTTTAAAAGAGAAAATTACTCAAGATAATCAAATTACTGAGTATATGCTTGCAAATCTTGTTCCAAAACTTTGGCCAACTGAAAATCCTATAATGCTTTCCGCGAGTAGCCCGATTAGAGATTGGCTAACATTTTCAGAAAATGGTACTTTAACAAGAAATTGTTTCAGTTTTAGGGGCGCTTCTGGCATAGACGGCACTTTATCTCTTGCATTAGGTATTTCTAGAATTAAAAATCCTCTACTTCTTGTGACTGGAGATTTGGCTTTTATACATGATATAAATGGTTGGCTGATTGAAAATTCAATCGACATGAATTTAACAATTCTTTTGATAAATAATAATGGCGGAAATATATTTAATCGTATTTATAAAGAAAATTTAAAAGAAGATGAATTAAAAAAACTATTTATTATGCCAAAAGAAATAAACTGGCCAAAACTTGCGGAAAGTTATCAAGTAAACTTTAAAAGTGTGGCAAATTTTAAAAAATTACGAGAGGCATTAGATTGGAGCATTTCTATCCAAAAATCTGTAATAATTAAAGTTAATGTTGATCCAGAAAATGAAATTTGTGAAAAAAATGCCTTGCTAGAAAAAATAATTGGCAGTTAAATTTATCATTTTCTATCTTTGAATAATTAGATTTCATGAAAGTATTACCTGGAAAAACAACTTTAAATTGGTCAGAATGCAAATCTTATGGGGATATATTGTTTCACAAATCAGATGAGGGAATAGCGAGAATTGCAATTAATCGGCCTGAAAAAAGAAATGCATTTAGGCCACAAACTGTAGATGAACTCATTGACGCATTTGATATCGTAAGAAATGATGAAACTATTGGCGTAGTTCTCTTTACAGGTGCGGGACCTGACAAGAAAGGCATTTATTCTTTTTGCTCTGGAGGTGATCAGAGTGTAAGGGGTAAAAATGGATATAAAAATGATCAAGGGAAGCAGAGATTAAATGTACTTGAACTTCAAAGATTAATAAGAAGTTTGCCTAAAGTAGTTATTGCCTTAGTTCCTGGTTTCGCAATTGGAGGAGGGCAGGTACTTCATCTAATTTGTGATCTCAGTATCGCCTCTGAAAACGCAATATTTGGTCAAACAGGTCCAAGAGTTGGTAGTTTTGATGCGGGTTTTGGATCTAGTTATTTAGCAAGACTTGTTGGTCAAAGAAAAGCAAAAGAAATTTGGTTTTTGTGTAGAAAATATAATTCTAAGGAAGCTTTGAAGATGGGCTTGATAAATGCAATTACAAAGATTGAAGAATTAGAAGCTGAGGGTGTAATCTGGGCAAGAGAGATTTTACGAAATAGTCCAACTGCTATTCGTATTCTTAAAGCTTCATTCAATGCAGAGAATGATGGGATTGCAGGTATTCAAGAATTATCTGGATACACAACTCAATTATTCTATTCGACTGAAGAAGCTCAAGAAGGTAGAGATGCCTTTCTTGAAAAGCGTCCACCAGACTTTTCTGACTATAAGTGGACACCCTAGTTTATTTTTCAAAAGAACTTTTTTTAATAATAATCAATGAGAATTCTTCTTGCCGCTGCTGAATGTGCTCCAATGATCAAAGTTGGAGGTATGGGAGATGTGGTTGGTTCGTTGCCTCCATCTTTGATAAAACTTGGTCACGATGTAAGGGTAATAATTCCAGGATATGGAAAATTGTGGAGTCTTTTAGAGGTATCGAATGAACCAGTATTTAGAGCAAATACAATGGGCACTGATTTTGCCGTATATGAAGCAAAACATCCCATGCATAATTATGTGATTTACCTAGTGGGTCATCCAACGTTTGACTCTGACCAAATATATGGAGGCGAAAGTGAGGACTGGCGCTTTACATTTTTTGCCAGTGCTACTGCAGAATTTGCCTGGAATTGTTGGAAACCTCAAGTCCTCCATTGTCATGATTGGCACACTGGAATGATTCCTGTGTGGATGCATCAGGACCCTGAAATTAGTACTGTCTTCACAATTCATAATTTAAAATACCAAGGCCCTTGGAGATGGAAACTTGAAAAAATGACTTGGTGTCCTTGGTATATGCATGGAGACCACACAATGGCTGCGGCAATGTTGTACGCAGATAGGGTCAATGCTGTTTCTCCGACTTATGCAGATGAAATTAAAACCCATGAATATGGGGAAAGCCTTGAAGGATTACTTAATTACATTTCGGGTAAATTAAGGGGAATTCTTAATGGTATAGATCTTGATGAATGGAATCCAGCCAAAGATCCAGTTTTACCTGCAAAATTTAGTATTAAGAATCTAGAAAATAGGCTAGAAAATAAAAAAATTTTGCAGAGAGAAATGGGTCTCGAAGTTAATGCTAAAAAATATCTTTTAGGTATGGTCAGTAGGTTAGTTGATCAGAAAGGGGTTGACTTACTTCTACAAGTTTCAAGAAGACTTTTAGCATATACTGATTCGCAAATAGTTGTTTTAGGGACTGGAGATAGATATTTAGAGTCAGGATTATGGCAACTTGCATTAGATTATCCAGGAAGATTTTCTGTATTTCTTACATATGATGATTCTTTATCAAGACTTATATATGGAGGCTCTGATGCATTTTTAATGCCAAGTAGATTCGAACCTTGTGGTATTAGTCAACTACTTGCGATGAGGTATGGTTCTATTCCTATAGTAAGGCGAGTAGGAGGTTTAGTTGACACAGTTTTACCTCATGATCCAGAAAATAATAGTGGTACAGGTTTTTGCTTCGATCGCTTTGAGCCTATAGATTTCTATACATCTTTAGTAAGGTCTTGGGAGGCCTTTAGGCATAAAGATAGTTGGGAATTATTACAAAAAAGAGCGATGAGCCAAGAGTTTAGTTGGCAAAGATCCGCACTCGAATACGAAATTATGTACAAAGATGTTTGTGGAATAAAAGAACCATCTCCAGATTTTGCTGAAGTTGAAAAGTTCTCTTACGGACAATCAGCTGATCCATCTTTAAAAAAAGTATGACTTAATTTTTTGATGGAATTCTCTTTATCAGAATTAAATAATGTTTTAGGGGATATTAAAAACCTAAGCTTGGGGAAAAGAGATTTTTTAAAATTTAGAAATATAAGTATTGATAGTAGAACTTTACTAAAAAATGATCTTTTTATAGCTATCAAGGGTAAAAATTTTGACGGACATAGTTTTCTTCCAGAGGTTTTAAATAAAGGAGTTAAATCAGTAGTAATTAGAAAAGGGATGCAGAAATTACTTCCAAGTGATTTTCCTTATTGGGTTGTAAATGACACATTAGAAGCATTTCAAAAATTAGCATTGCTAAAAAGAAAAAAATTAGATATCCCTGTTGTTGCGGTAACTGGTTCTGTGGGTAAAACAACAACAAAGGAAATGATTGGTGGGGTTTTAAATAAACTTGGAAGAATTAAATTATCTCATGCAAATTTTAATAATGAGATTGGAGTTGGTCTTACTATTTTTGCTACAGACATAGAAGATAAAGTTTTAGTTCTTGAGATGGGGATGAGAGGTCTTGGACAGATTGAGAATTTATCTAAATTTAGCGAGCCAGATATTGCAGTTATTACTAATATTGGCACAGCTCATATTGGTTTATTAGGTTCGAAAAAAAATATTACTTATGCAAAGTGTGAAATTAGTAAGTTCCTAAATCCCAATGGAGTTGTAATAATTCCAGCAAATGATCCATTTCTAGAAATAACTTTAAAAAATTTTTGGAAAGGGAGAGTGATAAAAGTAAGACTATTAAATATAAAAAATCGAAAGGATAGTTTTGAGAAAGATGATAATTTGCGAGGATTTTATAATCCTTCGAAAAAAACAATTTTAGTTGAAGAAAATACCTTTGAAATTTCATTAGAGGGATTTCACAATGCTTGGAATTTCTTATATGCTTATGCAGTTGCTAAAGAGCTAGGAATTGATTTTGCAAGTTTTAATAAATTTAATTTCGCAAGTTTAGGTGGAAGGAATAAAATTCTTCAATCAGTAAAAACGACAATATATGATGAATCATATAACGCTTCGCCAGAGTCAGTAAAAGCATGTATTAAAACCCTTCTTGAAAAACCGAGAAATAAATTTTTCATATTTGGAAGTATGCAAGAATTGGGTGATGAATCTGAAAAATATCATAAGGAAATATTCAACTTAGTTAATAATTCAGACATAGAAAAATGTTTATTTATTTGCGATAAAAAAAATCAAAAAATTTACACAAACTATCTTAAAGACAATAAAAAATTTTTAGTTGTAAATAATATTAAAGATGTACCTAAAGAGATAAACAAATCCACAAAAAATGGTGATTCTATTCTTATAAAAGGGAGCAGATGTTGGCAGCTTGAAAAAATTATTGAATTAATTAATTAGATCAAGATTTCTTTCTTTCCCAATTTTCTATATTAACTTGCTTAGTTCTTGAGATTGCTAATGAATTATCTTTAGAGTCTTTGGTGATAACTGAACCGGCGCCGGTTGTTACTGATTCGCCGAGATTTATTGGCGCGACAAAAACTGTATTTGCACCAATACTGGAATTTTTACCAATTTTTGTTTGATGTTTTTTCTGACCATCAAAATTTGCAGTAATAGTACCTGCTCCTATATTTGTAGATCTTCCAATAATAGAATCCCCGATATAACTTAAATGGTTTACTTTAGATTCTTCCTCTAAATGACTATTTTTGATTTCAACAAAATTACCAATTTTGCTAAAGGAAGATATTTTGGAGTTTGGTCTTATATGACTGTAAGGACCAATTTTTATATAATCCATGATCTGAGAGTCATAAACAGTAGAGTTTGAAATTTCACAATGCAGTCCCACATTAGAATTCTCAATAAAAGTATTTGGTCCAATAATGCAATGATTATTTATTTTGGTATTTCCCCTTATATGTGTATTAGCTTCTATGATTACATCCTTACCAATTTCTGCTTCTTCACTAATTGAACAACTTGCTTTATTTATAAAAGTTACACCATTAAGCATATGCTTTTCTTTAATTGAATTCTGAATATTTTCTTCGCATTCTGATAGTTGAATTCTGTTATTTATTCCCTGAAGCTCACCATTATCCTCTACCTCGAGGCTTAAGGAATTCTTTAGCAAAGAAATTGTATCTGTTAAGTAAATTTCTTTTTGATTATTATTGCTTTGCAACGTATTAATTATTTCTGACAAGTTACTCCAGTTAAAACAGTAAATACCTGCATTTATTAATGGATTTTCTCGTTCTAGATCATTGCAATCTTTTTCTTCAACAATTCTCTCTATAAAATTCCCCCGCAAAAAAACTCTGCCATATCCATGAGGATTTGTTTTCTTTGTAGTTATTAAAGAAACATCAGCATTTTTTGAGTCGTGTAAATATAAAAGCTTTTTAAGAGTACTAGGCCTAATTAGTGGTACATCACCGTTAAGTACCAAAAGTTTTCCTTGGTGTTTTTTAATTTCTCTACAAAGTACTTGTATAGCATGACCGGTTCCTGATTGAGGTTCTTGAATAACTACATTGATTTTTTTATTATTTGGAATTGACTTTTGTACTTCTTTTGATTTGTGTCCTGTAATTACAAAGATTTGATGGGGTTTTAATTCAACACATGAATCAATTACTCTTTGTAGAAGACTTTTGCCAGAAATTTTATGTAAAACTTTTGGCAATGAGCTTTCCATCCTAGTGCCCTTCCCTGCCGCTAATATTGCAACACTTAACATATTTATTTGAAGTACTTATTTAAATCTAACTCTTGAGGATAACTTCGTCATTCCCCACTTTTCTCTCCATTTATTTGTAGATAATAAATTTGATAATAATTGCTCGTCTAATCTTTTCTTAATTATATCGTCTTTATTTAAGTTTAAATCTTTATCTCTATATGGAATACTAGCTTTTGTTAAGAGATGTTCCTCTTCCATTAAAGATAACTTTTCAAAATTGAAATTGGCTTTCAATTTATTCTTATGAAATTTTGATATTGCGACAGTTCCCTGACTCCAAAGTGTTTTGTTATTAAAACTTGGTTTTATAGTAAAAATTTCTAATCCAAAATTTCTTAAAGTTTTTCTTACTGCCGCTGAAGAAGAATAAGTTATTAAATAACCCTGAGGTTTGAGCTTTTCTGTTACTTTAGATAAAAATTCAATTGTCCATACTTGTGGGCATTTTTGCGGAGAAAAGCCATCTAAATAAATCAGATCGAATTTAATTGATGGAGGAATAATGTTGATTTTTTTTCTAGCATCACCCCATAAAAAACTGCATTTAAAAAACTGATCCTCAAAGTAATCATTGCAGTACAATGATTTAAATATTCTTTTGACTTTTGGGTCCCATAATTTCAGGAAAGATTCATTTCTAAGCGAATATTCAAGAGGCTTTTTATCAATCTCCAAAGCATACAAATTTAAATAGGATTTTTGTTTAATTAATTCATTTAATAAAGAAGCGGAATTGTATCCTAAGCCAAAACATATATCCAAAACACTAAGAGATTTACCCTTAAATCTTTGCAAATCAGAAGTGGCTGTAAACTTTGATTTTGTCTCCTCCAGCGCTCCTAATAGGCTATGGAAATTCTCTTGAAAAAATACACTTCTTAATGAGTAACTCCCGTCCTTTGTTAAAACTTCAATTAATTCAGACAAAAACTTTATTAAATTAGCTAGTGAGTTTGGTAAGGTCTTCCCAAAAATTGGGATACGATACTCCAGCAGCATCTGCTCTCATGATTTTTGAGGTGCCTTTGGCAAGAAGTGAAGCAATGGCAAGACTCATTGCTACTCGATGATCAGTCTCGCTGTCAACATTCGCAGAATTAAATTTTGATTTACCATTAATAATTAGCCCATCCTCTTTTTCTTTTATTTCAGCACCGAATTTTTGCAACTGTCTTGCCATTACCTTTAATCGATCAGTTTCCTTAACTCTTAATTCTTGAGCATCCTTAATTTTTGAAACTCCATCACAAAAACAAGCAGCAACTGTAAGGATAGGGATTTCATCTATTAGTTTTGGGAGAATATCACCTTCAATAGTGAATGATCTTAAATTATTTGCAGTTTTTACTTTAATAGATCCTATAGGTTCTCCTGCAATAGTCGATTTATCTAAAATCTGATAATCGCACCCCATTGAATCCATTACATTTAAAATCCCTGTTCTAGTGGGATTTAATCCGACATTTTGAATTAAAATTTCTGAATCTGGAACAATAGATGCTGCAATCATCCAAAAGGAAGCAGAGCTTATGTCTCCAGGGATTAATATTCTCTGACCAATTAAGTTGCCCCCTGACTTTATAACTACATTCCTTCCTAATTCCCCTCTGATACTTATGTCAGCTCCAAATGCTTTTAACATTCTTTCGGTATGATCTCTTGAAGATGCTGGCTCAATAACCGAAGTGGTTCCTGAAGCTTGAAGACCTGCTAATAATATTGCTGACTTTACTTGAGCACTGGCTACAGGAGTTCCAATAACGCATCCTTTAAGTTTATTGCCATCAATTGAGATTGGAGCTTTGTTCCCTTTCTCTCTACCGAAAATTTTGCCTCCCATCAAAGATAATGGTTTGCCCACTCTACTCATAGGCCTCTCATTAAGAGATGAGTCCCCTGTTAAGATAAAATTCTTACCTTCTTGACCTGCTAGTAACCCCATTAATAATCTCATGGTGGTTCCCGAATTCCCACAATTTAAAATTTCTTTAGGCTCTTTAAATCCATTAAGACCCAATCCTGAAACCGTAAAAGGCTCGTCTTTTTTTATGATTGGTATTTTGACACCTAATTTTCTAAGACAATCAGCAGTTGAAAGTGGATCTTCAGAATGAAGAAACCCCTCAATAGTCGTCTCGCCATTAGCAATACTTCCTAATATTAAAGCTCTATGAGAAATAGACTTATCTCCAGGTACTTTTACTTTTCCTCTTAAATTAACTCCACCTTTTATTGTGCGGATATTATTCATTTTCAAATTAAATACTTGATAAGATTTCTGTAAAAACAAATTATGTATATATTATCAATAAGTTTGTTTTAAAAAAAAAATAATCAAATTAAGTAACTGTTTTCTATAATAAAAAAGAAAAAGGGATTTGATTATTAATCTTACTTATTATCACGTTGCAAAGGATGTTCCAGAAGTAAGTCCAGATATTGCAGTTGTGATTGATGTTTTGAGAGCTACAACCACAATTTCTTGGGCTTTGAAAAATGGAGCTGATTCAATACAAGTTTTTGCGGATTTAGATTTATTAAAAGAATCTGCCATTAAATGGCAAGCTGAAAAGAGAATTATGCTCGGAGAAAGAGGCGGAAAAAAGATTGAGGGCTTTGATTTAGGAAATTCTCCTTTATCAGTTACAAAAAGAGTTGTTAATGGTAAAAGACTATTTATGAGCACGACTAACGGGACTAAATCATTGCATAAAGTTCAAAATGCTAAGCATTTATTTGCTATGGGTCTCCCAAATAGGAAAGCAGTTGCAGAAAAAATCATTTCATTAAAAAGTGAAAATGTTTTAATACTTGGTAGTGGTTGGGAAGGCTCTTATTCACTTGAGGATTCTTTAGCTGCTGGTGCTTTGGCCTCATATCTTAAACAGAACTGTGAACTCCAAATTAATATTATGAATGACGAATTACAAGCTGCTTTGGCACTTTGGGATTTTTGGAAAAATGATATTTTAAAATGTTTAAAAACAGCAACCCATGGCAAAAGATTGACAAGTCTTGGAGATTATGAGGATGATTTTAAATGTTGCTCTGAACTTGATTGCTTAGATATTGTTCCAGCGCAAGTTGAAAGAGGTGTGATTCGTGCCTCATGATTTACGAATTGGTTCACTAGGAGTAAAGTCTTGACTGATTTTTTGGTAGCTGCATTGCAAATTACTAGCACTTCAAATGTTGATGCAAATTTTATTGAAGCAGAAGAACAGATTGAACTAGCTGCTAGAAGAGGTGCTGAGTTAATAGGATTGCCTGAGAATTTTGCTTTTTTAGGAGGAGATGATGAAAAACTTAGATTAGCCTCTGAATTATCAGAGAAGTGCGCAAATTTTCTAAAAACCATGTCACAAAGATATCAAGTATTTCTTTTGGGGGGAGGTTATCCCGTTCCTGCGGGTGATGACAGTCATACTTTTAATAGGTCAGCACTATTCGGTAAGGACGGACAGATTTTGGGAAAATACGACAAGATCCACTTATTTGACGTTGATTTGCCAGATGGAAATTTATATAAGGAATCATCCACTATTTTATCTGGGGAGGAGTATCCACCTGTTGTAGATGTCCCTGGTTTATGCAAAGTAGGATTATCGATTTGTTATGACGTTAGATTTCCTGAACTTTATAGATATTTGTCTTCGAATGGTGCAGAGCTAATTATGATTCCCGCAGCTTTTACAGCATTTACAGGAAAAGATCATTGGCAAATCCTATTACAAGCAAGAGCAATTGAGAATACTGCATATGTAGTCGCTCCAGCTCAAACTGGGATTCATTATGGGAGAAGGCAAAGTCATGGCCATGCAATGGTAATTGACCCTTGGGGTACAGTTTTATCTGATGCCGGAAAAACTCAGGGAGCTGCAATCGCACCTGCTGATAAAGAAAGAGTAAAGAAAATTAGAGAGCAGATGCCAAGCCTTAAACATAGAAAAAATAACTTGTTTTCAAACTAATGATAAAGTTTTTAAATAATAAACTTTTTCGTTATTTATCCGTTTTTTTATTATTAAATTCTTCAATCCTCCCAGTTAAATCTTCAAGTGCTCTGGCAGCATGGGTTATAAATACTAATGGGGTTTTAGAATTAAGAACTAAATCAAATACAAATTTAAAAGCATACTTTAAGAAAGCTAATCAATTATCTGGAGATAGATTCTGGGTGGATTTTTCAGGAGAATTAAAAAATCCTAGAATAATAAAAGGTAATGGTCCAATTAAAGAAATTAGATTAGGTAAACCAACTAAGGGTAAAACAAGACTAGTAATTGAATTTAAGGAAGAGACTTATTTGAAACCTTTGACTTGGCGATTGGTTGGCTTAGATCAAAACAGGTGGAGAATTAAACTATTTAACCCAAAATATTCATTTAAAAAAATTGGTGAAGGTTTGGTTGAAAAGAAAAGAGGAAATATCAAAGCAAATCAAAATTTCATTCATAAGAAGAAAAAAAATCATGGTTACTTGAAACTACCAGAGGTAAAACGAAACAAGTTTGAGGTTGTAATCGATCCAGGGCATGGAGGACCTGATCCAGGAGCAATAGGTATTGGTGGTATTAGAGAAACAGATGTTGTTCTAGAGATTTCAAAAATAGTTAAAAAATTACTTTCTGAGAAAGGTGTCAAAGTAAGGTTGACTAGAACAAATGACGTTGATTTAGATTTATCTCCAAGAGTTTCCATCGCTAATAATACGGATGCAGATATTTTTGTAAGTATTCATGCAAATGCCTCAAGAGGTAAAAGAAGGGACATAAATGGATTGGAAACCTTTTATTACAGAGGAGTGAGAGGAAGATTACTGGCGAAACGAATTCAAAAACAAATTTTAAGAGTTTCCCCCGGGAGTCCTGATCGAGGAGTTAAACAAGGTCGATTTTATGTTATTAAAAATACTAGGATGCCTGCAGTCCTTGTAGAAATTGGATTTTTAACGGGAAGATTAGATGCAAGAAGATTAGAAAAAATAACCCATAGAAAAAGATTAGCCTATGCAATTGCAAAAGGCATCCTCCAATATCTAGATAAAGTAGGGTGAAACTTAAAATAGGTATATTTGATAGTGGAATAGGTGGTTTTACTATCCTTAATGCTTTACTAAAAACACGTAAAGATGTAGAAGTTTTTTATTTGGGGGATACAAAAAGAATACCTTTTGGGAGTAAAAATTCTCAAGAGATAAGATTAATTGCAAAGGAGATTTGTACTTTTTTTGTTGATAAGAATTTGGATGCACTTTTAGTTGCTTGTAACACTACAAATGCATGTGCGCTTGATATTCTGGAGGATAATTTAAAGGTCCCTTGTTTTGACCTTATAAACTCAGTATCGGAAATAGTTGATAAACAAATAATTGGTGTCCTAGCAACACAAACAACTGTACGATCATCGTATTACAAGAAAGCTATAAATTCTAAAAAAGAGAATAAGATAATATTTCAGCAAGAATGTCCAGAATTTGTATCAGAAATTGAAAGAGAAAAATTAAATCTTGATAAGTTGAATAGTCTTTCAGACTTATACTTAAGGCCACTAATAAACAAAAATATTGAAGAATTAATACTTGGATGTAGTCACTATCCTTTGATTTATGACTTTTTAAGAAAAAAATTAGATTCAAATATAAAAATTATTGATCCATCAGTAGCATTAATAAAAAAATTTAATGAATCTTTTGCTATTCCAAATACTGACCGCTATGAGAGTATTTCTTTCGAAAATGTAAAATTTTTTGTTACTTCAGAAAGAGATGAGTTTTCCAATAAAGTAAAATTCTGGCTTGGAATTAATAAAGAAATTAGGTTGGTTAACCTCCGAAGTAATGTTTGATTCCTTAAGATATAAGAGAGGTTAATCATGAATACAGTAACAGAGCTACTACAACCAGTTGAAAATGATCTTGATGATCTTATTTTAGAACTGAAAAATCTAATAGGAGCTGGTCACCCAATTCTTCAAGCTGCAGCAGAACACCTGTTTAGCGCGGGGGGGAAAAGGTTAAGACCTGGTATAGTTTTATTAATTTCAAAAGCTATATCTCCTGAATTTTGCTTGACAAGCAAACATAAGAGGCTTGCTGAAATAACTGAGATGATTCATACAGCATCATTAGTTCACGATGATGTTGTTGATGAGGCGTCCACAAGAAGAGGAGTAGATACAGTTCATAGCAGATTTAATACAAGAGTAGCTGTTTTGGCTGGTGACTTTTTATTCGCTCAGGCGAGTTGGCACTTAGCAAATCTTGACAATGTAAATGTAGTTAAATTACTTAGTAGAGTAATAATGGATTTAGCTGAGGGCGAAATAAAACAAAATTTAAATAGATTCGATTCTGCTCAATCTTTTCCCAAATACATCAATAAGAGTTATTGTAAAACAGCGTCATTAATAGCTAATAGTTGTAAAGCAGCTGGGGTTTTGAGTGGGATTAATGACGAAAACTTAACCTCGTTGTACGATTTTGGCAAAAATATTGGTTTAGCATTCCAAGTTGTAGATGACATTCTTGACTTTACTGGAAATGATAAACAACTTGGAAAACCTGCTGTAAGTGATCTTGCAAGCGGTTATCTTACCGCCCCAGTTTTATATGCCTTAGAAGAAAATAAAAAATTGTCAGTTCTTATTAACAGAGAACTTGCTGAAAAAGATGATTTAGATGATGCTCTTAATATCATCATGAGCTCTAAAGCTATAGAAAGTTCCCGGAAACTAGCTGAAGATTTTGCAATGCTTTCTAAAGAAGCTATAGTCTGGCTCCCTGATTCAGAATATAAAAGAGCTTTAATGGCTCTTCCAGAATTTGTTCTAAGCCGCATTTATTAGATCTATTAGAAATAAATCTTTGAACTAAATTAATATTAAAATTTTTGAAAACGTTAATTTTTTCGACTAAGTTTATTAAGCATAGATTTATTTAATGTCATTAGATAAAAAAAATTCAATCAATAACATACTTGAAGAAAAGAGAATCTTCTCTCCATCAAAAAAATTTGCAGAAAACTCAAATATTAGTACTCAAGAAGAATTACTAAGTCTAAAAAAACAAGCATCAGATAATCCTATTCAATTTTGGGAATCTTTTGCAAAATCTGAATTAGATTGGTTTGAGCCATTTAAAACTGTATTAGATAACGAAAATGCGCCCTTTTTTAAATGGTTCAAAGAAGGGAAACTTAATATTACATATAACTGCTTAGATAGACACATTAAGAGAGGGCTTGGAGGAAAGACTGCACTTATATGGGAAGGCGAACCAGGAGATAGCAAAAAATATACTTACGAAGAACTTCTAAAAGAGGTATGTAAAGCAGCTAATGCATTAAAAACAATTGGTGTAAAAAGAGGAAATTTGGTATGTATTTACATGCCGATGATTCCTGAAGCGATGTTTGCGATGTTAGCTTGTGCGAGAATTGGCGCGCCTCATTCAGTTGTCTTCGGAGGATTTTCTTCAGAAGCTTTAAAAGATAGGTTAATTGATGGAAACGCAAGATTTGTTATTACTGCTGATGGTGGCTTTAGAAAAGATAAAGTGATTGAACTCAAGCAAGCAGTTGATGATGCTATTGAAAGTGGGGCAGATAAAGTTGTTGAAAAAGTAGTTGTTGTTAAACGAACAAAAAAAAATATTTCGATGGTTGATGATAGAGATTTATGGTGGCATGAATTACTAGAAGATCAACAAGATCAGTGTGAACCAGAAATAATGAATAGCGAAGATAGACTTTTTATTCTTTACACTTCAGGCTCTACTGGAAAGCCCAAAGGTGTAGTTCACACTACAGGTGGTTACAATCTTTGGTCCCATTTGACATTTAAATGGATTTTTGATTTAAAGGATAACGACATTTACTGGTGTACAGCTGATGTTGGTTGGATCACAGGCCATAGTTATATAGTTTATGGGCCTTTATCTAATGGTGCTACAACCTTAATGTATGAGGGAGTGCCAAGACCCTCAAATTTAGGGGCTTTTTGGGAAATTGTTCAAAAATATAAGGTTTCTATTTTTTACACTGCACCAACTGCAATAAGAGCATTTATGAAGTCTGGGCGTGAAATCCCTGATAAATATAATCTTGAGAGTCTTAGACTTTTGGGCACAGTTGGAGAACCAATTAATCCTGAGGCATGGATGTGGTATAGGGATGTTATCGGCAAAAGTAAATGCCCTATTGTTGATACATGGTGGCAAACTGAGACTGGTGGTGTGATGATAAGTCCCTTGCCTGGAGTAGTTGCTACAAAGCCAGGTTCAGCTACTTTCCCTCTGCCAGGAATCGAAGTTGAAATCGTGGATAAGAATGGAGATAAGGTTAAGGAGAATGAAGGTGGCTATTTAATTATTAAGAAACCATGGCCAGGAATGATGAGAACAATTCACGGAAATTCAAAGAGATATTTGGAGAGTTATTGGGAATATATCTCTTTTAAAGGAGAAAAAAATGTTTATTTTGCTGGAGATGGAGCTCGCATTGATGAAGATGGATATATATGGATTATGGGAAGAGTTGATGATGTCATAAGTGTTTCAGGACATCGATTAGGAACAATGGAAATAGAATCTGCTTTGGTAAGTCATAAATTAGTAGCAGAGTCTGCAGTTGTTGGCAAAAAAGATGATTTAAAAGGTGAAGTTATAGTTGCTTTTGTATCTCTAGAGAAAGACGTGAACAGCTCCTCAGAATTAGTAGAAAATTTAAAGAAACATGTTGTTAATGAAATTGGAATTATCGCAAAGCCTGAAAAGATAATAATCTCTGACTCTCTTCCGAAAACACGTAGTGGAAAAATTATGAGGCGAATTTTAAGAACTTTGGCTGCTGGAGAAAAAATTAGTGGAGATATAAGCACTCTTGAAGATATTTCTGTTTTGGAAAAGCTTAAAGAATTATCCTAATTAGATTCATCAATTAAATTGGAAATTTTTTTTATAGTATTTCTTTTGAATTCATCATCTGCCCAGTCTCCCAAAAAATTTTCTCTAAGTCCTGCGCTTGCAATTATAGTGTGTGTACCTTTTAACATTACCCCCTTAGAATTATCTTCTTTTCTTGCTTTCAGACAAGAAAATAATTTATCTGTTTGATCTAATTCGTCTGAATTGAATTTTATTAGGAAGTTATTTTTTTGATTATATGTTTTTTCAATTAATCGCAAAGTTCTTTCAGGGCTTGGGCTGAATTCACTGTTGAATTCTAATTTTTGAGAAATTTGTTTCAATAATGGAATTGATTTGTTGGCACTGAAGTTATTAAAACTAATTGAGATGAATTTTTCGCAATTTCTTCCGCCATCAGGGGAAATTAGATGAAGTTTGCAGCCTAGGCTATGACCAATTCTTATTGAAGGAATTGATGCTCCTATTCTCTTGGATAAAGATATTCGGCAATTCTTGAAATCTCTCCATGCTTTAATAGCAAGTTGTTGGTGATCAAATTGTGGAGTGTATTTATATGCATGTACTGCATAGTTTTTATTAATTAAACTCTCTATGAATCTTTTATAAGTTAAATCTGGTTTAGAAGCTAGATAACTTCCACCAATAAATTCCACGATTTTTTTTGGATTTGAAGGCCAGTAACAAAAATTGTTAAATTGATATTTTGTAAAAGTCATTTTTAATAAACTAAGAGTGTTTCAAAAATTATTTTCTAATCATGTTTCTAAATTTATATTAATTTAAGAGAAATTTTTATTAAATGCGTCAAGATAAATGAAAGTGTTTTCAGCTAATTGGAACTACCTAACAAAAAAGAATTAAATCAATTGGATATTCTTCAGGATCAAGTTATCAATTATCCTTCTGAAGAGGGTGTTGCTAATCAAAATAAAAAAATTGAAAAAGTTTTAATTCTTGATACTGAAACAACAGGTTTAGATGAAAATAAAGATGAAGTGATAGAGATAGGTTGTATTTTGTTTGATGTATCTTTTAAGTGCGTTCTTTCACAAGTTTCATTTTTATTACCAGTCAATAATAATGAAGCCGAACATGTTAATGGAATATCTGCTGATGTAACTAATATCTCGCAACCATGGGAAGATGGATTGAATTTCTTTCTGAAACTTGTTGATTGTTCTGATTTGATTGTCGCGCATAATGTAGAATTTGATAAGAAATGGTTTGGGAAAGGAAGATTACCTAAACTTAATAAAAAATGGATATGCAGTTTAGAGGATATTAATTGGTCTTTTCAAAAATCACTAAAAAATAGACCCTCAGTAACTGATCTGGCTTTATCTTTTTCAATACCTGTTTGGAATTTACATAGAGCTTTATCTGATTGCTTTTACATATCTGAGGTCTTCAAAAAATGCGAAAATTTAGAGGAACTTTTACTTAAAGCTACCGAACCGAGGTTTTTATATAAGGCGCTTATTAGTTACGAAGACAGATCTTTAGCTAAAAATGCTGGGTTTAGATGGAATAGTCCTGTTATAGGAGCGTGGTCAAAAAAATTAACTAATGATGAGGCTAAAAATCTTGATTTTAGAGTAGAGATTTTAAATTAATATTCAACAAATTTTTTAATAAGAAAATATTTAGTGCATCTTACAGGGCATCCATTTATTACCCATTTTATGTGCTCCAATACATCCGTATTTTGAGGCAGCCTTTTCAGCTTCTTGTTTAGTGTTAAATAGATCTGACATTATCATTTCTTTGCTTGAACTTGAAATTCGTTTGGAATGGATATGATGCTTGCTTTGAGGATTAGGTGAATACTCCCATATTCCCATAGTCGTTACCCCAGCAGAGATAATTCCCATCCCAACTACTGATAAATTGACTATTCCCATTGCTACTGCACCAAAAGAGAATACACCCATTGGAACTACTCCAATACTTATTACTCCCATTGGTACTATTCCTACTGAAACTATACCAAGGGGTGCTATCCCAAAAGCAATTTTTTTTGGTTTTGTACCGCAATGCAGATTCTCTTTATTTTTGTTAATTTCCAATATTTTTTCTAAATGTTAAATTAAAATTGTCCCACAAAACAACTAATAAAAGATTAATTCCTACTTGAATTAAAAATTTTGAATTATTTTCTAGAACTTTGAAAAACTTAAAAAATCTTAGAGGAACAGTAGATTTGCTGCCTGATCAATTAATAAAGTGGCAAAACGTTGAAAAAATTGTATTAGAGCAGCTTGCAAGAGCATCTATCAATGAAATAAGAACGCCAATACTCGAAATGACTGAATTATTTATAAGAGGAATTGGTGAAGGAACAGATGTTGTTAGTAAGGAAATGTATACATTTATTGATAGAGGGGAAAGATCCTGCACTCTAAGGCCTGAAGGAACTGCCTCCGTTGCAAGAGCGTTAATACAAAATGGAATGTTGTCTAATAATCCTCTTCAAAAACTTTGGTACATGGGGCCTATGTTTCGATATGAAAGACCTCAAGCTGGTAGGCAAAGACAGTTTCATCAGTTAGGTGTTGAGTTTATAGGATACGATTCATTTAGAAGTGATGTTGAAATTATTGCTTTAGCCTGGGACCTATTAGGTAAATTAGGAATAAAAGAACTTAATCTTGAAATAAATACTTTGGGAGATTTTAATGATAGATTAAATTTTCAAAAATCATTTTTAAAATGGTTAGAAATAAATAAAAATTCTCTAGATTTAGATTCTCAGAACAGGATTACTAAAAATCCCTTGAGGATTTTTGACTCGAAGAGTATTCAAACACAAAAAGCTCTAAAGAATGCCCCAAGATTATTTGATTTTTTATCTGAAAAAAGTCATAAAAGATATTCAAAATTAAAAAAAAATTTAGAGGTTTTAAAAATTCCTTACGTGGAAAATTTTAATCTTGTAAGAGGTTTAGATTACTACACCCATACAGCTTTTGAAATTACTAGCGGGGCTCTAGGCTCCCAAGCTACAGTTTGCGGAGGAGGAAGATATGACGACTTAATAAAACAAATGGGAGGGCCAAATACCCCTGCAATTGGCTTCGCTATTGGTTTAGAAAGATTAATTTTACTCGCTGGAAAAGAACTTGAAATTCCAAGAAATACTGATATTTATATCATTAATCAAGGCTTAATTGCTGAATCATTAGCAATGGATTTATCTAGAAAATTAAGAAATTATGATTTGTTAATTGAGTTAGATTTAAGCGGAGCCTCATTCTCTAAACAATTTAAAAAGGCAAATAAACTTAAATCTAAAAGTATTATTGTTATTGGTGATGATGAGGCAGTTAAAGGAGGATTTATTATAAGGCTCTTTGATCAATCAGGTAATGGGAATGAAGAAGAGTTTATATCTTTTGAGAATGATATTAAATTAGAAAAGTGGATAAACAATAACTTACTCGTAAAGTGATGCTCTTGAAGTTAGTAATAATTTTTCTTTTTATAATAAGTTTTTTAAATTTAAGATATTTTTTTAAATTAAATAGAAAACAAAAAGTTTTTAAATCTAAAAAATTAATAACTTTCAATAAGAAGAATCTTAATAATTGGATGAATTTAACCAAAAAAGAGCGATATAACTTATCAAAAAAAGATTCTGTTGATTATAGGGATAGAAGAAAACTTTTATTAGAAGAAATTAGAAAAGAATATAAAAAAATATCTAGAGAAAATGCGGCAAGAAACATAAAGAAAAAATAATTATGGAAAACTTCTGGACTTCTAATAAACCCATAAAAGGATTAAGACATTTTGTTTTGGTAAATGAGGCTAAAGAAAAAGGAAATATTATTTTTTTGATGGTATCTGTACTTGATTCCGAAATAAATTTAAAAACTACTTACGAAGAATTAATAAATAGTGGGAATTGGTATAAAGGTTGGATCAAACTTCCAAAACATAAATCGATTACTAAAGAATATATTTACTTTAAATCCACTAATAAGGTTGAAGATATGAATGAGATATTCGTTAATGAAGATTCTGTATTTAATATTTCTTAATTTGATACATATCCTTTAAATCACTTTTCCTTAAAAATACTAGGTTTTGCTTTACTTAATAATTATTTAAAAATTTTACCCCTTTCATAAAAATAAAATTAACGTTATCAAGGATTAATAATATTTACTTAAATTCAATGTTAGGGGATATCTGGATTTCATCTGAATTGACCGCAGAAAAATTAGGAATAACTGAAATTAAACTTTCTTTTTTACGTGAAAATGGAATACTTAAGCCAGGAATTCATTGGAAAAGCTCTCCGCTGGGTCAAAAGAAACCTTGGAAGCCAAAAGCTCTTTATAATTTAAAAAAGTGTAAAACTATTATTAGTAAGTCTTATTTTGAAGAAAACGATAATATTGCAGCCTAAAAGAATGTTTTTTTTGAATACATAGAAAGATATATAAAATTACTATTCGATTAAATTCTCATCCCTACATTCAATTAGGGTATTTTGTAAAGTAGGGTATAAATTAATCATTTTCATATATTGTTGTGATTTCCTGTAGGATTTTGCAGCTTTTTTGTAATGAACTTCAGATTTCATTTCTAGTGAAATTTTTCTTGAAGACCCTTCAGAAATATTCATGAGATTAGATGTCTTATCCCCTTTTTAATAATTGTTTTTGAATGAGGCAACAAAATTAGTGTTTTAATGAAACAAAACATCGTTTAATGTCAGCAAAAAGAAATTTAAAAAAAAATTTTTACCTTTTATTTAATATGTAATCTATTCTCTAGCAATAACTTTACTTATGAAATCTAACTTCTTTTATATTTAATGGTTTCGTAAATTAATTAATTTTTTTTTTTTAGGATTACTAATTTTTACAATTTTGTTGTGAATTCAACTGTTTGATGAAAATTAAAGTATTCTCAGAACGTTTAAGCTAATCATTTCCTAAATGCAAACCTACGGTAATCCAGATACCACTTACGGGTGGTGGGCTGGAAATTCAGGTGTAGCTAATCGCTCAGGAAAATTTATCGCTGCTCATGTTGCTCATGCAGGATTAATTGTTTTCTGGGCTGGTGCTTTCACCCTTTTTGAACTTTCACGATTTGATCCTAGTGTTCCTATGGGTCATCAACCTTTAATTGTTCTTCCTCACTTAGCAACTCTAGGGATAGGGTTTGACGCTAATGGCGTTGCGATGGGAGATACCAAACCTGTACTTGCAATAGCAATAGTACACTTAGTTTCTTCAATGGTTTTAGCTGCTGGAGGACTTTTACACTCTCTACTTCTACCAGGAAATTTAGAAGATTCAGATATTGCCAGAGCAAGAAAATTCAATATTGAATGGGATAATCCTGACAAATTGACATTTATTCTTGGACATCATCTTCTCTTCTTAGGATTTGCAGTTATTGCTTTTGTTGAATGGGCCAGAGTCCATGGGATTTATGATCCAGCTATTGGTGCTGTAAGACAAGTTGAATACGAATTAAACTTAGCAAAAATTTGGAATCATCAAACAGACTTTTTGACTATTGATAGTCTTGAAGAGGTTATGGGTGGTCATGCATTCTTAGCTTTTGTCGAGATAACAGGTGGTGCATGGCATATCGCTACTAAGCAGGTAGGAGAATTTACTAAGTTCAAAGGTAAAGGTCTTCTATCAGCCGAAGCTGTTTTATCTTGGTCATTAGCAGGTATAGGTTGGATGGCTATCATTGCGGCTTTCTGGAGTGCAGCTAACACAACTGTTTATCCAACTGAATTCTTTGGCGAACCACTTGAATTGAAATTTAGTATTTCTCCTTATTGGGTAGATACTGTTGATCTCCCTGATGGGGAATTTACATCAAGGGCATGGTTAGCTAATGTTCACTATTACTTTGGTTTCTTCTTTATTCAAGGCCATCTTTGGCATGCTCTTAGAGCATTGGGCTTTGATTTCAAGAGAGTAACTAATGCTATTAGTAATATTGATAGTGCAACAATTACTCTTAAAGATTAATTCTCAAATTCTATTACTGTATTCAAAGGCTCCTCTTAAAGGAGTCTTTTTTATTTGAAAAATTTAGTTTATTAATTTAGATTTATAATTATATTTTTTTGAAATCATTGAATATTTTTTCTCTACAGAATAATGATATTTTTTCAAATTCTCTTTTTATAAGTTTTTTGGGTTTGTTAACTATATTCTTTTTGTTGATTTTTGGGCGGAAACTTAAGCTGGCTGTTAAACTTGAGAGGTTTGGATTACCGATAGCAGTTATATCAGGAATTTTAGGTATATCTATAGGCCCATTTGGAGCGATACACCTTTTACCAAAAGAAACAATTAATGTTTGGAGTAATTTTCCTACTCCTCTTTTATCATTAGTCTTCGCAACTTTAATGATGGGGAGACCAATTCCGAATATAAATGGTTTAGTTAAGCCAATTTTTAATCAATTTCTATTAGCTCTTTCCCTAGGTTTCGGACAATTTTTTGTTGGCGGTCTAGTTGTTAAATATTTTCTGCCTCCATCTATGGATACAAACCCTCTAATGGGATGTTTAATAGAGGTTGGTTTTGAGGGAGGTCATGGAGCTGCATCAATAATCGGTGAAAGTTTTAGTAAACTAGGTTTTCCAAATGGTTTAGATCTTGGTTTGGCTATGGCAACAATGGGTCTTTTATCCTCTTCAATATTGGGTAGCATATTTATTTTTTTTGGGAGGACTTTAGGTCTTTCAGATACTGAGGAAATTCTTGAACAAAAAGAACATCTAAAGGAAAAAAATAGGATAGAAATTTTTGCAGATTTAAGAATTTTTATAATAAATCTTGGTTTCTCCGGGTTGGCAATTTCTTTTGGTGTGTTCCTCCTTAAATTTTTAAGGTACGTTTCAAGTTCTTTTGGTGATTTTTCGAAGGAAATTATTTTTTCGCTACCAGTATTCCCTTTTATTCTTATAGGTTCACTTCTTATAAGATATATTTTAGAGAAAACAAAAAAAACAGAATTTATTTCAAATATTTTGCAAAGGGAGATTGGTATTTTATCTACAGACTTATTGATTTTTACAGCTATGGCTAGTTTAGATATTGGAGTTGTTTTTGATAATTGGATACTTATTTTAGTGTTTACTATTTTCGGTTTATTTTGGAATTTAATCTGCATTGCTTATTTTGCATACTTTATTTTTGATGATTATTGGTTTGAAAAAAGTTTGATAGAGTTTGGAAATTCTACAGGTGTAGTAGCTTCTGGATTACTTCTTTTAAGGCTTGCGGATCCAAAAAATATTTCTAAAACTTTACCAATTTTTACGTCAAAACAGCTATTCGCTCAGCTAATTCTTTCTGGGGGACTTTTCACAGTTCTTGCACCATTAATGATTTCTAAAATTGGGTTAGAGTATTGGACTGAAATTTGTGCCCTAATTACATTCGCAATTCTTTTCATTGCATTTATTTTTAATAGAATAGAGATGAAAAAGTTTTCATAAAAACCCTAGAATGGTAAAAGCTTAAATTTTATTTTGATGTCATTTACTCCCTATGATATTCCACCGCAAGAAAATAAAGGCAAGTGGTTTAGGAGTCATTTACTCGGAAGGGAAATCGAACTTGGTGAATTATACAGTCTTGGATCAAATGATTTGGATTTGCTTATGGCGGAAGCTGCTGAAATCAGAAGTGACCTTGATTTTAAGGAAAAAAATATTGGAAAATTTAGAACTGCAGGATATTTTTTGGAGTTAGCACGGATAATTGAAAAAAGGAAGTTTTTAGAAAGCTAATTATGAGGGGAAATAGTTCTTTCTAGAATTTGGTCCCCATAATTCGTACTTATACATTAAGGATTTAAAATCTTTATCCTTTTCGAAGGAATCTAACCATTTTTTTATTGAGGGCTCAAAATAATTTGTTCTTTTTTGACTTTCACAAGCGATTTTAAATTGTCTTACAAAAGGCCAAATAGACCAATCAGCGATTGTAGGGTTATCTCCAAAAAAGTATTTGTTCACTGTAAGAAGTTCGTTCCATTTATTAATAAATTTAATTGCATTTGAGTAATGTAATTCTTCATTACTATTTTCATATCTTGTGGAATATTTAAATCGATCTAAATGATATTTGAATTCATTATCGTTTTCATTAATTATTTCAAAAATATCTTTCTTTTTGTTATCAGGTAAATAAATTAATTTAATGTTTTCTTTTTTTGATTCCGAGAGTGCCCATAAGATGATTTCAAGACTTTCTTCAATAACTTCATTATTTTTTTTAATAAGTATCGGAACCGTTTTTGTTTTTGATTGATTTAGAAAATCTTGAGCTTTATTTTTTAAATCAATTTCTCTTATCTCTACTTTTATTTCACAAATTATTAGAGCCCATCTAGCACGAATTGCATACGGACATCTTCGAAATGAATATAGAATTTCATTTTTCATTTTGTAAAAACTTTTAATTTACTAAATTCTTTTAGTATTATTTAAATAAGATATAGATTTAATTTTACAACGCAAATGTCGGGATATGTTTACCTTATAAGAGTAGGAGATCTTTATAGAATTGGTAAAACGGATAATCTTGAAAAGAAAATTAAGAAATTAAAACCAGATGAATTATTAACGTCAATTATGACAAAGGAGCCCGAAACTCTTGAAGCAAGATTACTAAGAAAATATAAGTCGCAAAGAATTCCTGAAACTGGTTATTTAAATCTTTCTAAAAGACAAATAAGAGAATGCAAAAAGCAATTTGAATTAAAGGGTAGCTTACCTCACACTTTAGACGCTGAAGTTTCCATTACTTTATTTGCATCTTTTTTATTGTTTTCATTAAGTTCCTTTATATTTAATTATCTGAATTTTGGATTTGTAAAAGCTATATCTTATTCTTTTGGCATGGCATCTCTACCAATGGTTATATTATTCATTACGGGTAGTTTTGGTGGATACTTTTCTGAAGATTTATCTCTTTTTTCATTATTAACAAATAGAATTAAAGGCTTACTTATAGCAATCGCAATGCTCTCAATGGCTTACTTAATTTTCAAATTAGGTTAAATTTCATAATTACAATTTAAGGCAATTTCAAATGGAACTGATTGGGTAGGTAACTTCAGAATAGTTGAGCATATTTCAGCAATATCTTCAGGTTGTGTCATGCTTGATTTGTCTAGGGAAGAGATGTTTTGAGCCATTTCTGTATTAACCCAACTTGGGCAAATTGCTGAAATCCTTATATTTTTATCCCAACCTTTATTTTTCATTGTTTGGCATAATCCCATCAAAGCAAACTTTGAAGAAGAATAAGCTGCTAAATCCCCTTTAGATCTTTTGCCACTCATTGAAACTAAAACAATAATTCTTCCTCTGCCTGAGGTGCATAAATGATCCCAAGAAAGCCTACATAAATTCCAAATTGCCAAAAAGTTGATATTTAGTGTATTTAAAATGTCTTCTTCATCGCCATCTTTGAATAAAAAAGGAACTTTTGATAATACTCCAGAACAATTTATTACTGAATCAAATCCTCCAAATTCATCTACCGTATTTTTTATCCAATTTTTGGCTGATATTTTGTTTAATGCATCATATTTGTTAATTATAATTCTCCCTTTTGGCCATTTATTTGGATCAATAACACTTCCATTTAATGATTCTAGATTTCTAATGCCAACACTAATTCTGTTGCCTTCTTTTAATTCTTTATAAGCAATATTTAAGCCAATACCTCTACTAGCTCCGCTTATAAGTATTGTTCTCATTTTGAAACTATATATTTGGAAATATTATCCTAAGCAACATTTTAAACTCTCTACCATGCATAATCATCAGACCTTTCTTTACACTCCATGGAGCCTTTATAAACATTATGCACATAGCATATACAATCTCTTTTAAGGAGAGAGTATCAGTTAGAAAACCATACCATTGATTTTTAGGTAGTTGGAAAAAACTGCCAAAAAATTCTCTTAATAGTTTTTCGTCAAACCTCATGAGTTTTTCTAATCCAAATTGGTAAAGTGATTTCTTTCTAATTAATTCTTTTGACCATAAAGTTTCCCAACCTTTTCTTGCAATATGATAGGTGCTAAGATTCTTGTTTTTAATTGCTTCTGCTACTGTTTTTGCAACAAGTGGAGCTCTTCTTAAAACATTACCAATTAAGTATCCGGATGCAGGATGTACCATTGAAGCAGCACCACCATATCCAAGTATTTGTTGTTTGAAATCTGGTATTGGCATATTCATTGGAAGAAACAACCCAAGCTCTTCGTGTTGCATGCTTGTAATAGATATATTTCGATAAGAAAGCCTCTTCTCGAGTCTCTCTTTTAAATTTTCCATTGTAAGAGGATTTACTAAACCAAGAGATGTTTCTTCAAGAAAATATTTCCCATTTCCCATATCCATGGCATAAAGAAAAGTGGGCGGTTCTTTTCTTTGCTCTTCATTAAGATGATCATTTCTATAATCCATTAATACAAACTGTCCTTTTTTCAGCGGAGGTTTACTAAAATTACCTACTATTCCATAACAAGTTTGTACTGCTAAAGGACCACAAGATTTTAATTTAAGAAAAACAGGATCATATCCTGTTGCATCTATTACTAATCTTGCAGAGTAAGTATTGCCATCTTTTGTAGTTACTGTACTTTTATATTTTTCAAAATGTATATTGTTTGCATAGCCTTGATGCCATTTAATAAAAGACTTATTGCATTCATTAAACCAAAAATTGTGGAGTTTCTCCTTATCAAATAGTCCATAATCTAGAGAATGCTCTGTGGCTTTGTTCTCGTCATCCTGTTCTTCTAAAGCACCATGCCCAAAAAAACTTACAGTATTCTTCCATCTATATTCAAGTAAATCCTGAAGCCCAAGTTGATCAACTTCTTCCCCCCAAATGCCATAAGTGTTTGGCCAAGGTTCATCTGGTCCATTTGGAGAAAGAACTTCTACATCTAATTGTTCCTTTCCTAAAGCTGATGCAATTGCCATGCCTGCAGGCCCTGCACCCAAAACAAGAACATCTGGCATGCTTTCTTTTGACATTAAATATAAATTTTATAATTAAATAAATTAAGGGAATAAAATATTATTTCTGCGATTGGTTTTTTATATTTCATCCAATACTTGTAACGAGAGTAGATTAATAATAATCAAATTACTCAATTACTAGTGAATATGTTTTCAGTGTTTTAACAATAATTTATAAGATTACAAAAAAAAAAAACTTATCTATTTTTTTTTATTATAAAAAAATATAGAGAAATTTTAATGTTTAAAAATAAAAATATTCTAATGACTGGAGGTAATTCAGGTATTGGTTTTTTTGCTATTATTAACTTACTAAAGAAGAAAAATAATTTATATGTTGTTATAAAAAACGAATTTAGAAAGAATGAATTTATCAAAAAAATTGAGAAATATTTTGATAAAAATTACCTTAGTAAATCTTTAAAAATTATTGAAAATTGTGATCTTTCAGATTTAGAGAATATTAAAAAAATTAAAAATTACTTTAACAGTAGAAGGATTTTTTTAGATGTAATTGTTTTAAATGCAGGATTGCAATATACAGGTTCTTTTTACCCTAAAGTATCAAAACAAGGGGTAGAGCTAACGTTTGCGGTTAATCATCTTTCACATTTTTACTTGATTAACGTCTTAAAAGATTTTGTTAGAGATAATGAAGAATCAAGAATCATTATTACATCATCAGATGTTCACGACCCTAAAAGCTCAGGTGGAAATATAGGAAAGAAAGCAGGGCTGAATAATCTAATTGATTTTAGAAAGAAAGTTACTGGTAAATTTTTAAATTTTAATGCTGATGAATCTTATAAAAATAGTAAATTATGTAATATTTTGTTTGCCAAAGAACTTGTAAAAAAATTAAAAATATCCTCTAGTAAAATTTCTGTAATTACTTGGGCTCCTGGTCTTGTAATCCCAGATGATGATTCAGGTTTCTTTAGATATAGCAAACGTTTTAATCTTTCTGGATATTTTATTTTTTCTAAAGTTGCGAAAAATATTTTAGGAATTTCTGAAAGTGTAGAAAATGCTGGTAAGATTCTTTCTGAAATTGTTTTTGATTCAAATTTTAATAATATTGGTTACGTTCATTTAAGTAATAAACTTATATCTTTTAAAAAACATAAATTAGTTGAAAGTAAGGTTAGTGATGAGGCAAATAATTCAGAGTTAGCTTCAAAACTCTGGATTTTAAGTGAGGAGATTTGTAGATCATTTGGCTTTGTTACTTTCAATATTTAAGGTTTGTGTAGGGAATGCAAACTCTATATTATTAACTGCAAATTCCTCAATAATTCTTAAGTTTATAGATTGTTGAGCCTCCATTGCAGCAAGATAATTATTTGTTGGGATGTAATAAACAAGTTCGAAGTTAAGACTGAAGTCGCCGAAATCTTTGAAATGACATCTATCAAAAGAGGCATCTTTTGTATCTTCAACTATTTTTTTTATTATTATTGGAATCAATTTCATAAGTTTTGGAGAAGTTTCATAAACAACTCCTAATTTATGCACTAACCTTCTTTTTTCCATTTGTGCGTAATTTGAAATTATTCCATTTGTTAGGGCGCTATTGCTCATTACTATTACTTCGCCATTAATACTTCTTATCCTTGAGGATCTTACTCCAACTCTCTCAACCATTCCGAGGACACCATCAGATTTTATAAATTCACCTTTTTGAAAAGGCTTATCAAGTAAGATTGTTATGTATTCAAAAAACTCTTGAACTGGATCTTTCAAAGCTAATCCTGCACCAATACCACCTGCACTTAGTAAGGCCCAAATTGCAGTCATTTGAACACCTATATTTTGCAAGAAAAATATCGAACCAATAGTCCATGTTAATGCTTTTAACAGTGGAGTTAATGAAGATATCATTGAACTGATTGAGGAATCGTTAATTTTTGCTGTGGATTCTGTTAAAGATCTGATTAAAACTTTGTTGAGAGCTTTTATAATTATTACCAATATGAACAATTTCTGAATATTCAATAAAACAGAAATAAAAGTTACTTCGTCCGCAAAAAAATAATCTATTGAAAAATAAAATGAGAGGAGGAAACCTATAGGTTTTATAATTCCAACAATTACCTCAAAAATAAAATCATCGAAATTTGTTTTTGTCCTTTTGGAGATCTTTTTAAAAAATATTTTTGAAAGTTTAGAAATTATTATCGACAATAAAATTCCAATAAAAAAAATAGATATTGCCAGTAGGAAGTTTTCAGTAACTAATTTCATATTCAAATTAAATCAAAAATTTATCTCTAATAAAATTTTAAATTATCTCTAAAAAACTAACCAGTCTTAATTTTTCTTTAACTTAGTATAATTTTTCTAATTTCTTTAAATTCTTTTCTATCTGCAGTTTTGCATAATTCAAAGATTATTGATTCAGTGGTTGTTAAGATCGCACCTTTCTGAATCATTCTCTGTAAAGCTATTTCATGATCTAACCTATTTCGACTGCTCATAGCATCTGATATGAGAATAACTTCAAATCCTTTTTCTAAGCAATCTAGGACTGTTTGTTGAATACAAATATGAGTTTCTATACCACAAACTATTAAATTTGTAATATTCTTATTTTTAATTTCTTTTAGAAATTCTTTTATATTAGCTAAGCTAAATTCCATCTTCTCAATTTTCTTGAAATCGACTTTGGGCAATAATTCGGGGATCGTTGTACCCAATTTAAGTGGGTTCTGTTCGGATACAAATATGTTCTCTTCTAAAATTTGGTAAGCATTTATTAATTTTTTGATGTTTTTGATTATTGAATCCCTATTAAAAATTGGTCTAATTATTTTTCCCTGAATATCAATAATTAGCAAGGCATTTACTTTCGGTAATTTCTTATAAGTAGAGTTAATCATGATCTATTATTGTTTCTAAATAAAGATATGTTTAACATAATATTTTGGAGAGCTTTAGTAAACATTTAAATCAAAAAGTTGTTTTACTCTCATCTAGAGTTATTATTGAGAATAGTAGTCCGTTAATTTTTGTCATTATCCTCTCAATACAAAGTCATTAGTTCACCTCTTGAGGATGGATTACATAAAGATGGGAAGAGATTAACTGCTCAGAGGCTTAAGGTTCTAAATTTATTTGAGAATATTGGTTCTGGGAAACACCTTAGTGCTGAAGAGGTTCATGAAAAGTTAGTTAGATCAAGTTCCAAAGTTTCACTAGCAACAATTTATAGAACGTTGAGACTTCTAGTGCAAATGGGTTTGCTTCATGAATTAGAACTAAGTGAGGGCGGACACAGATATGAATTGCTTAGTAACGAAACTCCTGATCATCACCACTTGATTTGTATTAGGTGTGGAAGAACAGAAGAATTCGAAAATGACGAAGTTTTAGAAGCAGGCAAATTTGCAGCAAAAGCTAATGGATTTAAACTAATTGAATCCTCTTTAAATGTAAGAGCTATATGTCCTAATTGTATCTAGCATATTTTAAGTTAAAGTCCCTCCGCAGCTTGATCCTGCACCTGCAGTGCAAGCAAAACAATGTTCTTTTACAGCAACCCCGTAGTTAAAAGTAAATGATTCCTCCAATAGATCAAAAAGAGTCTTTGGTCCATTATTTTCTCGGAAATTTATTTGTTGGTTAAAGTCACAATCATAAATTTCACCAAGCCAATTTACACTAATTGTCTTTTTACACATAAGATTTTCTAAATTATTTTCATTAAAATTTTCTTTTAGTAATTTGTAATAAGAATTTAGTTTACCTTCTCTTCTTAGAGATTCTTCATATCTATTAATTGGCATATTAGTTATTGTGTAAAGGCTATTAAAAACAATATTATATTTTTCGAATAGTATTTTTTTATAATCCTTTTCCAATAATTCTTGAGAAGGCGGAAGAATTGGACTTACAGGATTGTAAACAAGATTTAATTTTAATCCACTATCTTGCTTACCATATCCTAAGTAATTAAGAATTTTTATAGCATTAATACTTTTTTCAAAAACCCCATATCCTCTTTGTAACTCAACATTATTTTTCTCATAACATGGAAGAGAAGCTGTAACTATTACTTTATTATCTGCAAGAAATTTAGGGATATCTTCATATCCCTCTTCAAAGAATATTGTTAAATTGCATCTATCTATAATATCAATTTTTTTTGTGCTTAAAGTACTAATTAGATTTTTAAACTCTGGATGGAGTTCTGGTGCACCTCCTGTAATATCTAAAGTCTTAATTTTATATTTATCAATTATTTGTGGAATAAGGGAGATTATTTCATTGGACATCTTTTCTGTACGTAAAGGGCTTGAATTTACATGACAATGCTTACAAGCTTGATTGCACTTATAACCTATGTTAATTTGCAATGTTTCTACAGGTTCTTTATTTATTAAGGGGAAATTTTCTTTCATAAATATATTTTTTATTAATTGTAATTCGTAAATTAAAAAGTCAATTATTTTTTTTAAAGCTGGATCTCTTTTTTGAAAGTTCAATAAACCAATTTATATATTCTTTTGCCCCATTCTTAAAAACCATATCAAACTTCAGGCTATCATTAAAATCACTAATCCCTAATAAACCTGTTTTTTTTATAGAAGGCCTTTCAACTTCACCAGAACTACTATCTACATAAATTATTTTATTGTTAATGCCAAATTTATTACCTAATATTTGTATGAACTCTAAAAATGATCTGTCACTTCCTCCTCTTGAATAAATTTTCTCACCAATCATTTTGTTTGATGTCACTGTGTCACCTACTCCAATAATTAATGGCATATCGACTTTGTGAATATTTTTTTTGCATAAATCTATTTTTTCTTTAATAGATTTCGGCGAATTTCTAAAATTAAAATTACTTCCAAAAGGAGCTTTACCAGTTTTAGCCTCAATAAATTTATTTAAAAGAAATAATACTCCTGCATCTTTAACTGCTCCTTTTATAAGAAATTGTATGTCAGTTGATCCAATATCATTTTCAGTAGAAAGTTTAATAATTTCTTTATCATTTTTACTGCCTAAATTTGGTGATATGTGGAGGAAAAATGAGTTCTTGAGTCCTTCCGATTCAGCTTTATATATGATTTCATTCATCATTTTTTCAAAACTAATCTGAATTATCCTTCTTTTTTCAGAATCTTTACTTACTAAATCAAAAAGGCTATTGAAATTAATCGTCGGCGAGAAACGAGTATCACATATTGATTTTGCTGCGTGGAAATTGATATCTTCTTGGACAAGTTTAGGGAAAATATTCTTAACTATTGAATCAAATTTTGGTCTTATTATGTTTGGTACTGTTGATAAGAAATTCAGTTCTTTTTCTGAAATTCCTTCAAAACTTGTTTCACCATCGCTGTCTTGATATTCAACTCCACAGGCTGCCAAGCCCCTTAGATACAGTTCATTATCTTTGGCTTTTATGGTACTTTTCAAACTTCTCTCAATTATTCTATTTACACCTCTATGGCCTTCATGTTCTCCGCAAGTTAATACGAAGAATTCTTCTGCTAAAGCCTTTGCGGCATAAATAAACTTTGATTCTAATTTTCTAGCCAATGGATCTTTAACTAAAGGGATGCAAACCCCGTCAATATCTTGAATAAATAAAATATTTTGAGAAGAAAGTATTTGTTTTAGAAAGTTCAAATTAGTGCTGCTGTAATCCATCTTTATAGTTATTTCCTCTCTTTAAAAATAATTTTTTGTAATTTAAATTATAAATTAAGGAATTCAATATTTACAATTATCAATTTGCTTTGTTCAAACATTGCTTTAATGTAGAAAATATTGGTTAAGTTAAGAAATTAAAAAATTTATGAAGAGAGCCCAAAAATGAAGAATAAATTTATCAAAAACCTTAATAATGAAAAATATTTTTATTCATTGATTAGAGATTTAAAGACTTGTAAAGTTGGATTTTACAGTGTTGGTTTATATCCAGCTTCATTAGCATATAACTGCGCTATGCATGGAAAATCAAAAAATATTCTCTTAGCTCCTAGGGAAGATAGAGATTTGTTAGGTGCTTTCTCAAATAATGTTATTTCTGATATGGATAATGAGATTCTTAAAAAGATTGAGAGAATGGGACATTATTCTTCAGAGGGAAAAAGTAAGTCTTATGATCTAAAAGATCTTCTCTTGGAATGTGAGATAGTTATTCTTGCTGCAAACAGTAATCACATACAAGATGATGTTAAGCAGGCTTTAGAACTTAGAAAAACTTTAAAAAGAGAAAATGTGGTTCTTGGCTGTCTCGTTGGTTCTTTTTGCATTGATAAAAAAAACAAAAACCCTTTTATTATTTGTAATAAATATCCAAATTTAGCTTTTTTTACAGGATTTCATCGACATGGAGCTTTACGAAATCCTAATGATAGTTTTACTGCAAATTTCTGCCATCCGGATGCCCTTACTGCTTTTATAGGGGCTCGTATTTTGAATCAATTGTCTCCGAAAATTCAAGTTTCTCCAGGAGTTCATAATATTGAATGTCAATATATAAAATCAATAAAAAATATTTCATCCATATTTGCAGGTTTTGTAAATAACTTTCATTCCGATAAGCCAGGAATGCTACCTACCATCAATACGATTTTGTTAACTCAATGTTTAGATCAAGCCGCATCAGTATCATTACAAGTTAGAAAAGAAAATAAATTAGGGAATAAATATCTTTCATTAAAAGAACTTGGTTATGGTGAAGAAATAATTAGTGCAAAGGAAATAATTAATGATAAATTTTGTGAAAAAGGAGATTATACTTTTTCTCAGTTAAATGCTGTTAAGGCTGATGTCTTAGGGAGCATGACTCTACCAACTGAAGGAAAACCAACAAGGAATTTTCAGGCGGGACAAGTCTTATCAGATATGCTTTTAAAACTCAAGAGATGTCCAAAAGATGTCTCAGAATTTGTAGATTGGTGTAATAAATACTCTCTCAGTCAAGGAGGTTTAGAAGGTCTAAAATCCTTAAAATTTTGGCCAGATATTTACAAACAATTCAAAATCAAAAATAATAATTGTTCAATGATAAATATTATTTATTTATGCTTTAATGCAAATTCAGAAGAAAAAAAAGAAATTTATAAGGTTTTAATTAGTTCAGAAGAAATAACTAATTTTTGCCAAGAATCTGTGAAATCTGAATTATCCTTAGAACTAAACGAAAAATTAAAAGGAGATTTTCTTTTTAATAATATTGAAAACCTTTATAAGAAATTGTTTATTTACAAAGATGGAAATGATTTTAAAAATAATGAATCTAGTAATCAAATTTCTAAAAAAAATCCAAGTTACATTAATGTATTGAAAATAATTAATAATTATTTTAATAATTGATTATTTGTTTAATTTACAAAAAAACTAAGGTTTTCATTTATTTACTAATCTTGATTGCAAGGTTAGAATTATTATGGTTTTAAGGTTTTTTTTGAAAAAGGAATTAACACATCGTTCTCATGAACTGAAAGCTCTTGGTTGGAATCAAGAAGATTTAACAAGATACGAAGATTTGTGGGACTATAGTCAAAGATGGGGACTAATAAATTTAGAAAGAGAAGACAGACAGTTTTTAAAGAAAGCAGAAAAGTTACTCCCAAAGCTTCAAAATAAAAAGATATCTGTAAAAAAAACTATTGAAGAAAAATCATATTATTTATGGCTAAATTTTTACCTAGATGAAATTAATATTTTTAGTAATTACAATCTCCCAAAAAATAAACTTGGTGTTTGGACACTATTGCTTGAAGAGGAAATAAAACTTCTTAAGGAATTACAACCAGTTATGGGTCTTCCAGATACTTTAAAAGCCAAGAATCTATTCGAAAATAGAAAACAGCTCATAAAAAAAGCTTTTAGCGAATTTGACGCTAAAAACAACGAAAATGTTTTCAACTTTGATGAGGTTTTAAAAAACTCTGAAAAAGAAGTTGGTAAGAATTGGAAATCAATTACTGAAAAAGATCCTGATGCTAATAAAACTTTTCCCATAATTGATACTGCAAATATTGAGAAACTCAGATCTGCGATAAAAGATGATTTAAGTTTATATATGAAAGATAATTACCCCTCAATAAAAAAGGATTTATAAATATTTATCTTTTTTTTGTTTTTTTTTTAAGCTTTTTTAAGTTAAATAGATAATAGGATTATTTAAAAATTTTGAGCAACCAAAAGTTTGAGACCCTTCAGCTACATGCAGGCCAAGTGCCTGATCCCACTACAAATTCCAGAGCAGTACCCATTTATCAAACTAGTTCCTATGTCTTTGATAATGCCGAGCATGGAGCAAATCTTTTTGGATTAAAAGAATTTGGAAATATTTATACTCGACTTATGAACCCGACCACAGATGTCTTCGAAAAAAGAATGGCAGCTTTGGAGGGAGGTATGGCAGCACTCGCAACATCCTCAGGTCAAGCTGCTCAATTCTTGGCAATCGTAAACTGCATGACAGCAGGTGATAATTTTGTCTCTACATCTTTTCTATATGGTGGGACCTACAATCAATTTAAAGTACAATTTCCAAGATTAGGTATAGAAGTTAAATTCGCTGATGGTGATAGTATCGATAGTTTTAGAAATAAAATTGATAGTAAAACTAAAGCAATATATGTCGAATCAATGGGAAATCCTAGGTTCAATATCCCAGATTTTGAGGGACTCTCCGCTTTGGCGAAGGAGAATGGAATTCCTCTAATAGTGGATAATACCCTTGGTGCTGGTGGTGCTTTAATAAGACCAATTGATTTTGGAGCAGATGTTGTTGTAGAAAGTGCAACGAAATGGATAGGTGGACATGGAACAAGTATCGGAGGGGTTATCGTTGATGCCGGAACCTTTGATTGGGGAAATGGTAAATTTCCATTAATGAGTGAGCCAAGCGCTGCTTATCATGGTCTAGTTCATTGGGATGCTTTTGGTTTCGGTAGTGATATCTGTAAATCTTTGGGAGTACCTGATAATAGAAATATAGCTTTTGCGTTAAGAGCAAGACTTGAATGTCTGAGAGACTGGGGCTCAGCTCAAAGTCCTTTTAATTCTTTCTTGCTATTGCAGGGTTTGGAAACTCTAAGTTTAAGAATAGAAAGACAAACTTCTAATGCTCTTGAATTAGCAAAATGGTTAGATTCTAATTCTAATGTAAGTAGTGTTAATTATCCTGGCCTAGAATCTGATCCATATTACTCTAGTGCCAAAAAATATACTACTGGAAGGGGAATGGGTTGCATGCTTATGTTCTCCTTAAATGGGGGTTTTGAAAATGCAGTAAAATTTATTGATTCCTTAAAATTGGCGAGCCACCTTGCTAACGTGGGTGATTCAAAAACATTAGTAATTCATCCTGCTTCAACAACTCATCAGCAATTATCTGAAGAAGAACAATTATCTGCAGGTGTGACTCCTACGATGGTAAGAGTTTCTGTAGGAATCGAACATATTGATGATATAAAAGCAGATTTCGAACAAGCACTTTCACAAATCACATAGGAAAGGAGATTTATTGGCTTTAATAATTCCTAGTAACTATCACAAGATTAGTGATGTCGAGAAAAATCATATATCTTGGATCGAACCAGAATTGGCAAAAAGACAGGATATACGTCCTCTTAGGATTGGTATTTTAAATATCATGCCTCTTGGCAAGCAGTATGAATTTAACTTACTACATCCACTTGGTTTATCTCCTCTTCAAATTGAGCCAGTTTGGATAAAGCTTAAAACTCACTCTTATAAAACATGGGATCTTAATCATCTAAATAATCTATACATAACTTGGGAAGAAGCAAATAATCCAGAACCGTTAGATGGAATCATCATTACTGGAGCACCTATTGAGCACCTAGCCTTTGAGGAGGTTAAGTATTGGGATGAATTTGTGAAAATTGTAAATGAAGCTAGAAATTCTTGTGCGAGTACTCTTGGATTATGTTGGGCTGGCTTTGCTCTGGCTTATTTGGCAGGGGTTGATAAGCAAGTTTTTGATAGGAAATTATTTGGGGTATTCCCTTTAAAAAGTCTTGTTCCTGGACACCCTTTGATGGGTACACAAGATGATGAATTTATTTGTCCTCAAAGTAGATTTGCTGGATTACCAGATTTGGAAATGGAGAAGGCCCAAAAAGAAGGGAAATTGAATTTGTTGGCATATGGAGAAAACGTTGGATATACAATATTTGAATCTAATGATCAAAAACAACTTATGCATTTAGGTCATCCTGAATATACTGTGCATAGAATTATTAGTGAAATTGAAAGAGACAAAGAAAAGGGAGATGTTCCTCCACCTGAAAATTTTGATCTAAATAGTTCAAAAACCGCTTGGAGATCTCATAGAAATTTGCTTTTTCAGCAATGGCTTTGGTTTTGTTATCAACAAGTTAGTCTTAATTAACTTTTTTCAATGAGCGCTTTCTATACCACCAAGTCTCTCAAATAAGTTGAGACTTTCTTTATTTAACCCTACAATTTCAACTTTAGAACCACCATTCTGGAATTTTCTAATAATTTGCTCAAGTGCGACAACGCCACTTTGATCCCAAATATGAGCTAAAGACATGTCAATTACAATATTTTCTGGATGTTCATGAATATCAAATCCTTGTAAAAAATAAATTTTACTTACAAAAAATAATTGTCCTTTTACTTTGTAAGTAGTTAAATTATTTTCTTTTGCTCTTGAGACAGTTATAACTTTTGCAACTTTTCTGCTGAAAAGAATTGCAGCTAATGCAACTCCTGCAATAACTCCAAGTGCAAGATTATGAGGTTTTGTAAGCATAGTAACTGCAAAAGTCATGAGCATGACTGCAGTATCGCTTTTAGGTATCTTTCTAATATTTTTTAATCCATTTATATCTGCTGTACTTATTGCGATCGTTATCATGATTGCTACTAAAGCAGCCATTGGTATTGCTCCAATCCAAGACTTCAAGAGGATGATCATAATTAGTAGAGATATACCTGAGGAGAGGGTTGATAATCTAGATTTACCACCATTCTCAGTGTTCATCACAGATTGCCCAACTAAGGCACATCCAGCCATTCCACCAAATAAAGATGCCACAATATTTGCTATCCCCTGTCCTCTTGCTTCTTTATTTTTATTAGAACTTGTATCAGTTACATCGTCTAAAATGTCTTGAGTTAAAAAGGTTTCCATTAAACCCACAAGAGATATTGCGAGTGAGGTCGGTAAAATTATCCCTAATGTTTCAAGACTAAAAGGTACCTTTCCATTTTCTATTGATCCAAAAGGAAGCGAAATACTTGGTAATCCATCAGGTAATTTACCCAAATCGCTAACTGTTGGGACATCTAGATTAAAGAATATGCTTATAAGAGTTATTACTACTATTGCAATAAGTTGAGATGGGATTACTTTTGTGATTTTTGGAAGCCCATAGATAATTACTAATCCTAGGATTACAAGAATCCAAACTACTGGAATCTGAGAGTTAACTGGATATTGACTTAAAGTTTCTTCAACTAATTCTTTTGATTCTTTAATACCTATTCCTAACTGCGGTAGTTGTGCTTGAAATATTAAAAGAGCCAGTGCATTTACAAATCCACTTAATACTCCTGTTGGCACGAATCGCATTTGGTAGGCAAGTCTTAAATATCCCCAAAGAATTTGGAAAAATCCAGTTAATATTCCTGCTGCAATAAGATATGGGACTCCTAAACCAGGGCCTTGTGATTCTCCATAAGCAACAAGTCCAGTCATTAAAAGAGCTGTTGAACCTGTGGCTGAAGTGATCATACCCATTCTTCCGCCAACAATCGCAATTGTTATAGATAGGCAAAATGCGCCAAAAAGGCCAACTTTAGGATCTACACCGGCTATACCTGAAAAAGCGATTGCTTCTGGGATCATTGCAAAAGCAACAACTAAGCCAGAGAGAATATTTGATTTTGGATCATCTAACCAATTTTTAGATAAATATCTTGAGAAATTTGACATTTTAATTTTCTTTATAATTAAGAAGTTACCTCATAGAGGAGGCAAAATACCTTGTGGGTCAAAAATATTCTTTAAAGTTTTTAATTCGTTCATTCTATTTCCAAAGGCTAATGTAATTTCTTCTTCATGAGAATTCAAATGATTATGCAATTGGGCTAAGTGAATATTTGGATAAAACCTTTTTAGCTTGCTCCATGATTTATAAATCCATTCCAGAACGACTTCTTTTTCTTGAAGATCATTTTTTTTCCATGATGCATATATCCATGGTTTCCAAGTACTTTTTCTATGAACAAAAAAGCTTGCTCCATGATTTAACTTTTTAGTTTTGCCACCTAATTGTTGAGAAGCAATATAACAGGAATTATTAGGTTTGTTTTCCATTATTTCACTTAAACATTTTATAAAAATTGGGATATCATTTTTTAAATCTTCTCCAAGAAGACTAATTACCTCAGAATGGTTATTTGCATTCAGCTCATATAAATTCAATTCCTTTGGAAAAAAATTAATTTTATTAAAGTTTTCATAAAATTGTTTTTCTAGAGCAGGAAATTTGTCTAGAAGCATTAAGTTCTCTTCTGTTCTTTTATCCTCCAAATTATTGAGTTCAGCAAAAATATATATATAAATTTTTTGGGCATAAATCCATTGAAGACTAATATTTTCTGGAAATTCCTCTGATAGTTTTATTATTTCTGAAAGTTCATTTAGATTTACAAATCCTTCAATAACCTTTATTGGATTAGATTGGATAGTCTTAAGTTCTATTTCGGTAATAATTGAAAAGAAGGGTGCTGCGCCTTTAATTGCTTCCCAAATCAATTGTTCTTCTGGATTTATTTGATTTTTTTTTAAAGAGATAAATGTGCCATTTCCCAAGAAACCTTTTATTGATTCAATATTATCAATGGCTAATCCGTAGGCTCTACTGAGCGGGCTCACTCCACCGGTGAGTATATAGCCTGCTCCTGGAAGTTTAGAAAGTCCGATTGGAAAACTTCGATTATGTTTTTGTAAATGATTTACTAGATCCCCCATTATTACTCCACCTCCAATTGTTACTAAATTGGTTTTTCTATCTAGGCGAATTTTGTTGTAATTTTTTCTTAGATCAAGAGTTGTAAAACCATTTTTTGCACAGCTAGAGGTTGTACCTCCACTACATACGCAAAGGTGCTCGAATTCTTCATTAGAATAGTTATCCTTATAAAATAAGGACTCATCAACGTCATAAATTAATTTCTTTAATTTTGCATCTTTTGAGTTGATATTTGGAACTTCAAGCAAACTATTATTTTTCACTACATGATATTGTTCTTTACTATTATGGTATAAGTAATAACTTGATTTTGGATAATTTAGATTCGAAGTTAAATAATCAAGTCGCGATACTTATCTGTGGACACGGCAGTAGAAATAAACTAGCCATTACTGAATTTCAAGAATTAACTCAGTTTATACAAAAAAGATATCCAAACTATTTGGTTGAATATGGTTTCTTGGAATTCGCTAAACCTTCACTTGTTGATGCTCTAGACAAATTAAGAGATCTTTCTATAAAAAAAGTAATTGCAATACCCGCAATGCTTTTCGCTGCTGGCCATGTGAAAAATGATATACCTAGCTTGCTTATGAATTATTCAAGTAAAACAGGTATTGAAATAATTTATGGAAGAGAATTAGGTATTAATAATTTAATGATTAGTGCAGCTTGTGAAAGAGTTAAAGATGTATTTAAACAAAATAATACACTCAAACCTGAAGAATCATTATTAGTTGTTGTTGGTAGAGGTTCTTCTGACCCAGATGCGAATTCCAATGTTTCAAAAATTACGAGAATGATCGTAGAAGGTATTGGTTTAGGGTGGGGGGAAACAGTTTTTTCTGGGGTAACTTTCCCTCTAGTTGAACCTGGCTTGAAAAATGTTGTGAGACTTGGTTATAAAAATATAATTGTTTTCCCTTATTTCCTTTTCTCAGGTGTCCTTGTTACAAGAATAAAAAGGCAAAGTGATTTAGTTGCGATTAAAAATCCAAATATTTCATTTATACATGCAAAATATCTTTCGTCACAGTCTTATGTGGTTGACACTTTTGTAGAAAGGATTGAAGAGATTCTTAATAACGAAGGTAATAATTTTATGAATTGCTCAACTTGTAAATATAGGTCAAATTTATTTGGCTTTGAAAAAGAAGTTGGAATGGTACAAGAAAGTCATCATGACCATGTAGAGGGCTTGGGTATAAGTTGTGATTTATGTGATCCTGAATGTAATGGTGCTTGTGAAATACAAAATCAAATACCAACTCATAATCAAGAAAAATCAAAATCAGGAGGAGGAGATTACTTGGAACATGAACATGTAGAGGCTCATCAACATGAACATAATCACCATCATCATCACCATAGTATTTATCCAAACTCAAAACACCCTTTAGGACCTGTCACGCTTCGCTTGCCTAATAAAGACTAAATCTTAAGAAAATCCGTTGAAAATCAATTAATCACCTGTCTCTTTCTCGACTTAGTCTTAATAGACTCAGTATATATAAGTATTCTTAATGTAAATTCTTGAAAGTATTTTGGACTAGATTTTCCACAATTTAAAGGTTGTTTTCCACGTCCAAATCCACATTGAATTAGAAATGCCAGTATTTTTCAAAAAAAACAGGACATCAACATTATTGTTGACTTTTCTTTAAGATTTATTCAATTACCTTTTTTAAAAAGTGAGTTTTTTAAAAACTAACTTATAACATGAGTCTCATTTGATAAATTGAAAAGTTTAAATGTAGATTTTTTTTGATTTTTTTTGAAAAAAATATCATCATAGTTATGCAAAAAACATATAAATCTATGGATCAAATCAGCCAGTCAAATTTAACTGATAAGAAACTTGTCGAGTGCTCTCCAAATAAAGTCTCTTTAGAAACAGAGCTTTCAGAAACTCTTTATAACACTATGAAAGATTTCGTATTAAGTAACCCAACTTGGGATCAATATAAGCTTATAAATTCAGCATTAGCTACTTTTCTCGTTCAAAACGGATGTACAGATAATTCTGTCTCAGAAATTTATTTAAATCAATTATTTACACCATCTAAGTCTTTTTAATATTTAAACAGGCTCTTCTACTCAAGGCCATCATTGTAAGTGTAGGGCTTTGCCAAGATGATGTGGGCCAGCACGCTCCATCTAATACAAGTACATTCTTGCATCTCCATAATCTATTAAATTTATCAACTACGCTATTTTCTTCATCTACCCCCATTGGTGCCCCACCTACTTCATGAATGTAATATCCAGGAGGAGGAGGACTATCTGAAAGTGCGATCAAATTTTTTGTAAATAGACTCCCAAATGGGATATTCATTAGTTCATTAATATTTTTTATTTCTCCATTAGCAGCTGTGATGGATCTACGGATTGTGTTTTCCATATGTTTAGCCATATTTAACTCATTTTTGCTCCATTCGAATTCAATGTAGGGAATTGGGATACCCCATTTATCTGTTTTTCGTGAGAGAGAAACTGAGTTTTTCTCTCTAGGAAGGACTTCGCCATGGGCGATAAGAAAGCCAATGGATGTGTTTGTGTCTTTTTGCAAAAATTTAGGAATCCCTAATCGATCAATTGCCCCCCAGATTCCATAACCTCTATGGAAATTTATGTCGTCAATTTCTGGTAAATTTGAACCAAATGGAATAAAGAAGCTGCCTGCTCCAGAAAGATCGGGAGGATTATCTAATGGTTTATCTGAGTTTTTTGTTTTTGGGACTGAAAAAAATCTACAGATAGATATGTGATCCATGAGGTATTTGCCTAATTTTCCAGAATTATCTTTAAACCCTGAGGAATTTGTTTTATATTCTGAGTTCAGTAGTATTCTGAGTGTTGAAATTGTTGATGCGCAGAGAAGAATTAAATCACAATTCAATACTTCTTTTTGTCCATTTTCTAGGTTTACGATCGTTAGTTTTGAGGCAAGCTCTGTTGCCTTGTTAATCTCAAAAGACTCCACTAGGTAATTAGAGATTATTTGTACATTTCCAGTATCTAAAGCTTTTTTTAAAGAGCTTCCTAAGCTAGAGGACTTTGGCCATTTTTTTTCTTTTACTGATGAATTACGGTCAAATCCTCTTGATTGGATAAATGGATAGTTTAATTTTGATTTTACTTTGCTGCCAAAAACATTTTCGTTTTCTGTAAGAGGTATTTCTCCAATATATTTACCGTTTGGGACTTCTTTAATGTCATCTTTTCGTCCGTAGATGCCGCAGAAATTTTCAATGAAATCATAGTAAGGGGATAGTTCTTCGTATGAAATAGGCCAGTTTGGTCCGAATCCGTCTTTTTTAGCGGGATGAAAGTCTTCTGAGGAAAGTCTTAATGTTATGCCTCCCCAAGTTAATGATCTCCCCCCATATTGTTTACCTTGGGTCCAAAGAAATGGCTTTTTTTTGGGGAAGTCATAAGGATGCTTCAATTCATTTGAATATAAGTCAGGATTATTTTTCCAATAACCAGGATGTTGGCATTGATTTGCATGTTTTTTTGTTAAAACTCCTGATAATCTTTTGAATGTACTTTTTGGCTCATGATTACTAGCTTCATGCCTTTTAACTTGAGGCCCTGCTTCTATTACTAAAACTTTGATTCCTTGTTCTGCCAATGTAAGTGCTGCTATTCCTCCTGTAGCTCCAGAACCAACAACAATTGCATCATAAGGACTTATATCCAAAACCTAGTTCGTGATTTGTTATTTCAATAAATATAGCATTCAGTAAATAATTAATTTTTAGATTTCAGCTTAAGAAGTTAGAATTTATTGAAATACTACTCAAAAAATGAGATTTATAATTTTAACTGTTTTAATGATTGTTTTAACTCTCCCTTCTAGAAGCTTCGCTGCATTGGATTATGGTAAACAATCCTTAATTGGAGCTGATTTTTCTGGATCTGATTTAAAAGGAGCAACTTTCTATTTGACTGATTTACAAGATGCAAATTTATCAGATTGTGAGCTCCAAAATGCTACTCTTTATGGAGCAAAATTGAAAGATACTAATTTAAGTAACTCCAATTTAAGAGAAGTAACTTTAGACTCGGCTATTTTAGATGGAACAGATTTATCAAATACTAACTTAGAGGATTCATTTGCTTATAGTACACAGTTTGAAAATGTAAAAATACAAGGCGCAGACTTCACAAATGTTTTTTTGCCAAAAGATATTATTAGGAAATTTTGTGAAAGTGCTACTGGAACTAATCCAATTACAAATAGAGAAACCAGAGAAACTTTAGAGTGCGATTACATTTAAATTTATGCACATACAAGTTCTTTTTTAATCTTTCGTTGTTTATAAAGTGATCTTCCAACAGGCCAACCCAAAGTAGATAAATGTTTCATTAAAGAACCTGAGTATTTGAAATAAAAATTGTCTGAATATTTGATGCCAAGTTCTTTTAGAGTGGTTACTAATAAATATAGATCTTTCTTTTTGCCTTTTTTCATATCCAATAATATCAATGCTTCACTTGATAATTTTTTTTCTAGAACCTTATCATTTTCAGCAAAACCAACTTTAAGTGAATTAAATTCATCAGAATAAAGAGTATAAATTATTCCATCTTTGAATTTATCTTCAGAATTATCTACATTAAATCTTGATGATATTAATGTTTTGTATCCTTTAATAATTTTTCTGTTTTTCATAATTATTTGATTTCATCCTGAGCTAATTCATATTTCTCCAATAGATTGTTTACTTCTGCTAGTGCAATCCTCTTATGACAGGCCGAGTCATATCTATTTACTGCTACTGAAGGTATTGAACCTTTGCTTTTCATTTCCCTTATACCAGTTTCTAAACATTGAAAAGCAACACTTGATAGATCTCTTCCTTCTGCTGCGGCCCAAACTTTCAAAAGATAAGTAAGATTTGATGGAACTGAGATCTGTACTTTGTTTGAATTTGAAGTATTTAATGCAATATCATCGAGACTAATTTCTTTAGAGGATATAGTTTCTTTAACCTTTTTCTTCAAAAATTTTACTTGGCTTATAGCGTCCTCTTTATTCTTTATTTTTTGTTCTATTTCAAATAACTCTTCTTCAGAATTAATTAAAGCTTCTAATGCCCATTTAGCATCATCTTTCGCAACCGCGGTTCTATCAAGCCATTCATCTCTTATTTTTGACCAGTTACTAGGCATAAGCTTTATAAGATAATTCTATGATATATAAATCTATATAGATTGTCTATGTATTCTAAATAGAATTAATACAGATTGTTTAATGTATTAATTTTATTTTTAATAATTCCTCGTCTTAGAAATAATCTTTTACAATAATTGAAACTGCAGAATCCATCCAAAGTGATCTTAGAAGTGTTTTTTTTGCTAATTAAAAACGATATATTTGATAATTCAATCTTTTTAAATTTTAGTTATTTGTTTATTTAATTAAAAACTTCTGAGCTTTTAATCTCTTTCAATAAGTTCAATTTTATAACCATCAGGATCCTCAACAAAAGCCAATACAGTAGTACTGTTTTTCATCGTTTTAGGTTTGGTTGTTATTTTACAACCATTTTTTTCTAATCCTTGGCAAATTAGATGAATATCTTTTACTCCAATAGCTATATGACCATATTTATCTCCAAGCTCATAGTCTTCAGACTTTTTGTCCCAGTTATAAGTTAATTCAATTACTGAGTTTTCTTTTTCTGAGCCATAACCAACAAATGCCAAAGTGAATTTTCCATGAGGGTAATCCTTTTTTCGTAATAAATTCATTCCTAATCTATTGACGTAGAAATCAATGGATTTATCTAAATCTCCAACCCTCAACATTGTATGTAGGATACGCATTTTGAATTATGAACCTGAATCAATTATCTAATATTTAATAACCATCTGCCAAAGTTTATTTTTTTAAAAGTATGTCTTTTTATTATGTTCGAAAAATTAGGCTAAAATATAAATACGAAATTTCAATAATATATTGAATCAGATATTCCAAAGACTCTCATCAGTATTTTTGTATACTTTGCCATTAAAGGCATCAATACCTTTTGGATATTTTTTGTTCTATAAATATTCTTTTTTAAAAATACTATTATTACTAACTTTTCCTATAGCAATAATTGAAAAATCTTTGCCTTTTGGTAGTTTTTTATTATTTATAATTTTGTTTGCTGGATTAGTAAGAAATCCAAATGTTCCCTATTTCGTTAGATATAACGCATGCCAAGCTTTATTAATTGATATTGCTTTAATAATAATTTCATATCTCTTGAGAATATTTCCCATAGTTGAATTAGGCTCAATAATTTTTATATTTATACTATGTATTTTTATTTATTCGATTTCTCAATGTATTTATGGAGTTGAACCTGAAATTCCCTTAATTAGTAAATCTGTAAGAATGCAAATTTAAAAAGATTTATGGATTTACTGATTTTCTTCAGCACTCATTCAGAATAGATTCCCATCTTTGTTGACTTGCCTTTATCGCTTGCATTGGCGGATTTGCTCCTTCTATTTCAAAGGCTTTAATTAATGATTTATTAGCTAGAAGACCTAATCTTGCTGCCTCTCTTTGCCTAGAGCATACTTTTTTTCTTGATCCCTCTTTTAAACTATTTTCGATTTCTTTAAGAATCTGGCTAGCTTCATTCGATTTAGAATAAAAATCATTCATGTAAACATCAAGTGCTGTATCAGCAAAGATTTCAACTGGAGATATTATTGTAACTAGGCACAGCATAAAACTTACAAATACAAATATTTTCATAAGAATCTTAAGTAAATTTTTTGTGCGATCTCTTTAATACTAAATAAAAGGTAAGAACGCTAATTGTTCCAGATGGGCCTATTAAAACATGCCAAAATTGATCGCCACTAATTGAGAGCCTTGAGCCAAAGAAAGTCGTAAAAAAAATACCAAATATTGGGTAAAGAATAAAAAGCCAATCTTTAAAAACTCTTTGCCAATTTATAATTAGCAGGATACTTATTATTACTTGAAAAAGGAGAGCAATAGTTTTATCAAATAAAAAATATGAGATTATTGAACATAAAGAAATGCAAAAATTAATTTTTTGAATAAACTTATTTTTTATAACTGATATTGATAAACATGTTAGACCTAAAGATAGGAAAGAATAAAATAACCAATTAAATAAAGAGGAGTGATCTACATAAATCCAAGAGGTTTGAGTATGATCTATCATTTCAGAAATCGATGCCAATCCTAAAAAAACAAAGCCGAAAGGTATCAATTTGTTCTTACTTATATGTTTGAATTTATTGATCGATCTAATACCTAAAAATATTGGGATGATTGCCGCTTGAAAGTGGGCAAATAATAAAATTAAAAAAAACAAAATAAATTCTCAAACTTAATTCATCCTAATTTAAATAAAAAAATCAGTTTCGGGTCACCTGAGTAGAGAAAGATACCATTGCCCTATTACTATAATCAATATTGTAAGAACAAAAGGGAAAGCAGGATATCGTGTTTGAAAATTAGCAGGTGGCCAAGGAGACCAAGATATTAATCTGCCTTGCGGTTCATTTGAAATAACTTTTTTTTTCGACTTTTTGGTTATTAAATTATCTGTGGCAAATCCTTTACTCATAATCTAAATAAAAATTATACTAACAAGTACGTTTCAAAAGGGCGTTTATATTATTCGGTTCTTTCTATTTAAACGGAGGGGGTGTCAGTCGCATCAGGTTAGAGTGACCAGTCCAGAACTAATCTGACGAGGTTTCCTGAACCAATATTATAAAAAAAACAAACAAAACACAAACACAAAAAACTTTAAAAATATAAAAAAAGACCCCTATTTCTAAGGGTATTTTTTTTGGTCTTACTTAATAAAGTGTATCCTTGTTTCCACTGATTAAGTAAAATCTCTCCTACACCTAAATCAAGCAATAAAGGCAATTCTAAAGAGTGAAGTAATTTAATTGATACGTACTGAGTAACACTCTAAAAATTTTAGTCATTAAAAAACACCCTAATTTTTTGAATTGGGGGTTTTAAAAATTACTAGAAATTAATCCTAGTAAAAATAACCCAAAAAATTTCACCCATTTTTGAAGTTAACCGAAGTTTTTGGATTTGATATGACTTTTTGTGGTCTCTTATGTGCACTTATTAGGAAATTTATAAAAAGTTATGGCAGAATTTATTTTATGGCAAAAGAATCGAAATCCAGAATAATAATTAATGACATGCTGAGGCATTCAGGTTGGATTCTTGAGGACCAAGAAAAACCTAATGTAATAACAGAATTATCAAACGAATCCGGATCTGCTGACTATGTAATGCTTGATAAGAACAATTATCACTTATGCACATTGGAAGCAAAGAAAGAATTAATAAATCCACTCTCAGCAAAAAAACAAGCAAAAAAATATGCCAAAACATTAAATTGCCCTTTCGTTATTTTATCTAATGGAGTAAATCATTATCTATGGGATATTAGGTATGGGAACCCACAACCAATTGATACATTCCCATCTCAAGAAAAATTAATCCAGTGCAGAGACTCTTTTAAACCAGATATATCGAATAATGAGAAGATAGATAAAGATTATATTGCTCTATCTATTATGAGCAATTATTCAGAACAAGTAGACTTCATAGATGAAACAACAAGAGAAGACTTTATTTCGAAAAATAAACTTAAGTTTCTTAGAGATTATCAACTAGATGCACTTCATGCCGTTAAAAAAAGCATAAAAGAGGGGCAAACAAGATTTTTGCTCGAAATGGCGACAGGAACAGGTAAAACGCTTACATCAGCAGCAATTATAAAAATGTTTTTTAGACTATTTAATGTAAAGAGAGTATTATTTTTGGTAGACAGGGTTGAATTAGAGGAGCAAACGGAAAGTTCTTTCTCATCATTGCTTAAGAACGATTTTAAAACATTAATTTGGAAAGAAAATAAAGATAGTTGGAGAAATGCAAAGATAGTTGTTTCAACCATTCAATCATTTATAAGAAAAAATAAATTTGAAAAAATATTTACGCACAATGATTTTGATTTAGTGATTTCAGATGAGTCTCATAGATCTCTGGGATTAGTACAAAAAAGAGTCTTTGAGTATTTCAATGGATTTAAGTTGGGACTTACTGCCACACCTAGAAATTTTTTAAAATCTGTAAACACTAACTCCCTGCTTACAACTGACCCAAAACAACTTGAAGAGAGACTTCAAAAAGACACCTACACTACATTTGGATGCAGTGAAGGAACTCCCACTTATAGGTATTCGCTTGAAGATGGAGTTAAGGAGGGGTACCTTATTAACCCTCGGGTAATTAAGGCAACCACAGAACTGACGACTCAAATGCTCTCAGAAAAGGGTCTAATATTTCAAACACAAGATAGTGAAGGAAATGATATTGATTCAATATTCAAAAGATCTGATTTTGAAAAAAAATTTTTCTCAGCAGACACGAATAAAATGTTTTGCAAGATATTTATGGAGCATGCAAAAAAAGACCCTGTCACAGAGGAAATAGGAAAAACATTAATTTTTTGTGCTTCTCAAGACCATGCATCTAGAGTCACTCAAATATTAAATGAAATGGCACATAAAAAATTCCCAAACCTTTATAATTCTGATTTTGCAGAGCAAGTTACCTCCTTTGTCATTAATTCTCAGGAGATGACAGTTAACTTTAGTAATCTAAGAAATAGTTTAAACGGCAACTCTAAGTTTGATGAAAATTATAAATCTTCAAAAACAAGGGTTTGCGTAACTGTTGGGATGATGACTACTGGTTACGATTGCGAAGATATACTTAATATATGCTTGATGAGACCAATTTTTTCTCCAACAGATTTTATTCAAATGAAAGGAAGAGGAACAAGAACCTTTGATTTCAAAGAGTGCATCAAAGTAAAAAACGATAGTCGTAACTCGCTAAATACAAAAAAAAATACATTTTTTTTATTTGACTTCATGGGCAATTATGAGTTTTTTGAACAAGATTATCAATATGATGAAATATTGCCACTTCCAACAGTCGGTGGAGGAGATGGGAAAGAAACAAGAGTTATTGATGAGATTAAAACCAATCAAAGAGATCCAATTGAATCAATAGTTGAGATTGAGTTAGGAAAAAATGTCATGAAAATAGACAGGGATTTATATCCCAAATTCTCTGAGAAAGTTAGGGATAATGCCGCTATTAGAGATAACGTTACTAAGATGAACTTTGAGAAAGCAGAAGAATTATTAGATAGAGAGTTTTTAACAAAAAATGATCAATATAGTATACACAGATTACAGGAATCTATTGGAGTTGACAGAAGAATTTCTAAGAAGGAACTGCTCCTATATATATTTGGACATATCGATCATATCAAAACAAAAAATGAATATCTTGATGATAGTTTTTATGATTTTTCAATTAAAAATGATATAGATGAGATGGAATTTGACGCTGCTAAAGATTTATTTTTATCATGTTATGAATCTGAGGATTATAGAGAAATCATTAAAAATAAAGAATATGGAAAACTCTTCAATCATCCTCTTGGTACAGAAAGTATAGGAAAAGTATCACCTGAATTAATTAACAAAATCCCTCAAATGGTTGAAACATTATTGTAAAAATCAGACATGTCAGAAGTAATAAATAAAGTTAATACTTTAAGAAACATTCTTGTTGGGAAGTTCCCTGACCCACAGAGACAAGTGGAGCAAATAACTTTAGGTCTTATGTATAAGTTCATGAATGACATGGACAATAAATCACTTTCATGGGGTGGCAAGAAAAACTTTTTTAAAGGGAGTTTAGAGGAGTTCTCATGGGACCAAATCAAGAATACTAAGAATAGTAGTGCAGATAAATTAGACATATTCAAAAAAGGCATTGACGCAATCGCGAATGAAAAGTCAATAGAAAAATTATTTAGAGATATTTTTTCAAACATTCCGAGCATAATTGATGATCCCAAGACTTTTAATGAGTTTTTTATAGTATTAGATCAAATCTCATATGATAATTCTGAAGATTTGGGTTCGGCATACGAACATCTTTTAAAAATAACTGGATCGCAGGGAGAGTTGGGTCAATTTAGAACCCCAAGACATATAATTGATTTCATTGTTGAACTTCTCGAACCAAAACCAAATGAAAGAATTTTAGATCCAGCATGTGGAACTGCGGGATTTTTAATCTCTGCTTATAAATACATTCTTGCCAAAAATATTTCCCTAGAAGAAAAAATTAATGTTTCTAAAAACATACATGGTTACGATATTGAACCAGGCATGATCAAGGCATCACTTGTTAACATGTACTTACACAACATAAGTGAACCAAAAATTTCCGAATATGACACTCTCTCAGATGATTCAAAATGGAACGAATACTTTGATTTAATTCTTGCAAATCCTCCGTTCTTTACTCCAACAGGAGGAATTAAACCTCATAACAGATTTGCACTTTCTTCAAAAAAAGCAGAGATATTATTTACAAGTTACATCAATGAGCACTTAACTCCAAAAGGTAGGGCAGCAATAATAGTCCCAGAAGGAATATTATTTAGAAAAGACAAGGATTATGTTGGTCTAAGAAAATCACTTATTAATGAGTCCCTTGTAGGAATTGTTTCTCTACCAAGAGGGGTTTTTAAACCATATACTCCCGCTAAAACTTACATACTTTTTTTGGATAAATTATTATTTAAAAAAACTGACCAGATTTTCTATTTTCAAATAAATAATGATGGGTTCTCTCTTGGGGATCAGAGACTTCCAATCAAAGAAAATGATCTTCCCAAATGTTCTAAGATTGTAAAAAATTATCTAAAAAATCCGCAAAATAATGAATATTCAATCACGAAAAAAGAAATATCTAAAAAGAAAAACTTTGAATTCCCTTTAGAGAATCATGATGTGAATTTTAAAATCTCATCTATATACCCAACTGATAAGTTGTCTGAGTTAGCACAAATAGAATATGGAACCAGAATAACAAAAAAAAATGACACAGGTACCACATATGATGTATATGGAGGTGGTGACGCATCATTTATTACTGATAGACCATATAACAGAGAAGACAGAGTAGTTATTGGAAGATTTGCAATTTCAGAAATATGCGTAAGGAAGGTAAAAGGAAAGTTTTTTTTAAATGACTCAGGTCTCACTATTAAAGTAAAACAGCATAAAGGCGTTATTCAAGAGTACATGGATTACGTTATGTTATATAGAATGAAGGAAATTTACTCCTTTACCAGGGGAGTTGGTCAAAAGAATTTAGATATGGATAAATTTAAGGATATGGAAATACCAATACCTCCAGAATCCACACAGAAGGAACTTATAGAAAGTTTCAAATTGAAAGAAAAAGAGATGGAAGGACTTAACAAAGAAATAAGAAAACTTCAAGATGATATAACAGAAATACTTAGTGTGACCTAGTTCAATTATGAGTAATTTCTGCAACCAAACCTATGCTCTTTCAAATACAACAGAAATAATGAAAAAAGTTAGTTTGGGTTAAGAATACTCCGATGGAGAAGGGTCAGAATTACTTTGAGATGTGGGGAATAAAGAATAGAAAATCAAAAAAAAACACAAACACATAAGTAAAAAACACAAACAAAACACAAACATATAATTCATAAATCTGAATTATATGTTTGTGTGAATATCTTATTTTACTGGATACTTTCTGATACCAGTCTTTCTCGGATACTCTGACTAGATCTGATATTTCCTGATTCGTAATTAGAACGGAGGGGGTGGGATCAGCTTTTATGCTAAATAACAAGCTATGAGAAGGGATGAGAACGATTTCTGAGTTCGATTTTCATTTCCCCTACCATTTCCCCTACCACTTTTTAACTCTCGATTTTTATTCAAAAAGTAAGCGTTTCACAAATTTAAAAGTTTAGCCTTAGCGGCACTAAATTCTTCATCAGTAAGTAATCCCTTTTCTTTTAAATCTATAAGTTTCCCAAGCTCATCTGCATAACTGAAAGTTTTTTCACTTTCAAATTTAGGAATTGATTTTTCTGGACTTTTCAAATTTTCTTTCTCATCCTTTGATTTTCTTGTGGTTTCACCTTCTTGCAAAATTTTCTTTAATAAAGAAGATCTTTTAAATTTAAAATGATTATTCTCTTTTAATAAATTATTTAGAAGTACTTCTTTATCCTGAGTTTCAGCAAACTCATCCCATTTTTGATACAGTTCGGTATCTTTAAAACCGAACATCATTTTGTAGATAAATTGATCTAGTTCCAAGCTAAGAATGTCATTTATATTTTTAATAGTTTCTTCCTGCATTGCAGGCATTATAAACTTAACTTTTTCATCTTCAATTATCCATTGAATATCATCAGCAAGTTGTATTCCTAAAAATTTATCAGGAGCTTTATTGATGAATTTACCAAGCAATAAAAATGTTGGGTATGAAAAAATAATATAATCTTTCTCTTTGAGTCCGTATCTGTAATTTGCAGAACCCATTAATGGTGTCATTGCAAGTATTGATGCCCTACCTCGTGGAGAATAAAGTGAGAAAGTAAGCCTTCTTGTAGTAAGGACTAGTGTTCCATCATAATCTCTTCTTTTATATTCCCCGTTAGATTTCATCTCATACATTTCTGTATTTTGTCTTTCCTTAAAAAGAGTTTTTTCGGAACCCTGCAATCTCATATATTCGGTTGAATCTCTTTTTAAAAAATTATCTAATTTAGTATTTTCTCTTTGAACACCATATTCATCAAAATCAGATTTATCCATCTCTTCACAAAAAAGAACTTATTACCATATATTTTAGATCGAATTTCAAAACTGAACTCGTACCCCTACCAATTACAACAAAACCCCTACCATTTCCCCTACCAAAATGAAGAGAAAATATGAGTATGAATGAGAAAGTATGAGAAGGCTAAGTTAAGTTTAATTCTGGATATATCTTCTTTTCGGAAGCTTTAAAATAATTTTGAGAACATATGAGAAGTTATGAGAACTCCTGAGAATATGTCTTGGTACGGAGGGGGTGGGATTCGAACCCACGGTGCCCTTGCAGACACGCTAGTTTTCAAGACTAGAGCCTTAAACCACTCGACCACCCCTCCTAAGGGACTATTCAGTTTTAGCCACCTAAACAGTATAGCAAAGGGAAGTGACAGCCTACAATAAGCCTTATTGCCGAAGATTTTTAAATTTTTAATTATTTCATAAACCTTGACATATACTGGACATTTTGGGACATTTAAGGGCATAAATTCGGAACTTATTCGGAACTCCTCTTTTCTTGTTAAATGAGTAAAAAATCAGCAAATATTAACAAAAGAAAGTCTGGTGTTAATACCTTAGGTGATGTTGATGCAGTGGGAAATTCGGAACCAGATTCGGAACTATTGAAGAAAAAGATAGAAGAATTGAATGAGAAATTCAAAGAAAGAAGTATAAAAGCACGAATATTATCTAAACAAAACTATTTATACATCAGGGGAACTTTCACAGATAGCAAAGGGGCCAGAAAAGATAGGAAGATTCCACTTAGATTGTCTACTGATATTTCTAATTTAGTTTCAGCTGAAGCAAGAATTTTGCAACTGATGGAATACATAAAAAAAAATGGATTTATCCCTGAGGAACTTTTATGGGATGCGCCAAAAGTAGAAATCTCAGGTGGAGGTATTACCGTTGCAGAGGGTATCTCAAAACTAGAAATAGAGTACTGGAAGGATAAAGATAGAAATAAAGAAATAAAGCAAAGAACCTGGAATTTACAAGCTAATTACTTAAAGAAACTTCCTCAAAACGCAGTTCTTACTCTTGAATTATTATTAGATTCTATACAGTATGATTCTCATCCCGAGTCGGATAAAAGAAGAAAACTTTGTCAATTCTATAAAAAACTTGGACTTTTAAATGGAATAGAAAATTTAGATAAAATTGATAAATTTGTTGGGAGTTATATTCCAAAAACTAAGTCACCTATTGATGAACATAAATTTGTTCAACTTATAGATATGGTTAGAGATAATAAGAAATGGGGATGGTTGACCGCTGCACAATATGTTTACGGTACAAGATCAGGAGAAACTTTTTCACTAGTGCCTGATATCGCTAGCGGAACTGCTACTTCTGTTAATATTCCAAAAGCTAAAAAAGCAATGCATCTTAAATATCCAATCGCACTTACTAAGGAACTTGCCGAAAAGTGGGAACTTGAAAATATTGAAAGACCATATTCCTTTGACTTAAATAGTTACAGTCCATCTCAAGTAAAATATCTAGGAAATCAGTGGCTTAGGTACTTAAAACCTAGAGCTAGAGAATTAGGAATAGACAATTTACAGTTAACCTCAGTTAGACATCATTGGGGTATAAGAAGTATTCATGCAGATATTGATGCAAGGGCTGCAAGTAAAAGTCTTGGTCATGATATCAATACCCATTTCAGGATATACAACAGTACTTATGATCAAGTTGATGCAATTAAAGCATCTAAAAAGTTAAATAAATAAAATTGGGATCAAAAAAACAAATAACAAGATTTAGATATTTAAAACCTTAGTTCTTAGAATATAGACATGCGGGTTTTCTTTTCTTATGGCAAGAGTGACTAGAGAAGAAAGAAAAAAAAGAAGAATTTCAGCACTTTCACGCCTCCAAGATGGTTGGGGGACGGGTGAAACAATTCAATATTTAATGAGAGACTACGGTTTAACAAGAAGATCAGCCAATATGGATGTGGTTTGGGCTAATAAAGAACTATCTAAAGGATTCGATAATCATGATAATAAAGAAATGGTGGCATGGTTATTGACTCAATATCAACGGCTAGCAGTTAAATCAGAGGCTGATAAACAATATGGAGTGAGCTTGGGTTGCTATAAAGAAATTGCGAATCTCGTAATTAAGCCAAATCAAGTATCTAAAAGGAGAAAGACTTTTTAAGTATCAATTTTTTATTACTTCCCCTTCAAAAGCTTTTGCAAGGTTGGTTGCTGCTTTTAAATTCTCTTCTTTAGGCGGAGAATACCTTTCTTTTATCTTGTATGTAAGAGTATTTTCTTTCCGGTCATATTTCCAACTCCCTTTTGTATATCCTTTGTTTTCTGAAGAATCTGGATAATTTTTAAAAATAAAATCTATTAGGTTATTTCTTCTTTCTTCATATCCAGGATGGGTACTTTTTTTTTCGGTTTCATACCCATAACCAATTTTTTTTGAAATAAAATCATGTGCTTTTATTGGTATAGATGTTGAATATCCAGCATTTATCAACATTTTTGCTGAGCAGATATCAGCCTCTCTTTCAGAATCTCTAGAAACTTCAAAACCAAGTTCCATTTTCTTTTTTGTTTTTAGTTTTTTACCTTCTTTGCTTACCTTCAATGAATTATTAAAACTATCTTCATTAAGTACATGGCTAATTTCATGTCCTATTACAAAAGCCAGATAATCTTCAAAATTTTCATTACACTTAAAACTCGACCTACTAATTTGAATATATCCATTTGGATATGCACAAGCTTCTACATTATCTAAAAGATATGCTTGTCTTATTGCTTCATTAATTTCATAAGATAGCTTACCTTTATATTTAATAAAAGGATTAACGTGTTTTAAATGAAGGCATGATTCATTTTTTGTTGATAAACCTAAAGATTTAGCAATCCAAGTACCTCTTGAACCTGCAGTTATTGAAAAAGTAAAAGGATAATCACCAAGATCATTTTTCTTAGAAATTTTATTAACAATTCTTTTTACAGTTTTATATTCTTTTGGCATAAATAATTGAGAATTATTTCTAATTTTTTTTCCAATAAAAATTAATAGAGTAATAAGGCTTATCAAAGAAATAAAGAGAGTAGAAAGATTTAATAAATCATGCATTTGTATAAAAATAATTTGTGAGAAATATATAGTTTCAATAAATTGCTAATGATTCCAAATTATATTTAAACTTAAATTTTAAATTTTAAGAATTTAGGTATAATTTTAAAAATCAATTACAGCCTTTTGGATAGTTCATATACTAATTTTTGGGTAATAAATTCTTCAAAAAAAAGTGTAGTAAGGAGATTTAGTAAAGTTTGTTTAGAATTTTTAGAGGAAAATTCTATTAAGTTTGATGAAATATCAGATCAAACAGATAAAAAATTATTTTCTTTAAGTAAAAAATTGAATAATTCAATAAAACCTCTGGCTTCTCTTCGCTGCAGGGTTAGTCATGGGATATATAAAGAGATTAATTATCTTTATTTAAAAGAGAGAAAAAATAATGATGAGATAGATTTGTTTAGTATGTTGATCTGTGTCCTTGATGATAAAGGAAGTGATTTTTTAAAAATAAGAAAAAATAATCAAGGGTCTGGATTTCTAAGGTTTCCATTTACTTGGAAAAATATATCTAAAATACCAGAAAAAAATATAAGACCTCTTACTGCAAGAATTATCTTTAATTTTAATGATTCCATTGCAAAAATTAATACATGGATAGCAATTAATGTTAAATCTGATTCTGAACTTAAATCTTATTTCAGAAGTTGTGGTCTTTTTCTAATAACACCCTGGGCATTGCTAAATAATACAAGTCTAAAAAGAGTCAAAGAGGCTTGGAATAGATATGATTCAGATATCATGACCTTAGAACAAGTGGAAACTCTTCATAAGTCATATACCGATAGTTATTCAAAAGCGAAATTAAAATATAAAGAGAAAACGGGAAGAATTATTGGTTGGGAACCAGATTCAAACTTCTTGAATTCACTAATACCTAAGCAAAAAAATTTTGATAATCTTCTGCTTATAGATAAAGCAGTAAGAAGTTACATGTCTCCATCTATAAAATTAAAAGATTCTTTACCTTACAGGGAAGAACTAAATTCTAGTTCGGAAGATAATAATTTAGACTCAGAATACGATTCAAAAAATATTAATTTTATCAATTACACAATAAATACATCTGCTAGAAGTGTAATAAAAGAAGTTCTAAACAAAGAACAAAAAAAGTGGGATAAAGATCCAAATAGAAAGTTATGTTGGATTTTATATGCCAAAGGACTTTCACAAAGAAAGATCGCTGAAAAGTGTGGCCATAAACAGAGTTGGGTTAGTAAACTGCTCAAGGAAAACTTGTTAATAGAAGATATTGTCTTAAAAACAGCTATTGAGTTAAAAAATTACCCAGACTTTGAGAATTTAAAAAAAGATCCAAAGACTTTAGATAATGTTTTGTCTTTACTTAAAAAAATTATTTATTCAAAAGATAATTACTTAATAAAAACTCTTATTAATGAATTCATAAGATCATGAGCATAAAAACTAAAAAACCAAAAGATGATTATATAGAGGCTTTTTCTATTCCTGAAGGATCAGTTTTATTGGACTCTATTAATAACGCTTCAAAGGAGGAGATGATTTTATTGGCTTTAAAAAAGCTTATTAAAGAAAGAAAATTAGAATCAGATTTACATTTAAATATTAAAAATTATTTTTCTGAAGGCCTGCTCTATTTAAATAACTTTGCCATACAAATTGTTATTACAGGTATTACATCCGATCAGATTTCTATACCCATAAAGAGTTGGTTAGATAATATGGGTGCTTTGGGAAAAAATAGGGAAATAGAGGAATCAATAATAGGAACAATTTTGAAATATCCTGATTTTATAAAAGATGTTATGACGGTTATACCTCCTGATGTTTTTTATATTGATATTCATCAAGAGATTTTTAGAACAGCCCTTTTGTTGTATTCAGAAGGAAAAGATCTTTCTTTAGATAATATTAGTCAATCACTTAAAGATAATAAATTATTCAATTTATCTGGCGGGGAAAGAATTCTTAATGAACTAGTAGATAAAGTTCCTTCTGACTTTTCATTAAAAGAAAATGTAGAGTTTTTAAAAAACTCTTATATAAGAATTGGAGGATATGGAGAATCCCCTCAAATAGTATTAGGTGTGAAATTTGATGATGAAAACAATATCGTTTATTTCCAGGGATTAATTACTTCTAAAGATTTTGAGTCCTTTTTAGAAAACAACTTTGAAGATTACTTTACTTTGCAATTGGATATAAATGAATTTGAAGGAGGTATTGATCGTCTTATTAATTATGTCCAAATATTAGATAATGATTCTCTGCCAAATGGCATTCCTTATAGTCAATTTTTGGAATCTCGAAGTAAATCCATAGAAAAAAATAGAAATAAAGTTAATAAG
>CABZHQ010000001.1 GCA_902525585.1 uncultured Prochlorococcus sp. | reverse complement strand
GACCCGCTTCAAAGGCTCTCTGAAAAGTACGTTCACTCTGGGTCAGAAGCCAAGCCAATAAGTCTCTTTTTTCATGCTTTTCGAGGTTCTTTACTATTTGAGTACTTGCCCAGTTGATGTCCAGATTTGCACTTCTTCTAGTAATTTTGTAGTCCCTGACTAGGCTTTCAGTTACTTGGGACACCCCCATGCCAGAAGTTAATCTTGCGAGTGCATCACATCTACGCTTTTTCCTTTCATTTCTACTAACAACAGCCATTAATTAACCTCCAATTTGTCTTCAGCTTCCCAAAGGTAATTAACCCAAATATCTCTATAAGTCCAAACCAAGCTAGTTGCAAAGAGTGAGATGGTTAATGGAGTAGCTGAATCAATAAAGTCATTTTGGGCAATAGTATTTAGAGCTTCTGCCATTGCGTTAACCTCCTTAGAAATAGTTGGTTTAGCTGTAATCATTAAGTGCTAATAAAACTTTCTATTAGTTCTTGCTTATCTTTCATCTTCTGGAGTTCCTCAGCTAAGTAGGTATTGGCTAATTCTCGTTCTCTAACTTCAATAGATATTTTTAATTGAGCCAAATGTTCTGCAATCCTTTTCTTATATCTATCTTGCTTGGCTAGTTCTTTTAAATCATCTTCACACCAAAGAGCAAAACCAGAGGGAAACCCTGAGGAGTTGTCCCCCTTCTTTAGGTCTGCATCTCTCATTTGGATAAGTTGGTTATAAATCCTCCTGTAATCTTGTGGCTCTAAAAATAGCCAACCATAAAAAGGGTGCTGACGAGCAAAACGCATTATTAAAGTCTCCTTTGATCTACACCATGAGTTTGATTCCATATCATTCTTCTTTCTCTAGCTAATTTATTTTCTTCATTCTTTAGTCTTAATGCTTCTGTCTTTTCTTTGAAGGCGGATAAGTAGGCTTCACGCTCTTCTTCAATTCGAGCTTTTTCCTTCCAGTAATTTAAGTCCAGACCCAAAAAGGCTGCTAGTGCTTTGTCCCCTCTAACTATCATTGATTGGGCTGTTACCCCTAGTTGGTCTCCTTTGAATTGTTGCCCATATTTCCTCTTAGGAAGAAAATCTTTTGACATTCCAGGCACTTTCAAAATTCGGTCTTCTAATTGCTTGGCTTTTGTCTCGTTTTGTTCATAATCGAAGTGGGTTTTATCAATTAAGTCATCTAAATTAGACATTAAGAAACCTCCTTTAATAGTCTTCTAGCTTGTGGGTTAGTTAAGGTATTAAAAGTTTGCCCATTATTGCAGGCTTTGACTTGATAAACTTCGTTAAATTGTTTATATTTAGTTGGTTTAAAATAAGCCACTAATTAATACTTAATTATTAGAAATTATACTACAAAAATAATATTTAAGCTATCATAAAAGTGTGGTCACTTCTTAGTCTGCCATTAATTTAAGGTGTGTTTACTTAGGGGGTTTTGGTGCAGCTTTACCCCTCTTTTTTTGTCTATAATTTTTTTATGGAGAAGTTCACTTTAATAAATAAAGATAGGTCAAGAATTAAAGTCTTTGAACCATTTGAAGATGTTTCCAAGCCTTCCCCAAGTATTGACGCAATGATGATTTCCTATGGGTGTGTTTATAAGAGAAGTAGTAAACCAGTTATGAAAGGTAGCAGAGTAGAAACTATTGAAGCAGCTAGAAAAGAATATGCAGAACTATTGAAAGAAGGTTGGAAAAAGACCAGTATTTTTAGAAGTTATTTTTAATCTTTAGGCCATTGATGGGGAACTAATCCACCTAATGCAGCTTTATTTCTTGGAGTATCTTTCCAGAATCCCGCATCACATTGCCTACAGCCCCAAGTCCTATCAATAGGAAAGTCTGGAATACAGCCAATTAAATAAATATTGTCATTATGGAAATCTTCTTCGGTTGGATAACCAAGAACAGCTTTTCTAACTTCCTTAGTACCGCATCTGGGGCAAATAGTTGGTTTCCTATCAGTAATGAACCAATCTTCTCTTTCTGGTATTGGATTGCAATTCATAATCACCACATAAAGTCGTTAAGGATATAGTTCCAATCAACTACACCGCCTTGAGCTTTGGTTTCCATATCCATTTTTCGAAGTGCCTTTCTATACTTCTGGCGGGTTGGGTTGTAGTTTTTATCCAAGCTCTCTTCTGGGTGGCTTAGATAGTCCATAATGTTTCTTTTAGTCCATAAGTTTCTCATTCTTTTTCCTCCAATAATTTTTTAGCTTTTACTCTTGCAAGTAACCTTTCAATCCCCTCATCAAATGCGGAATCTACACTAGAAGCCTTTGCGTATGGATAAGCTCTAACGTGACTCTCATAACTATGCCCCATACTTAAACAAACTTCTCCAACTGGGATATTTGCTTGGTGTGAACGCAAAGAATAATAATGTCTAAAACTATAATTAACTAAATTTTTGCCTTCTTTTTTCATGGCAGCTTTTAGCTCTACATAGTGCTTTCTTCTGATTAAATACTTTCCAAAAGACTCTCCACTTATATTTTCTGGCAAAGGTAATAAACCCGCTTTGAACCTATCAAATAAATTCCAATTTACTAAGTTTCCATCTAAATCAATTAGGGGAAATGGTTTTACAAATCTTGGGTCAGTTCTACCATTACCACCCTTCTTTTCATGGGTACAAAACCAACGATCTTTTTTCATTACTGGGTCATATTTAATAATCATTTTCCCAACTTCAATAGGTCGTAAACCTAGTTCAGCCATTAAGCAAAGAGCATTGAACCATTGAGCAGCAGCTTTACTAACCTTCTTGTCTTGGTCATCAGTTGGTAATGATGCCAATAGGTCTAATATTTGTTGGTCATTATCGAATGGGTCGCCTGCGATCTTATTAGGTTCTTCCCCTTTCTTAATTTCTCCAATTAATGTTTTTAACTTTGCGGGTGGAGTCCAAGTTTCTGGAAGGTTACATCTTTCAACACAGTAAGTAAGGAAACTACTTAAAGCCTGAGCCCTCTTTTCTCTTGTTCTTGAAGCGGGTTTCCAATCCTTCAAACACATTTCCATTAATGTTATTGGGTCGCTTGGTGGGTTCTTTGCAGCCATTACATCAACAGCCATGTAGCAGGCTTTAAAGTCTTTAGTCCAAGTAAGATCGTTTACTGTTCTTCCAAAAGTTTTTTTATAATTTTCAAATTTAGTTAACATATCGCTCCAATCCTGACCCTTCTTTGGTGCTTTACCTTGAGCTAATTCAGCAGCAGCTTTTAAGCTATGTCCTTCAACAATAAAAGTATAAATATTCCTAATTCTTGTATAAGCATCATCAAAAAATTTAGGAGACCAATCAAATGGAAGCATTACTGATTGTTGTTTCTCCCCTGTTCTTCTTAATTTAAGTTGTACTTTTCCCCTTCTTTCGTTAGCTGTAAGACCCATCATTAAGTCTTTAACCTGAACTTGAAAAACTTTTTGCCTGTCTCTAGCAATCATTAAAAAGTGGACAAATAGTGGACAAATTCAGTATAGTTTGTCCTGACAAAATACGCAACATCACGCAAGAATCCAGATATAGCTCAAAACACTAGTGCTTGCAATGGGGTGGGAAGTGCTTTGGGAGCACTAGGTCGCAGGTTCGAATCCTGTCGCCCCGATCAGTCATACCAACGGATTATAAATAATATAGCTTGTCTCATTTTGCGAAAGGGGAGCTAGAGGGGGAGCTAGGAAACAGTTGTTGCGGTCGTGGATTACTTTTCTAGTGCCTTCTTAGCTGCCCTATCTTTTTTTAATAATGCTTTCTGTATTCTTTCCTGTATATCAGTTCTGCCATTTCCACCAAATTTTTTTGAAGCATCACAATACAATTCACAGATTTTAATTTCGTTATCGTACTCTTTTTGTTTCCCAAATAATATTGCAGCCCTTTTGAAATAGTAAGGAGCAGGGGGAGCTTCTCCTATATCTGCCCTTTCTAGTTCTGCCCTACAACAAGCAAGCATTGTTGATAAATCATTCTTAGCAGCAGGGTCATCTAATACTTCATGTGTGTTCTTTCCATTTACTAATGTCATTCCATTTAACTCATTACTAGCAATCTCCTTCCAAGTCTCACCCCAAGTTTTATTATTCTCGTGATATTCTTCTACCTTTTCCCTTTCCCATTGTTGATAAGTTTGTTTTGGTGGTTCTTGTTTATCTTCTTTGCCTTTACCAAAAATTCTTGAAAGTAATCCCATATCAAGATTAATACCTTATATATAGAGTAGTTTTAATTAGCTTCTACATCAATAATCCTTCTACCTTCCAAAGCATTAATTCTTTCTTCTTGAAATTCAATAGCTACTTTTATTAATCTATTCATGTGCAAGTAGTAAGCATTTCATTAATTACAGATAGGCTTCTTTTTCCAAACAGGAGAATCACAATTAATTTTTACTGGTTGTCTTGGTTTATCATCTTCTTTTGGTTTTTTTTCTTCAACTGGTGCATTTGGATCGCCAGGACAAAAGAAAGGAGCTGAACTTGTTACAAAAGAGGGTTCCTGTTGTGAGGGGAAAATGATCTGATCATTAGCTGTTTTAACCTGATTAGCTGCATTTGCAACAACCCTAGCTACTGGGTTTAAGATATTTTCTCCGATTCTTCTATTGCCACCCCCTAACAAGCCAAAGAATCTTTTTGTACATTTAATTTCTATTGTATTCCCTCCGAATATTCTATCTAAATTATTTTTTGCTTTTAAATTTTTCTCTGGTAGCCAATAACCGTTGTAAACGACAACATCATTATTTCTATTCCAAGTTTCATATAAGACGTCTAAAGCTAATGAAATCTTTTTTGCATTTGAATAAAGAGTTTCTCCAACCTCTTCAGGAGTACTCACTGCTAAAGCATCTGTAAAAGATAATGTTCTTGATGAGTAATCTTTAAGTGAAGTATTTTGTATTCTTGAAGGTAGCTTTTTTATTTCTAAAAGCAGATCATTTTGTTTGTCAGAGACAACTGTCGTTCTAACTGGTTCACTTGATTCACCTCCCATTGCTTTTACGCAACCTTGAAAGTCAACAGCCTTCATGCATATTTCAGCAACTTTAGGATCTATATTTGCATTAACAGCAGTAGGTAAAGCAAGAGCAGCTAGTAGTGGGAGTAGTAAGCGTTTCATTAATTATTATTTTTTATATTCACTACCTTCGATATTTAAAAACTTTTGGGCTTCTGGTGAGTTTCCAATACCAATCAACGTTCCAATAATTACGAATAATGCTATCAACGCATAGGCTCTTCCTTTCATAGCTTTTTGTTTTTTCACAAATTCTTTATCACGAGCTTCTTTAAAATAAGCCTCCCATTTTTCTATAAAAGCAGGGTCAGCCAATGTCTTATCAATTTCCTTATTTTTTGCTTCTGCTTCACCATTAAACTTGGCTTTATATTCTGGGAAATCTTTATGACTTAAAGCCCATTGTTTCCATGATGTCCATTCTTGCTGTTGGGTTTGTGTTTTTTGTCCTTGTATTAAAAAAGCATCTCCTCCTACATCAGCACCAAATGCACCAGTAATAGCTCCAGCAATAGCTCCATCTCTCTTGCTTGTATTTTTAGGTGGTCTTGCTTCTACATCATGTAATTTTAAAAATTCAACAACTATTACATCTACACCCACTAAGGGGGCTTTCTTTAATTCTGGATTATCTCTGTAGATTCTATTTAATTCAGATTGTTTCCACTTTTTAGTCATAAAAAAAAGGCTAATTGCCCCTTATTTTATATCGACTGTCAATTATTTTCAGTTTGATAACTACAAGAAGGCACTAGGTTGTAAAGGGGGGAGCTAAAGGGGGAGCTAGGCGACAATCGTATGCTATTTTTTGCGATCGCAACGCATAATTTTGAGACTCAAATACGTTCCAACAACAAAGAAAAGTATAGTTACAATCTACATTCTTATATTTTTCTCAAAGTTACATACAAGTGCTTTGGGAGCACTAGGTCGCAGGTTCGAATCCTGTCGCCCCGACCATTTAAAAACCAAGTCATACTAGCGAGTTACCCAGACTCGCTTTTTTATTGCTTTTACTTGTTGGCTCATAGCAGCCAACAAATAGCCAACAAATTATGTTTAAGTTAAACTTACAAAAAATTTATTCAATTTTAGTATGGTAATTCCTAAACCAAATTTAATAAGTAAAGAGGAATCATGGGAAGTCAGACAAAAAGATAAAGGCTGGGGTTATGCAGTAGCTCATATTATCCCTTTTGTATGGATTTACTATGCTGCCTCAAGAAGAACAATTACTCCTGCTTTATTTGTATTTTTCGGAGCTTTTATAATTGGCTTGTTTACTCCTGAGGAAAAGGCTACTCCTTTTGCCTTCATTGCAACTCCTTTTTTGGCAAAAGCCGGAATTGTTAAAGCAAAAAATTATGGAGATTTAAAAATCAAAGCACTCAAAATAGAAGTATCAGAGTAGAAGCATTAAAAATAATCCTTAAATAAATATTGGCCAGCAAACAAACAATTGCAGAAACCCATATTTAGGTTTATTAATTTAGAAAATATTTTGAATTAATGGAATTATTTATATTTTTAGCAAGTCCAATATTTGCAACTTTAAGCAGTCTTTCAATTATTTACTCCATACGTTTTCTTGATGCAATTGAAAGGGAGCCACTAAAACCAATTATCGCAGCATTTGCTTGGGGAATTGCTTCAGCCATAGCAATATTAATTTTTCCTTTTTCGATAGGGAACTATATTATTAATACTTTAGATCTCGACCCGAATTTAAATGAAGTTTTTGGGACAATTATTGACGCTCCAATAAAAGAAGAAATTTATAAATTTATAGGATTGTTTTTTGTTTTTAAAACTTTCAAGAAAGAATTTCATTCATTAACAGATTTCGTTGTTTATAGCTGTTTAGTTGCAGCAGGTTTTCAATTTATTGAAAATATTATTTATTTATGGGGAACATTAGGCTATGAGAATGACATTACTTATTATTGGAACATGCAGCTAACTGGAAGAGTTATTGAAAGTGGTTATATGCATGCACTTTTCACTGCTTGGTCTGGCGTTGGATTATGGTTCTACAAAAAGTCAACCAAAATCAAACTTAATTTTCTCTTTTTTGTTTTAATCGCTATTGGATTACATTTTTTCAACAATCTTTCAAGTGTATTCTCTTCCTTCGAATCTTCAAATAGTATTGCAGCTATTAATTATTTAGGAAATATTTCATATGCAATAACTAGAGCTTTATCCATTGCTCTATTTATAACTTTAATTGGTTTCTCAGTCATAAGAGATATAAATTATTTAAATTTTTTTATATTTGAAATTCATGATCAAAATTTGTTAGAAAAACCTCAATTACAAACTTTGAAGGTACTATCTAATCCTATTTATCACCTCCTAGCAAGATATAAATGGAGTTGGAGACTTTTTAAGCTTCATAAAACCTCTCCAGTTAGCAGAGATATATTTAATTCTTTTTCAAAATACGCTTTGTCCTATTCAGATGAATATATCAACTACGAAAAAAAAGAGAGAAAGATTATCCTATCTAATGCAATTAATTTGATATCTAATGTCTCTACATAAACATATATGAAAAAAGTTAAAAAGAATATTTTTAAAAAGTTAAATCAACAAAAAAAGATTTTTGGTATTTCTCTTACTCTAACTCTATTTATATTTTTTATTTTTGGTTTAACCACTTTTTTTAGTATTAACGAATATGTTCAACAATCAACAATACCTATAACCCAGAGTGAATATTCCAGATCTATAGAAACTCTAAACTTTTATGAAGATGGGCTACTAAAACAAAAAGTCAGTAACTATAGAAATAAATTCTTTAATGAATTTAAAGATCAATTTGAAAAGGGAGAGGAAAATTTTTCAGAATATCAAATCCCAGATGATACATACATAACTATAAAGATTAACAATCTATTTGACTTTGATGAAAAAACTTCAAGTATTTATGCAAGTGGATTTATAAGAGCATCATGGACTGATGAAGGGGTTGTTCCTCTTGATGAGCATATGCCTGATCAAGAGTTGCTAGATAAATCTAAGAAAGATGTACTTTCTTCCTTATATTTAAATTTTTATGATTCGGAAGATCAAATATATGAGAAAGTTACTTTAGATAATTCATCTGATGCAAAAACATCTTTGTACAAATTCTCTGGAAGATTTAGATTGGATAGAGATTTGAGAAGATTTCCATTTGACAATTCAAAATTAAGGATTGAGCTAACAAGTCTTTTACCGGCCACTAAAATACATTTTTTTCTTGATGCTTCAGGAAATGTTTTGGAAGATAGATTTAGATTTGAAGCTTTTATTCATCAAGATAAACAGTGTTATATAGATGATTTTTACGAAAAAGATCAAGTTTATAAAGAATATGGATGCATATACAATGAATTGAAGCCTGGATATAATGTGCAAGATCAGGATGTAGATAATAATATTATTTCGAAAGAATTTTTTGAAGCAACTAAAAAAATAGATTACTATCCTGTTGCAGTTTTAGAATCTTATTTTGTAAGGTCAGGCTCATCAAGTTTTTTCAGATATATATTGCCTTTAATCGCAGGAGTATCAGTCCTGATCCTTACCGAAAATTTATCTAATAAATTCAAAGATATTAAAGTTGCTACTCCCCCAACAGTTTTGCTTACTTTCATCTTTATGCAAAATGGCTATCAAAGTGAAATTCCTCAATTATCCTATATCACCTATATGGATAAACTTTATTTCTTAAGTTACTTGCTAGCTATCCTTCAATTAGCAAATGCCCTCATAATAGTTGATTCTAGAAATAGGATAGAAAGGTTTTCAAAGAAATATTTCGGACTATCTTTTGACAAATTTTATCGTTTTAGTTTTATATTTTTCGCTATTGTTTCACCTTTTATTTTATTTTTTACTTCCTAGAAGTAATATTTATCGCCAACAAATCGCCAACAAATATACCCTAGTTTGTGATGTCAAATCCTGTAAAAACCTGCAACTATTTAGTCATGGTCTGTAGACATAGTGCCCAACTAGGGTTGTTAAGTGCTTTGGGAGCACTAGGTCGCAGGTTCGAATCCTGTCGCCCCGACAATTTAAAAACCAATTCATAATAGCGAGTCCCCCATTCGCTTATTTATTTCTCGTTTATCTTAAAATCTCTGCAGGCGAGGAATGTGCGAGGATTTGTATATCTTTGGATAACTTTGGAGGGTGTGTCGCCGGCAATACCAATTAAAAAAGTCAGCTCGTATTCCCTACCAGCTGACTTTCATGACAATGCAAGTTTTAAAAACTATACGAATGTAGTTGTTGTTGCGATGCTTAAAACAACTGCAACAAAGAATATATAAGGAACCACCTTGATTGGTACATATCCTTGTCTTTTAAATATAAAATCCATTTATACAAACCCTGGAATAATTTGTCCTGTTGTTAGATATGCACCAATAAGGGCAATAAAGCCGATCATTGCAAACCTACCGTTAAGCTTCTCAGCTACGATTTTTTCCTTCTCAACTGTTTTTGTTTCGTTCATTTGTTTGGTTGGTTGTTTAGCTAAGACGCTTCTTAATGCAATCTTTAAACAAATCTAATAATTGAAAATTGCAAGTGTGAGTATAATTACTTACTCTCATACCCACTATAAGCTGGACTTATTAAACTATTTTCCCGCCTCTGCATACTCGAGATTAAAAAAATATTTTTCTCCATCATCATTGCTGTCATCATCGTCATCATTGAAAGAGGCAATCAAGACATAAACGCCTCCCAACCCAAGGATCATCGATAAGTAGAGAATAGGATCAGTCATTATTTAATTTTGATCAATCAAAAACAAATCCGGGGAAGTTTTTTCATATCTCCATGATCTTTTAATTATTAGCTTTAACTTTAAAAATAAATTAATAACTGTTACGGATCTGTATCAATGTTGCTTTAAAAGTACCGAATTACACATATTTTTAACCTTTTTCTTTACATTAGTTAATAAGAATGTTACGTTTGTTAACAAATTAAATTCTTAAACTAATGACTAATTCTTCATACATAACTACGGAATCAGGCGGAAGGCAAAATATTTTTCCAACTGAGCCTCGTCCTTATGTTGATCAATCTGTTTCTTATGATGGATATCCTCAAAACGCAGAAAAAGTTAATGGACGTTGGGCAATGATTGGTTTAGTTGCACTTTTGGGAGCTTATGTAACTACAGGTCAGATAATTCCAGGTATTTTTTAATGTCTTCTCTTTCAGGCTTTTTAGCTGTAATCGTATCCTTAACAGCTATCCTCGTTGCTTATTTAACAAAGCAATTTCAAGACGAAAATTTAAACTATCTAACTTCAAATCCAATGACAAATTCAAACCCTAAAGTAAAAACAATCGAAAAAGAAAAGGTTGTAGCAGAAACGCTTAATGGCAGATTCGCAATGCTTGGATTAATTGCTGCTATTGGAGCTTACTTAACAACAGGCCAAATAATTCCTGGTTTCGTTTAAATGCTTTTACTCTCTATACCATTCTACGATTTTCCATCTTCGCCCATACTCATAATTGGCGCGATCGGGATTGTTGTAGCACTAGCTGTATTTTTTCTAGCTTACAAAAAGTACTTCAATTCTCCATTTAACAAAGAACTTCAGTTAAAGAAAAAAGCTCTATTGAAGGAGAAAACAGAACTATACAAAAAACTTGAAAAAATAGAACAAGATTTAAAAAATTTATAGTAAAAAGCCATGAACATAGACATTTTCTTAATCTCTTTCTTTACTTATCTCTTAGTACCAGTAGTAATGATCGCTAAGGGAAAAAAAACAACTAACTAAGAAAGATTTAGACTCCCAAAAATAAGAATTTAAACTCTATTCAATACTTACAAAGTCGTTATAGAGTTTCCATATAAGTTTAAGGAGGTAAATCTTATGACCAACCTCGTTATGGAGTTACTTCTCTTGATTGTAGTTTTAGTAAATTTTGGAGCGATCCTTACAGCTAATATCTATTCAAAATCAGTAAAAAAATTTAATCGCAATAGATTATTTTGTAGTAAATCCTTCAGTAATCCTTATTGCATTATTTAATAAAAAATTGGTTCATAAAGTACTAGGTAGTAAGCGGGCGACAAACGGGCGAGGATTTGTATATTTATGGATATTTCGTATACCTTTGACCTGTTTTTGAGACTCACCAATCCTCTGATATCCCATTTATCTTGCCATTGCACCACTTGTTTATTTAGGTAAGTGTCTCAAATTGGAGGGCGGGTGCTTTGGGAGCAATAGGTCGCAGGTTCGAATCCTGTCATCCCGACTCTTAAAAACCAAGTCATAATATCGAGTCTCCCAACTCGCTTTTTTATTGTTTACTGTCTCAAATTGAGAATGGGGAGCTGTAGGGGGAGCTCATAGGATGTGCTTTGATGTATTTAGTGCCTACAAATGGCTCCTGAAGATACTTGTTTTCTTCCACCCCTCGTCCAGTAGTTGTTTGTATTCCTTCCGAGCTGCTTCGATAGTTTCAACTCTGTTTCCTTTCATAACTGGTTTACTACTTCTCTTATAAACACAACCATAGGAAATCATCATTGCATCAATACTAGGACTAGGCTTCGATACATCTTCAAATGGTTCAAATACTTTTATCCTCGATCTATCCTTATTTAGTAAGAGTAAATTTTTCCATTACTACTTATATGTATTGAGTAATGCTATGTAAATTCCCAACAAAATGAATATTGACATGCCTACACCGATAAGTTCATTTGGTTGATTATTCCAAAGCTCGTGAAAATATCCCATAAAAAAACACTCTCTAGTTAAGAATACTAAAGAAAATAATTATGGAAAGAATAGAAAAGTTTTACGAAGAAATTGGAAAGATAGTAAAAGATTTAACTTTCTCTTATGTGGACAAACAAGGTGAGTTCTGGGATGATAGAAAAAAAGAATGGAAAAAATTTGATTACTAAATTGGATAAAACTTCTTGGCAGAAAGAGTTCTTGGAGATGAAGTCACATTCAACCTCAGATATAAGACTTCTAATGCAAGGTGCAAAAGGATTCAGAGAGGCTTGGCACTTAGGTTCTCTGCATGAAGAATACAAAATCATGAAACGTCGAGAGCACCAACAACAGCAGTAACTAAATAACGAATACCAAAATACAAAAAGCCAAATTAAGTATCAAACTTAAGGTTTTAGAAGTAAATTTCATAAACAAAAAAAGGGCGACAGATTCGCCCTAAATAAAAAAGCTTGATAATCCCCATCACCCAGCTCTTTAAAAATCCTAGCACTATATATGGTGTTTGTAAGTATTAAGAATCACCTATCGATGGGGTTGTTTGTTCCTTTTTAATTTGTCATGATAGAAATCCCCATCATCCAGGCTCGCAAGGGTCTTTTTTTTGCCTTTAAAACCATTCAAGTGCAACATATACATATAACAATCTCTCTAGATACACAAAAAATCCATCACAAAGTATTAGGGTACTTTTAGTAAAGGTAAGGTATTCAATATGTCTCTAGAGAATCAAACTAATGATATTTATCCTATTTATCCAAGAGATTATCAAATAGGAGATGATAATTTCCAATTAGAACCTTGAATTCTAGAGAAAGGGAAAGAATTTGTGTCTATTGAGAAAAATATAGATAACAAAGGTTTTTTTATTTACAAAAGAATAAGGAGTAACGTCTTTCTCTTAACTCTTTACAAATAAAATCAACTTATAATCAATTGATGAATTATGGTTATAAGTTACGAATAAGCAATCTCTAATTTTCTTTTGATTTATAGTAATAATCTTCAGAATCGCGAAGTAATAATAACTAACTATTTCTATTAAATTTATTGTATTTTTTATTGTTGGGTCTGTCTCTTTTCTCAGCTTCGTTGACCCTTATCTCTCTTCCCATCCATTCAACATCTTGAAGATCATCAATAGCTTTTTTTTCGGAATTATGATCATTTAAATCCACGAAAGCGAACCCTCTTTTTCTTCCTGTTTCTCTATCAAGAGGTAAATAACATTTTTTAACTACTCCATAATTACTAAAAAGTTGTTCAAGATCTTCGACCTCAGTTTCCCAAGATAAATTTCCAATAAAAATAGTCATTTCTTTAATTTTTTTTGAAGGTATAAATAGTTGCTTTGAACTAGTGAAGTTATCTCCAATCAAATGCTTCCATTGTTCCTACTCTAACTCTTTATTAGGTATATAACGAGTAGGAAAACTTATCTATTTCTCTCAACTATCCTAAAATTCATCTCTATAGCTCCTTCTCTTAAAGGAATTAATTTTTGATATGGTCCTTCATAACAATCAATTACTGCTTGTTTACTTGGAAATTTTGAAAGAACAGAAAAAGGGCCATCATATCCCTCTCTAACATCAGTCTCAAAATCAACTGATAATGTCTTAGCTCCGCAACCTTTAACAACAACATCATTAACTGCTTCAAAGTATTTACCTGCTTGTTCTGGATTTGTAATCCTGCCAGAAATCATTACATAACCAACATTTTTGTCTTTTGGCACTTTATAACCAATCGCAAGACCAGCAATGCCCGCAATCAATCCAATTAAAAAACTTCTTTTCACTTAAAATTTTATTTTCATAAATGCTATACGATTCTCTCTAAGTTGGCTGTCAATTATTAACTATTGGCGGTGCAAGTATTGAGAGTTTCATATTATTCAACCGGAATGAGAGAATAACAAATGTCTTTATAACCATTTTCTTTATCCCACTCTTTCATCTCTGGAGTACTTGTAGCAGATGCAAATCCCTCTAAATCTCTAACTTTAAGTATTAAGTGACTTTTATGCTCATTTACCTTGATTAGTTCATATTCTTCGACATATTTATGTCCCTCCTTTTCATGGAAACCTGCTACAAATTTATTGAAATCTTCAAAAGAACAATCAAAAGTAGAAACTATTAAAGTATTCATAAAGAAAGAGGGTTTAATCCCTCTATGTTAGATCGTCTGTCAATTATTAAAATACCTCTTATTGTAAGGTCTTCAAAAAAATTGGCATTTTTAATGAAATTTGCTTTTATTAGTGTAAGGTTATTTTCATTATGCAAATCTCATTTTTTGCAAAATTAGTTTTGTTTTTAACTCTTTATTGTATTTCTGATTTATCAATTAAAAATAATATTTTGAGAAAAGTAATGAATAGAGCTAATAGAGCTAAAAAAATTTAAACTTCCCAATCAATGGGGTTTTTAATTAATTTTTGGAATAATCAATCAACCCACTACAGTTATGGGAATAGGTGTAATAATATTTGTATGATTAGAAATTAATATATCTTTACTCCAAACATATTAATAAATTAGTTTATTAGTTTATTAGTTTATTATTTTTTTTAATTTTTTCTAGATTCCATTTATCAAAAATTAATTTCATTTCTCTTTCGTAGTATCTTACTTTCTTTCCAAACGGTAGTTTTTGAATAATTATCCCAAAGGGAAATTTAAAAAAAGAAGAGACAAAAACAATATAAAACTCGACAAATGAAGGTTTTGGTGGGAGAGGTAAATTTTTTATATATGCCCAATCAATGCAAGGTTTCAGTTGATTATCACTAGCGATAATATTTTTTTTACATCTCCACCAAGAGAATAGATAAATGCAAATAAAAATCGGTAACGGAAGAAGTCTCAACATTCATCAAAAAGGTATTTCTTAAGGTGTTATTGATTCAGGATAACCAAGCCTTAATTATCCTGTGATGCAAGTAGTAAGCTTTTTATTTATTCCCAAGTTTTCAAATCAGTAGTTCCTTGTGATCTTTGCATCCAGGCATATTTCCATGTCCCGTTTTCATTTTTAAAAATGCAAGTGTAAGTTGAAAGATCTTTATTTTGATTTCCTTTATAACTAAAGATTTCATTCAAAGTGAAAACCGCGTATGCTATCTCATCGTAAATTTCAATTTTGTGGGTTTTGATTAGTTCTGAGGATTCTGCAACTAAGTCTTTACTATCAAACATTCCCACTAATCCCTGTGCAGAGATTGGATTTCCACTTGGCCTTACAGCCAAAAAATCTTCGGTTGCATTCGGTATTAGAAAAGAAGAATCTTCACTTATTGCATAACCATTAATTAAATTTTCTATGGCTTGAGTACTTGACATAAGAAAGGAGCTAATTGCCCATTATTTTATATCGACTGTCAATTAAAAACTAAATAGAATATGTGCCCACAAAGTGTCCAAAATACAAAATATTAGTCCCAATGAGTCCATACTTATTTCTCTAAAAGTTCTTCTATAGCATTAAGTCTCAGTTATAGCCTTGTTTGTTCGGGTGCTTTGGGAGCACTAGGTCTCAGGTGCGAATCCTGTTGCCCCGATCAGTTATAGCAGTAAGTCTCAGCTAATAACTAATTCACGCAAATAATTGCCTCACGCAAAATTCACGCAAAAATAATTTCCTCCAAAATAACTGGCATAACTTTAGAAGATAGTCAGGGTTCTAGTTCTGCCCGACTTATGGCGTAACTTTCAAAAGGTTTTCTGTCGCCTCTTTTTTGTATATTATTAATTTATGGAGAAATTTACTCTTATAAATAAGGAAAGATCAAGAATTAAAGTCTTTGAACCATTTGAAGATGTTTCCAAGCCATCGCAAAGGATTGATGCAATGATGATTAGTTATGGTTGCGTTTATAAAAGAAGTAGTAAACCAGTTATGAAAGGTAGCAGGGTAGAAACAATTGAAGCTGCAAGAAAAGAATATGCAGAATTATTGAAAAAAGGTTGGAAGAAATCCATTATTTTTAGAAGTTATTTTTAATCTAATTTCAAACGTTTGAAAAAACATTTGCATAATTTCTTACAACTGGTAATTTTAGTGGACTTGGATAAGTTTAAATGCAAGATCAAAGAATTGAAAAGATAGCAGCTGTTGCAGTAAACATAACTAAGGTACTGGTAATAATTTATCTAGGCTTCTTAGAAGTATTTAAAATTGGCAAATTACTTAGAGAGAAGTTAGATGCGGAATTTGATATTTCTCGAAAATGGGCTTCACAAGCTTATTCAATTCTAAAAAAACGTCATGCGGAACGAAAAGTAGCGGGAGTTTAAAAATTTTTGCTATTACTAATTGAGGCCAAACCTCATCAGCACACTCTAAGTTTGCTGCAAGACATAGATTGATTCAATATAGTTGCAAGTCGATTTAATAACCCTTTCAGTAGTTTGAATTTCTGGAGGGGTTTCTTGTTACTGATATTTATTGAGTAAGCGATTATAAATTGCCAATAATACTAGTACTACAACTATTCCATAAGTTGCATGGGTTGGGTCATGATGATTCTGCCAAATCTCCTGTAAAAATTCCTTCAATTCTTTATAGCTATTGCCCAATGAGGATAACACCTATAAGATTATTCTCTAATTAATTGTAATTTTCTGCTATTTATCTTTATTCCGACTCCATCATTTTCCTAATAAAAAAACAGTGCAAAAATAAGCATTACATTTAATCAATACACATCATCTTGTAATAACGTACCCAATAACCTACAAGTTTAGGTGGGTCTGAATTTATTCAAAATTCTTTATCATTCGAGTATTCAAAATTCCTTTTAAGTGGTTTTCTCATGCAACTAGTATCTTCTGAAAATTAATTTAATAAAAAAAATCGTCTAAATTGTATACCATATCCAAACACAGCCAAAAATATAAGTACTCAAAAAAACATAAGATTTTAATACATAACATGTAATAAATCATTTTACAAAAAGCTTGTCTATGCGAAAAAGTAAAATATTTTTTTATAAAACTCTAAAAAAGTGAAGTTTAATAAAATTGAAAATCTTTAGAAAAATGCATTAAATTATAACTATTAGTTCTTAAGATTTCATGTTAAGCAATATAAATAATTCAGCTAAAAAAAATCGCTATCGACCAGAAATAGATGGTTTGCGAGCATTTGCAGTATTAACAGTGATTATAAATCACTTCAACAAAGAAATATTACCGAATGGATACCTTGGGGTTGATATATTTTTTGTAATCTCAGGATTTGTTATCACATCATCTCTTTATGAAAGACCAAGTAAAAATTTCAAAGATTTCATAAGTGGTTTTTATGAAAGAAGAATCAAGCGATTAGTTCCAGCTTTATCAGTTTTTGTTCTAATAACAAGTATCGTAATCTGTTTATTCGACCCACAAACAGAAGCAACGCTTAAAACTGGTCTCGCGTCTTTGTTTGGACTATCCAATATTTATTTATTCATAGATTCAACAAATTACTTTGGTCAGGGAACGGAATTCAATGTGTTCACACATACTTGGTCTCTTGGTGTTGAAGAACAGTTCTATATTTTGTTTCCTTTTTTAATTTGGTTTTCTGGTTTTGGCCGCCAGACTAAGAATGGAATTCGAAATTTATTTCTGATAGTAGGAGTACTAGCAATTATATCTTTAATTGGATTTATATATCTCTATCCAATCAACCAACCGGCAGCATATTTCCTTATGCCCACAAGATTTTGGGAAATGGCATCAGGTTGTTTGCTCTTCATTGGATTTCAGAAAAAAAAATCTATTGAAAAGTTTCTTATGAAATTTCCACCATTGATTGTACTGGCAATAATGGTTGGAATAATGTATTTACAGAATTCTTGGGCAACAGCATCGACTGTTGCAATAGTTTCTCTATCTGCAATACTCCTTGCTTCTTTGAAAAAAGGAACTGCAGCGTACACATTTTTTTCCAATTCAAAAATTGTTTATATAGGTCTCATTTCTTATTCTCTTTACCTATGGCACTGGGGTGTTCTTTCAGTTAGTCGTTGGACTATTGGTATTCATTGGTGGTCCGCGCCTATCCAGGTTGCTCTGATATTTGGTCTTGCGATCGCTTCATATAGATACATAGAAACGCCACTTCGTAAGAATAATTGGTTTAGTAAAAGGTGGAAAACAATGACAGTTGGCATAGGAGTTTTGATTACTCTTTCAATTAATTTTGTTGTACTTGGTAAACCATTGAAAGGAAAATTATTTATTGGAGATCAATATAATAAATGGAACATGAAATTTCACTTTGGTACTAAAATTATCCATAACAAAACCCTTCCAACAATTTATCTTTTAGGGGACAGTCACATTGGTCACTATGGTCCAGTAATGGCTCAATTATCTGACAAAAAAGAATTTAATTGGATATTTCATCCTCAAGGTAGTGGACTAAAACTTTTAAAAAAAGATATGAAAAATGGTGTTAATGAGTATATCCATGCCCCTCTTCGAGAATATAAAAACAAATTCAAAAAAGGAGACGTTATTATTTTTGCGGCCCATTACAGTAAGTACTACAAAGATGGTCAAGACTGGACAAAGGTATATTCAACTTTCATTAAACAAACCCAAAATATTGGCATGAAATTCATTCTAATTTCACCAACCCCAACTTTTTCAGAAGTAAAAGTAGGATACACTTGCCAAGAAGAATGGTATCGTCCGTCGTGGGTGATATCTCCACTTTGTATTTCGGAAGTAAACAAGAACGAATGGCTTTCATCAAAAAATTTAGCAATTACTAGGATTAAAAAGTTTCTATTAGCAAACCCACAAGTTGCCTATATTGATGCGTTTTCAATACTATGTCCAGATCAAGACTGTAAAAATCATGACAAAAATGAGTTAATGTACAAAGATAGCCACCATCTCAATGGATATGGAGCCATGAAACTCAGCCAAACTATTGAAGGTTTTATAAAATCAAAATGATCTCGAAATTAAAGAAAAAGACAGTAGACATTCCAAAAAATAGCTACCAGGCTGCAACAGAAAGGATGGATTAAAGGAGAGACCAGATCAAGATTTACTATGCCTGATGGAAGTAAAACTGAGAAAACGTCTATTTATACAAGACAGCCACAGACTGCCACAAATACTGCCCCAGACTAAATCCAAATACCCATCTACCTTTAGCGGGTTCTGCCCCTATGTGGCATATAAAATTAAAAAAAAATATCTATATATATATTTAGATAAATAAAGCCATTAAGAATATAGAAATTAGCTATTGCCACAGCCACACCGCCACAAAAGAAGAATTGTGTGTCAAACAGTACACCTTCTAAATTATGAGACTGACCTACCTATTTACTGGGGTTTTCAGTTATTACTTTGAGACTAAATTTCTAAAAATTACCAATATTCTGTCCAATTTTTTTAAAAAGTTAATTTACAAAAATAATAATTAAAAAACAGAGGGGTTTTCTAACTTTCAATATTTTCCAAGAAATAAAAAATTATTTTATCGGTTTATACCTTTTTTTTGTGATAAATTCATACATATCAAAGCATTCGAATATCATCTAGGAAATGTATTTAAATGTAAGAAAAAAGCAATTTAGATTTCTTTTAAGGTACATCATTCCACAAAAAATTTACATCTAAATATAATTTTTTAAAATCTAAATCATCATTTAGTGAGATGGCATATAAATTAAATTTTGGCAAAAATTTACTTATCAACCAACAAGGTTTATTAGTGGTTGATGAAACTGAGGGTATAAACAATCTAGATATTAAATATAATTTATTAAAAATATCTATTTTTTTATTAGGATAATAATCTTTTGTGTAAAAACTTATATTAAAGATTTGCAAGTAAAAAGGATTTTTTGTAATCCATATTGTCAATAGGTTTATTTTAAAAATATTTAAATTACAATGTAAATCGGATTTAACTCTAGTTTTTACTTCATCATAATTTGGAATTATTTTTAAAATATTATTGTATTTATTATTTCTAAAAAATGAGAAATACAATAATCTTATTAAAGGAAAAATTTCTAAATAAGAATAAAGAGTTAAGACATATTTCCAGTTTAAAAAATATTTAGATAATTTCTCGTATTTCGAATTTGGGAAACCATAAATAAAGCTCAAATCACTAATATTATTTTTTGCGTAATTAACCAAATCATTAACAACTTTTTTTAGTAAAAAAGGGTTTACTAAACCTTTTTGAGGAAAACATGTATCTAAAGATTGTAGTGCTTTTATTTTCTTATTATTAATAGAAAAAATTTTTGGAGAAAAAGTATAAATCCCAATTAATTCATCTTTAGAATTTCTTACAATAGAATGAAAAGAAAATCCAAAAAAATTGCTAACATATTTTTTATATAAAGAGCTAGGTTTAACACTTATTTGAAATGATGATTTAAAAATTTTAGATATCTCCTCTAAATCATTAGAGCTCAATTCAGTAGTTTTAATATTTTTTATATTTAAATCCATTTATTTTTAATTTATTATAGTTAATTAATTATTATTCATTTAAATATAAATATTACTAAGTAAGTTATTAATTATAAATATATTTCTCAAAAAAATATAACTATATTATGATTTTAAAAACATAAGCTTTGTGGTAAATTGGGTCAGAATTTTGAATCTTACGACTTAACACTAGGAATAGTTGGTGACGGTTTGATGGGTTGGCAAATAGCATTGCTTGCAGCATCTAAAGGCATAAATGTTAATTTAATAGGTAGAGGAATTAAAAAGGATAAACTATCCAAAAAAACTCAAAGGATTATAGGTATTGAAGAAGATAAACTTAAAATTAATTTTTCAAACGATATAAACTCTCTTAAAAAAACATCAATCATTATTGAAACTTTGCCAGAAAATCTTGAAATAAAGTTAGAAGTTATACAACATTTGGCTAATTTGGAAGAAAAAATTATTTGTACTAATACATCTTCATTAGACCTAAAGAAATTATTAATTAATCCACGGAATATGTGTGCTCTTCATTTTATTAATCCAGTTAATTCATTCAAATTTGTGGAATTTTCGTCTTTTCAAGAATTTTCAACAAAAAAGCAAACAATAGAAAGTTTCATTAATGTTATTGGATACGAAATGTATGAATGTCCAGTTATTGATGGACTGATAGTAAATAGATTGTTATTTTCTTATTTAGATACAGTTAATAAACTCAGTTCACAAGGAGTAGATCCTGATACTTGTGATCAAATCTTCAGAAGATTGACAGGCGCTAATTTAAATTCAAAAAAAATAATGAAACTTATTGGCAATGAAGTTTGCGACTCAATTTTTACAAATTTCAAAGAAAAGTTTTTTCTTACAGATTAGCCAACTGACAAAAATGATTTGATGTACAAAGATCTCCACAATCTCAATGGATATGGAGCAATGAAACTCAGCCAAACTATTGAAACGTTTATAAATCAAAATGATCTCGAAATTAAAGAAAAAGACAGTAGATACACCAAAAAATAGCTACCAGGCATCAACAGCCATGATGGATTAAAGGAGAAATTAGATCAAGATTGGGCAATGATGCTTCAAAGATGTTGGATTTTTGAAATTGGAGAACTCAATAGGATCTCACCAAATTAAGAAAAAGTAAACTCATTAAAGTTCTTTTATCAAGACCAATTGATACATTTAGAAGACCCTATGGAGGAGTATTGGTTCTTATCCAAGACCCTCAATAATTGTTTCAAGTTGTTATGGGACTGATTTCCTAAATCATCCAAAAGGCTCTAGAAGGTATTGGGTTAAGTCTGTCCATAAAAAAAATGGACAAAAGATTTTTAATTGAATGGTGAAGTGTTATTACTAGGAGCTATTAGTAGGATTTCAAAAACTATCCCAGTCAAGGCAATTGGTAAAACCCAAATACCAATAAATCTATGGTCAAAAAATCTTAAATGATCTTCGCCCCTGAAAACACTTCGTAAAGAGGTAAATAGAGTTTCTGGTTGCTTGTAAGATGGCCCATTTTTAGAAGGAGAATATGGCTTAACAAAGGCGGAAGAAGCAGAAAACTTTGCAATTTTCCTTAAAAAATAAATAGGTAAAACCCATATAGCAACGAATCTTCCACAAAGCCACTGCCTTGCATTAGGTAGAGCATACTCTTTGATAGATTTATTCTCTGGCATTCCAGATTCCAAATTCTTATAAATTTTTTCTAATATAAATTCATTTCTTGATTTATTGATCATTTGATTTTCAGAAAAATTTACTTTAAAAGGTGTAATAAATAAAAATATTCCTAACTACTAAAATAACTAAAACGTAGTTAGGAATATTTTCGTTGGCTAGGTTCATAAAGACGGAATCTATACCGTTGCAGATTCGCCAAATATCTACATATTCTTTATAAAGAAAAAACTCTTTTTTAAAAAGTAAATAATATACATGGGAAGGAATAATATTTAATAATTTAAAGTTTTAATTAAGAATTAGTTTAATATTCATAGCTATTTAAAAATATTTAAACCTCATTTTCTAAGATTGCGAAAAAGAAAATGAGGTCAAAGGGAGGTTCTCATTACGAACCGCTTTATCAAAGCTAGCGGTTAGTAGATTGCCCTAATATCTACTTATATATTTATATAATGAGTTTTAAAATACAGGAAGATCAATTTTATACAAATAAGTGTTTAATATTTTATGTAATTATTGCTTAGGAAAGGCTAATTAATTTACTTACTATAGTTATTGAAAGATAAAAAAATGCATAAAGAGAAACTGCAAAAAACAAATACTGTTCTATAGGAATCATTACAAGGTATTAATTTAAGGGTGAGAAAATTTGATTAATTTTTTGTTAAAAAGATATCTTCTAAAATATAACTTTGTTCTATTGATTCATTTTTAAGAGAAATATTTTTTGGCAAATTGTTTTTCGTAAAATTAAAAGCACCCCATTTTTTTAACCAAAATAAGGTATAAAAAAATGCTATTAAAAATGGTGCTCCAACAATTAAAAATCTAATGTCCATAAAAATTTCCTATTAATAAGTTTTAAACTGCATTGCCAATATTGCTCCAAGGAAGAAAACGGTTGGAATCCCTAAGGCATTTACTGCTGCGGTTCTTACAGTAAATACTGGATAACCTTCTGCTGGTCTACCAGTATCAGGAATTAATGCTGAATCTTCCCATACTTGATAATTTTTAAAAGGAGCTACTCCCTTCTTTGGTAATCCTAGTGGTGTTAATCTAAATACATCCCACCTACCTAACCAAAAAACTGTAAATATCCATGAGAATACTATTGGCGTAATAACAAGTAAAATCCTGAAATCCATTTCTAAAAAATAATAAATGTGATTATTATTTTGTCTTTTTTAATTAAATAAATGATTTGATCATTAACTTATATTTAAAGAAAAACTCCTAATAACATTGTCTCTAATCATTAGTAACATAATGAAATGATTAATTGGTTTATTTAAAGTATATTTTTTTGGATTGGGATATTAAGATATTTTTTTTGATGTAGATTTTAGTTAATTAAATAACAAATATGGAAACCTTTAGATTCTTACTTTTTGGTTTTGCAGGAGTTAGTGTAGTTTTTTGGGTGGCAATAATAGCTTTATGGCATGCATACATGTTTCCAAGATTCTTCAATGAAGATAAAGGTTTAAATTCTGTTATCAATCAAGAAATAAAAGTTTCAACAGATCCAATTTTAGGCAGTTTGGTTAACTGTAATAATTTCAAAAATAGAGATAAATATTCAATGAAAAATTTAGTTATAGCTGACTTTTCACCTGCAAGTAATAATTTCAAACTAAATAAACTTTACACAACAGTAATGATTGGAGTTACTTTTGCAAGCTTTATTTTTCTTACTTATGGACTAAGCAGTTCAATAACAACGGCAAGTTAAATGGAATCTATATATGTAATTGTTTTTATTACTTGCTTTGTTTATTTAATTTTTGACTCATTCAAAAATATAAAATATTAAACAAATTGCTAATGTTTTTTACCAGCTAATAAAAATTTTCTTCTTATATAAAAGAACACTAATGTAGTTATTATCATTACAGGCGGATGAAAAGATATTGAATTTAGATATTCGAAGTAATCAAATGATTCCATATTTTTTGTACGTAATTTCCTAAACTATATTCCAAATTTCAAATTTTTATAGATTTAAATAGATCAATATCTTGTATAAAATGCTAGTTAAATTTTTCTTAACTAATATTTTATGTACATATTGGATAGAAATATTAATTTATTTGTCATGACAACCCTCGAAGAACTAATTAAAAAATTTGATATGGCATGAAACACTAGTTCTGCTATATGGCTGTCAAATACTTTGGGCGAACTAGGATGCAGTTTCCAATCCTTTGGCCTAATCTTAAGAATCAATTTATAGAAAGATAACTGACTCTTTTTTTTTAAACTCCTTTCTCATATTGCTAAAAGAGAATTAGATGAATATTCTTTATTTATTTTGTTACTAGTTATAGCTTTAAGCAAAATTCTTATCATTTTTTTCTTCCATATCTTCCTCTTTTAGTAATTAATCAAACAAAGCTTTAAGATCATTTGGTAAATCAGGAAAATTTTGAATCTCTTCCCTAATAAAACTTTTCATAAGTTGCTTTTCTTTATAACTTAATTTCAAATCTTTACCATGGACGTATTCTTCTTTATTAGGTTTTGATGGAGGACAAATAATATTTATTTCTAATTTATTACATATGTTTTTAATTGTTTTTTTAAAATCATTCTCTAGGTCAGAATAATTAACCATTACGATATTTTTAGATTTTTTTTGTTCTTTTTTTGCAATTAATATATGTGAAGCCCATCTTACAAAATAATTTTTGTAATTTTCAATTTGATATCGTTGTGATTGACCCTTTGGGTTGATCTTCATAAGTTCAAGTGGTGAATTTAACTTAGGACCTTCAAACCAGTCCCATCTATGCAAAAACTTCCAATAAGAAATAAAAACTTCTTCTGGATTTCTATAAATATAAATTACCTTACAAAGTTTTTTCGCATCATGTCCCAAAAGTGTCAAGGGAAAATGAGATTTAATAATACTGTTAGTACAGTAATTTATTGAATTATTGTATTTTATATTTTTTAAAGAATTTAGAAAAATTCTTACACTTTCCTCTGAAAAAAAATTAATCAAAGAACCTAAAGGCGAATAATCAAAATTCAAGAATGGATTTGCGGTGTATTCTGTACATTTAGATATTGAATTCATGACGAAATGTGTCCCACTCCTTTCATGAGAACAAACCATTAGAGGTAAATTAACCTTCTCTGAGCTAGATAGTTCAAAGCTTGTTCCATTAATTTTAAAATTAACCATTTTTATAATTTCTTAAAATAAAAAGCTTATATAAATTTTTACTTTATTATGTACAAGATCATTAAAAAATGTATATGAAGAAAAAAAATCTAAAAATAAATATTTGAACTGTACATTATCAAAATCATTTAAATTAATCACAACTTCCATTTAAGAATGGTGATATTTAATATTGATTTTTTTAAGAGATTAAATGTTTATACAATATTTGACTCAAACTAGTTCCACTAACATTTGTAATAGATAATATTGATAAATCTCATTTAATAGATCAATTGTTTATGGAGCTATATATTAAAAAAAACCTTTAAAAAGCTACAATAAAAAAAGGTTTGTGTCTATTAATATAAAAAATTTCATTTTGTCTAACCACCCCTAAAATCTATACTAGATGAATTAAAATTTCTCAAAAATGAAAGGTTTTGGTGAGGATCATGTATCTAATTTGAAAAGTAAAAAAAATAAGTTAAATTCTCAAGAACGAATTGTTAATCAAGCAATTCAATTACATATAAAAGGGAATATACCTGAAGCAACAAAATATTATAAAAATTGCATAGAACAAGGATTTAAAGATTGCAGAGTTTTTTCTAATTATGGAATCATATTAAACAATCTTGGTAAATTAAAAGATGCTGAATTGCTCTATAGAAAGGCAATTAAAATTAATCCCAATTATGCCAATGCTCATTACAATCTTGGGAACTTATTATGCGATCTTGGCAAATTAAAAGATGCTGAATTTTACACTCGCAAAGCAATTGAAATTAATCCTAATTATGCCAATGCATATTCTAGTTTAGGGAGAATTTTATATAGTCTTGGTAAACTAAAAGATGCTGAATTGTCTTATGGAAAAGCAATTCAGCTAAATCCTAGCTTTACTGATGCTTATTACAATCTTGGGAACCTATTTTTCGATCTTAACAAATTAAAAGATGCTGAATTGTCTTATAGAAAAGCAATCCAACTTAATCCTAATTATGCAAATGCTCACTCTAACCTTGGAGATCTACTCCGTGATCTAGGCAAATTAAAAGATGCTGAATTGTCTTATAGAAAAGCAATCCAACTTAATCCTAATTATGCAATTGCTCACTCTAACCTTGGAGATCTACTCCGTGATCTTGGCAAATTAAAAGATGCTGAATTGTCTTATAGAAAAGCAATCCAACTTAATCCTAATTATGCAATTGCTCACTCTAATCTAGGAAGTTTCTTAAGAGATTATGGAAATTTAAAAGATGCTGAAGTTTCTACACGTAAGGCAATCGCACTTAACCCTGATTATGCAATTGCTCATTATAATCTCGGAAACATATTAAGTGACCTTGGAAAATTAAAAGAAGCAGAAATCTCACAAAGAAAAGCAATCGCACTTAACCCTGATTTTGCAGATGCTTATTTCAACCTTTCACTAATAGAACTTGCTGAAGGAAACTATCAAAATGGTTTAGAAAATTATGAATATAGATTTAAAACCAATAAACCGACAATGCCTCATGGTCAAACAAATCTCGAAAGAATAGACCATAAGAAATTAAAATCAGGAGAAAAGCTTTTAGTGATAAGCGAACAAGGCTTGGGCGATACTCTTCAATATATGCGTTATGTAAAATATCTGAAACAGCAAGGGCATGATGTAATATTTGCTGCTCAAGAAAAACTGCATTCTTTAATAAAATCATCAGGGATCGACCAAAATCCCTTAACCCCTGAACAAACATCTTCAGTTTTAGATGGTCAATGGATTCCACTCTTATCTTTACCGCGATATTTACGAGTAAGACCTGATAATCCAATTATTTCAAAACCTTATATAAATTCAACGGATAAATTAAATAAAAAATGGAAAAATATTCTCTCTAAAGAGAGAAGACCAATCATTGGAATTAATTGGCAAGGGAATAAGGAGACAGAGATAAATTTCCTCAAAGGTCGCTCATTACCATTAGAAATTTTCTCAACTCTAGCTAGAAATAATAATTTAAAATTTTTATCATTACAAAAAGGATTCGGTTCAGAACAACTAGATTATTGCTCTTTTAAAGATCAATTTGTTAGTTGCCAAGACCAAATTGATTCCACTTGGGATTTCCTTGAAAATGCTGCCATCATAGAAAACTGTAATTTAATTATTACTTCTGATACTTCAATCGCGCATTTGGCAGGAGGTATGGGTAAAAAAGTTTGGTTATTACTAAAAGATGTACCCTATTGGACTTGGGGACTGGAAGGAGAAACCACATTTTGGTATCCTTCAATGAGATTATTTCGACAAAAGAAACGAAATAACTGGAAAAATGTTATTGAGACAGTATCCAGCACAATTAAAAAAGAAATGGATGAAAATTATGAGTTCAAAAATTAAATATTTTTCTACCATCCTTGCCCCTATCTCTATTGGGGAACTTATAGATAAAATCACAATTCTGGAAATTAAACAAATATATATGACTGGTATTAAGCTAAAAAATATCAATAAAGAGGTTAAACTACTTAAAAATATACTTCAAGATAAAAACCTAGAAATTAATATCGATTTGATTAAAAATCTAAAAAAAATAAACGAAAACCTTTGGGAAATTGAAGATAACATCAGAATTAAAGAGAGCAACCAAGAATTTGATGAAGAGTTTATAAAACTCGCAAGATCGGTTTACATAGAAAATGATAAGAGGGCGTCTATCAAAAAAGAAATAAATGAGAAGTACAATTCAGAGCTAGTTGAAGAAAAATCATATAAAAATTACTAAAATCTAAAAATCGATTCCTAAAAGATAAAAAAACAAGTGCTAAATATACTTTTTATGATCAAAATAAGGATCAATATCAACTATTTAGTTATGGCTTCTAGAAATAGTGTGCTCCAAAAAGGGTTGTTAAGTGCTTAAGAAAGCTATTTTTTTGCAAGGGAACTTAATTTATATTTAAGCTTCCAGAAAAACGTTGCAGTTTCACTTGGTTTATTTTTTAAATCAACTTTAAGTAGTTTTTCGAAATCTTCCCATTGAGGCATGGGAAGTTTAGTTTCATCTTCAAACCAGAGGTTGCCATAAAAATTAGATCTTTGATAATTCAGATGATTATAATTTGCCTTAATTCCATGAAATGAATAATCATTAGGACTAAATATAACTATTGAATTGTTTTCCGTTTGTAAAAATTCTTCTTTAAACCAATGCCAAGGTAACCAAGATCTATCGAGCTTTTTGTTATTCTTCCAGAAAGTACTTATGAATTCATATTCAGGTTTAAGTTTGAGGTAGCTGGTGTGATGACTGTTATTTATAGCGTCTGCAGAAGGGTGAGTACTAAGCATAAATGTAATAGCTTTAGCTCTTACATCTGGATGAGGACTTAATTCATACCCATCAAGATATTTTTGAAATCCAGCATCAATCCGAAATTCTTGCTTTTTTATTTTAAATTTTTTTCTCAAAGTTTCATAAAAAGAACCTTTAGAGAAAAATTTCATAAGTTCATTTGTGATTTTATTCTTTGATGGTGAACATAATTTGTAAGTCATACCAAAACCACTACAAGTCGTTTGATTCCTAAACCCATTTTTTTTATTTTTATGCCAATTCAAGTAAGCTTTTTCATTGATTGTAGAACCCCCAAAAGGTCGAGCAACCCACCCTGCTTTTTTAAGGTTTTCTAGAAGTTCTTCATCACTTTTGCCGCTAATTGCAACTTGTGGATCAGAAATTAATTCTTCAAAATGTTTTTCAGATAAAAAATTTTCAATATAAATATGCTTGTATGGTTCTGTTTTAAATTCAGCATTTATTACTTTTTTATTTAGATATTGAAACTCAGATTTATTCATATTTACATTTTATTATTTTTAATAAAGAAAAATTTTAATCTTATGAAAATTATTTATTTCAATAAATTTTTAAAAAAGATTTTTGTAAAAATTGAATATAAAAAATTTTTTAATTAAAATTTAAATTAATCCTACTAAAGTTTTTTGTTATTTCCTGATTTTGATATTTAAATATAAGTTTACTTAATTTGCAATTACTTATAATAAAAATAAAGTTAATACTCAAAGATTTTTTTCAAACAGAAGAGGTTATTAAAAACCAATTTTTTTTTATTTGTAATGAATTAAATGCATCAAACAGGAATACTTAAAAGATATCAAAAAATAATATTTATCTTTTTTGTGGGACAAATAATTGCGACACTATATCTCTTCAGTTTGAGGGGCTTTGATATTACTCCTATAGTAAGTTTTGATTCAAATTTTTATATTAACTCTGCGGAAAGATTTCCTGATCTTCTTCCACAGCAAAGGCTTTATTCAGGGATGGCGATTATTGTTAAATTTGCTAGTTTAATAGGGCCAACCAAGTGGGTTTTTGTAATATTAAACTCAATTTTTGTAATAGTTTCCGGGGATTTACTTTGGCAGATCACAAAAAAATATTCATCTAACTTTTGCGCTTGGATAGCAGTTTATGTGTGGCTATTAAATCCGCTCACAGCTCAATGGACTAGGTGGTTAATGTCAGAAACACTTTATTTCTCTGCTGTGATTATATGGCTATGGATATTTATATTCCAAAGTTCATTTTTACTTCTTTTATTTTCTGCTCTAACAACAACTCTAAGACCTAATGCTTTCACCCTTTTTGGCGCTGCAGTTATTTGTTCTTATGTAGTGAAACAAAAACTTAACTTTAGGCAAATCATAATATTAATATCATTATCAATATTAGTTTTTTTAATCTTAATTTATTACGTTTTCGCTTCAAATGATGATGCAAAAACTTATTTAATTGAATCTTTCTCAAATGGACAAGTTATTTGGAATATGCCTGAAACGTTCATTGATTTTTCATCATCACCCCTTTATTATATTGATTTGTTTTTAAGAAGAATAGGTTGGGAATTAATACAAGTGAGACCTTGGTATTCATTGAAAAATAATTTTTTTATTACTATTTTTATGAGTTCTTTTTATATTTTATCAATTCGTGGCGCTTGGTTTATCAAAGAAAGTAAGCTTCTAATAGCAATTACTTTTATTACTGTCACCTCTTTAATTGTGATAGGATTTACATGGAGTATTTATGAAGGCCGATTCGGATGGTGGTTTCTAGTAAGCTGGATTCCATTAGTTGCTATCGGAACCCAAAGCAGAAAAACAAGCTTAAAATCTTCAACACAATAATTTAATTTAGCAGGATTTCTTTTGAGAATTCTATGCAGTAAAGGATTTTGAAAAAACATCTATTAGAAAAAGTAATAAATTTAGTTTAAAAAATCTTAAAAGTGAATACCGATTAAATTTAAAATATTTAGAAAATTGAAAAAATTACTACCATTGGTTAGTAATATTTTATATCAGCTAATATATGTATCAATATCAATAGGACATATTGTTAAAGGGTTTGAAATGGTTATGTCTCCAATGCAAAAAATTTAATAGAACTATGAAGAGATCTAGCAGAGTGTCAAAGTTTATTCCTATTAACAGTCGATCTAAATAAGCTTCAATACATTCCTTTTTCTGGATACACTCATCATTTTAACTTTGAGCTGTAGATTTGAAGAATTTAAAACTGAGGTTTTGAATTTATAACAGCAATGGGTCAATTTATAGTTTCATTATATGAGTTCATACAAGTTGAAGAGCATAAATCTCATTTATTTTTGGTGGACTAAGATATTAAAGCAATTGAAGTTGTTAAATGTAGAAGTTATTTTTAGGGATAAAAGTCTACTTCCCAACGCATTACGCAATATCTGAAAGAGTTATATCCATTGCAATTCCAAAATTTAAATATTTTTACACCAAAATTAGAATTCATCATTTAAAGGATTGGATATGCTATCCATCCAAATAAAGTGTAGTTAATAATGACAGCCATAAAGCCTATCATTGCAAGTCTTCCATTTGTTCTTTCCGCAATAAACCAATAACTATTTGGCCATTCAAATTTAGAAGTATTGGATATTTGATTTTTTGTAAGTGTAATATCTTCAGGAGAATTGACCTTATCAGAAAAATTATTTTCTTTATTATCAATGTAGAAACTAGAATCTGGATAAAAGCTTTCGCTTCGGATATTGTCTTCTTTTTTAATCATTTTTTTTTAGTTAAATTTTATATATTTTAAAAGTAAAAAAACAAAATAGGGTTAAAAGTTTCTTCTAGATAAAGGTTATAAGCGTATCATTCAATCAATAAGTTCAAGGTTATCGTTTGTTTAGTCATATGTCTTCGAAGATTTTTCGATTAAAATATTTAATTCCAGGAGTTCTTCTTTACTAAATTCTCTGTATTCTCCTGTTGGGACGTCTAACTTTATATTCATAATTCTTACTCGCTTTAATGACTGTACTCTGTAACCTAGGGTCTCACACATTCTTCTAATTTGACGGTTAAGTCCCTGAGTGAGGATAATTTTAAATTTTTTTGGACCTAATTGTTTTACGAAACAATTCTTAGTCTTTGTACCTAATATTTCAACTCCATTACTCATACTTTTTATAAAATTACTATTAATTTGACGATTAACTTTTACAATGTATTCCTTTTCATGATTATTTCTTGCTCTGAGTATTTTATTTACGATATCCCCATCATTTGTTAAAAAAATCAATCCCTCACTGAGCTTATCTAATCTTCCGATAGGGAAAATTCTTTTAGGATATTTAATGAAATCTATGACATTATTGGGTTCTACATTTCTATCTGTTGTGCAAACAATTCCTACAGGTTTATTAAAGGCTAAGTATGTATTTTTTTGATTCGTTGGTTTATATATCCTTTGACCTTTAACTTCTACTTGATCACTTTCTTCTACTTTGGCACCAATTGCTGAAATTTTGCCATTAATGGTTATCTTCCCTTCCAAAATTAATTTATCAGCTTCTCTTCTGGAACAATAACCGATTTCGCTTAAATATTTATTTATTCTGGTAGCCATTTTGAATGTTTCTATTTTATCTGCACTAAATAATTAACTAATTGCCCCTTATTTTAAACCAGCTGTCAATTTTAGTTAAAATTATAGTTACTAGACTTCAAATTATTTTTATCAATAAGTTCTTTCACACAGATCTAAATATATTTCTTAGTTCGAACTTTTTCAATTTTTCTCCATCCCTTAGAAAGTAATCTTTCATAAATTTCTCTAGCTAAATCTATTTCAACAGAAACTGTATTTGTAATTACGGGTGGTTCGTTTCCTAATTCCCCCACTATTTTTCCAGTATCTATAAACATATACTCAAAAACTCCATCGATACTCTTATCGTTTTTCACAAATCTTTTAACTTCTGACCTATTTGAATTAATCAACCAATAAGAATTAGCCATTAATCTAGTCTTGGAATTAGTAAGCGTTCCATTTAAAACAAACTCATTTGATCAGTTTCTTTTTTCTTTAAATCCTCTACTAACCAACCATCAGGGGACCAACTCATCATGATTGCAAATAATCCTTTTAATTCATCTGCATCTTTAATTTGCTCTGTCCATTGTTCCTCATATCCATTAGGAACGATCACAGGCATTCGGTAATGTAAAGGTTTAATCAAATCATTTGGATCAGTAGTTAAAACACAGCAACTCTCAAGTTCTGCGCCTTCTGGTGAGGTCCACTTACTCCAAATTCCTCCCAACCAAAAAGTCTCATAATTCACTTTTCGAACACGATATTTTTTTTCAAAAAAACCGCTTGCAGGTATTAGGCACCTTTTATGTTTCCAACTTCCACTAAATAATTTTTTTTCTTCTACTGTTTCTGATCTTGCATTAAATGGTCTTGGTCTCTCTTTATCAAATGGGTCTCTCGCCCAAGGAGAAATAAAACCCCATGTCATAAAAGTAGTTTTAATTCTTCCTTCGTTTTTAATTACAAGAACAGGATCATTAGGTCTTATTAGATTTTGAGTCTCATATTTAGAATCAAGTCCATTTGGATAGTCTTGTTTCAAAACCTTTGGCAAATTCTCAAATTTAGTTTTTAGCTCAAATCTTCCGCACATTGATTTTTAAAATATTTTTAAAACTCACTAAATAAAAACAGCAAATTTACCTCATTTTAGATCTACTTTCAGTTTTCTCAAATAAAAAAACTATTTTGATCTTAGAAAGTTTTTTTCTAAATAATTAAAAGAAAATATAGATATTGAAAAGATTCCTCAAATTTAATTTAAATGTTTCAATGTTAGGTTAAGCCAATTCCTATTTTATATTTATCTATGAAATTTAGACTTGTAGGAGTTCAGTTATTAATCTCTACCTTCCATGATGATGATGGATAAAAATTTATTTATAATTTCAAACAAACTTATTTAGCAATACAGATGATTCGTCTATAAAAACACATCATCTACATAGGATTCTTGCAAAAAAAGGCCACCACTGAAAATAGTTATATAGGAGTAACGAAAATATTGTCTTTCTTTGCGAAATCAACTTGATTATTATATTTATTTTTAAATTAAGTTGTTGGTCCTCTTTCCGTATATGTTTGTGCCTTAAACCGTACATTTATATTAGTCGATTGATAAGCATGCCTAGTTAGAACTTAGTGGTAACTGAAATAAATTAAATGCCTTCAACACCATTAAAATCTTGTAATAAATATGTATTGAGTTACAAAGATTCAACAAATAAAACACATGAAGTTGGCTTCTATGCTCGCGATGCATACGATTGCCTAATGCTTGCGAGAGAATTCAACACTTACGTACAAGACAATCCAGGATCTGTAATCAGAATCCAACAAAAATTTTGAGGAAATTAATTATGAATTTAAAAAGATCACCATTCGCAATTCAAGATAAAAATGCAAGAGATCTTGATAATGCAAAAGATTATCCAACAATTGCAGATTTAATAAGAGAACAGAAAGTTCCACAAGATTACGAAAATACAGTTCACCATCGAAGAGATTTAGACTCTCTCGGTTAGTTTACGAGAATTGCTATCTACTAATTTTTAAAAATTAACGATTATGATTAATGCGATTTGCGATTCATTCATAAGATAATATTTTCTTCCTCAAGTTTTTTTTTAAGTTCTATAGGCATATATGCAATATCTTTTTTTATTGCATCAATGGCATCTCTATACTTTTCGGGTTCAGCTAAAAGCATCTTTATTAGATTGTATTGACTTTCAATTTCTTCAGAAGAAAATTTTCCCATAAAAAAATATTTATTACCCTTTTATCTTAAACCAACATTCAAACATACAAAAGATTGACTATTAGTTTGAGGCTGCTGAAATTTCTTTATGGACGGAGAGAAATTCTTTATCCGTTAGAACTGGTGTAACTTCAATCTCTACCCCAAAATTATCGACCCAGATACTACTCCATTTCCAGATGTTCTGATGGTTTGAAGATTCAACTATTGCCCAACCATTAGCTCCCTCAGGATTTACTACTCGATTAAGAACTTTAAACCCATCAAATTGATCACCTTCGCATCCTCCTTCAACAAAACCCGCAAAAGCTTCGGCCCCTTGCATATGACTTTCTTGATCTGGAAATTGCCAGTGTACGATGTAAGTTTGCATGAATAAAATTATTTTTTTAATTATTAATTATCGAATTAAAAAATTAAACTCAAAGTCTTTAAACACTAATTAAAAACTCATAAGCATAAAAGGCAAACAAAAAAAAAGACTCTTACGAGTCTAGGTGATGGGGACTCCTATAATGACAAATTAAACAGAAACAAACAACCCCATCAATAGGTAATTTTAAATACTTACAAACACCATATGTAGTGCTAGGATTTTAAAAAGGCTGGGTGATGGGGATTATCACGCTTTTTGATTGGGGCGAAGCTAACGCCCTTTTTTTATGTAAAAATTTACTTTAATCAATAAAACCAGATCGAGGATTAAAGTATTTGAACCTTTTGAAGATGGTTCTAAGAACTCTTTTATGATTAATACAATTTTAATCTCTTATAGTTTCCTTTTTAAAGAGATCAAGTAAGCCAGTTATTAAAGGCTCTAGGGTTGAATCTATCGAAGAAGCGAGAAACGAATATAAAACCTTTTAGAGGAAGGGTGGGGAAAAACTTATAGATTCAATAGTTTTAAAAAAAATGGTGGATAGGTACTTTACCTAAAATTTGACATTATTAAAAATTAATTGCTAGATAAGCTTCAGAATGGAAGATTAAAAATGAAAAATGAAATTTATTCAAATATTAAAGATTCAGATGCTTTGGAAAGTTTTTTTGAATGTATAACTTCTTGTAGCATCAATAGTAAGGGAGTAGATTGCACAACAGCATGTTATTTAAAATATCTAGAACCAAACAATATTGATTACCCTTTAAAATTTTCATAAGCAAAGCTTATTTATAATTGTTATATTTCATTAATGTTATTCCCACCTCCTCAAGTTATTTTTGGTCTATTGCTTTTATCTATAGCAGTAGTTCTCATCTGGGATATTAGGTACAATCCTTTTGGAGAAGACGAAGACGGAATTTAATCTTCAACTAGGAAGCTGATTTGTAGGTGGTGCGTGAAATTGCCGTTTTTTTCTTTTTAGTCTTTTGTAAGCGACTAAAGAGCTAAATAATAACAATGTAATAGCTATTGAGTTAATCATATCGGGCAGTTTTATATATATAAAAACAAATATGTTCAAAATATCAATGACTAAAGTTATTTTTTCAAAAAGTGATTAATTATGGACTAATTCTTAATATTAAGCTTTTTATTAGCTACCTAAAACAATCAAGAGATAATGGTTATCTGACCAAAAGTATTTACTATGCGGTGTGAATCACTTTTTCTTATTTCTCATTTGATATTGCAGGACAGCTTTTAAATGTTGTACTTCTTTTTCTAGAGTCTCAATTCTTTTTTCTAGTTCTTCATTAGTTGCCATATTTTTGGGAGATAAATTCCTTGATATTTATACTATTAGAAAAGTGACTTGATACCCATGGTAAAAGTCAAATAAGTATTAGAGCCTATTGATGGGCATAATTTCTCTAGATAAATTATGCAGAGTGCAAATTTATGGGTAAGTCATGAGTGGAGATTATGAGACACTAGAAATCAATCAACCTAAAATTACATATTTCCAGAAAAGATCCGAAAATAATACAGAATGGTTAGATAAATTAATCAACCAAATTGAAGATATGAAAAACAATATATCCAAATCTGCTTAATGACAGAAAAAGAGTTTAAGGAATTGGAGAAATTTGCAAAAGAAAATGGTTACAATGACGAGCTAAAAGATATATATTTAAGGGAAATTATTGACAGTAATAAAGAATACGAATGAGATCAAATTTTCGACCAAATATTCGACTAGCTACAAACATTCTTTTAGTTATTGGTACTTTTGCTATTGCTTTAAAGATTGCTCCAATAGCACTGGTATATCAGGAAAAAAATTTATGTATTAAATATTTAAAACATCAAATAGATCGAGACAAACTTATCAAAAGACTAAAAATAGTTAAACAAGCAAATCCATCTAGTATTTGTGACTCTATCCTTAAAAGTTAAAAGTGAAGATTAAGTCATTTGGCCCCTTAATTGTAGTATTTGGTACTTCATTTCTAATAACTATTTCATTGCTTAAAAGTTTCCAAATTTTTATGGGAATATCAATTTGTCTTTTAGCGATGCTCAAGTTTATGGATATTGAAGCTTTTGGAAAAAGTTATAAGAAGTATGATTTAATTTCTTCTCAATTTGATAGCTGGATATATATTTATCCTTTTTGTGAATTATTAATTGGAATAAGTTTTCTTAATTCTTCTCCACCCTCTTTAATTATTTTTATTGCCCTAATTTTAGGAATTTCTGGAATGATTTCAGTATTTAAGGCTGTTTATTTGGATAAATTAAAATTAAATTGTGCATGTATTGGTGGATATGCAAAAACTCCTTTGGGAATTATTAGTATTATTGAAAATCTTTTAATGGCAATTATGAGCATCTTAATTTTGATTAAATAGCGATTTAATAAATTTTCATTTATGGTTAATTCAAATATTAAATTTAATCTTCGTGATTAGTATGGTACTTAATAAAATATTTTTGAAAAGAGAATTTTTAAATTATCTAATTTTTTCTGGAATTCTTTTTACAAATATAATTAATCCAAATAAGAGTATTGCTTTAACTCAAGAAAATATTGATATCCCAAAAGTTGTTTCTTACAGATCAGCATCATGTAGTTGTTGCAAAAAATGGATCAATCATTTAAGAGATAATGGATTAGAAGTTGTTGATAATATAGTTGAGGATGTTTCAGTAATTAAAAACAAATATCAAATTCCCAATAATCTGAGATCATGTCACTCTGCTCAAATAGCTAACTATACGATTGAAGGACATGTCCCGATTGAATCAATCAACAAACTTTTTAGAGAAAAACCAAAAATCAATGGGATAGCAGTTCCAGGAATGCCACTTGGCTCTCCAGGGATGGAAATGCATTCTCAAGACTCGCACTCTCATAATTATGAGAAATACAAAGTAGTTTCATTTAGTAAAACTGGCAAAACAAAAATATTTGATAAAATCTCTCCTTAATAAAAATACTTAATTTGAAATAATGCATATTTTTCTTAGAAATTTTAAATTTTTTATTTTTTTGTTTTCCTTATCTCTAAATTTCAATGGTTATTCGTATGCACATATGAGGGGTACATTTCTTTCTGAAGAGGACGCCGAAAATAGATCTTTAGAACTTGGTTGCGAAGGAATACATAAGAACCAAGATAAATGGATGCCATGCAAAAATGAAAAAGAATTACATATTTATTTGAGGAAATAAATGGGGAAATTAAAAACCGATAAAAGAAAAATTCACAGAAAAATAACCGCACTTTCAGCAATCCCTTTATTAATTACTATTTTATCTGGGACTATTTATAGTATTCTCCAGCCATTAGGTGTAGATTTTTTTTGGTTAATCAAATGGCATACAGGTAATTTTGGGATTATTAATTTGCAACCTTTTTACTCAATATTTCTTGGTATAGCATCAGTTATATCTGTAATTTCTGGCCTAAGACTATTACAAAAAAGAACTTAGATAAATTTTAAGTAGGTCCAAAAATCTAATTAATTAATACTATTTGCTCCACCACTGACTAAGAAAATTATCGCTCCTAGTGCCATTGTTGCCACACCCATATAAGGATATTTCTTAATCCTTGATTTGGTAATAGGAAGCCATGAAATGTATCTATCAGATTTATTTAATTCAACTTTTTTTTGTCTAGGTGGCAATCCTAATTCCTCTCTTCTTTTAGCTTCGCCCATAATCTAAAATTTATTTATGTCTCAATATTAAAAATTATGCTCTGCACCTGCGAGTTAATTTTATTTAAAAATAACTTTTTTAAAGGAATAAATTATTTAAAATTTATTTGACCTTCTTTAAATATAAATTCTTTGTATTTGCTTGATCTGATGTAAATAACAAAATTAATATAGTTCCAACTAGGAATGAAAAAATCATAGTTAAACCTACAACTTCAACCATCTCATTAGGCAGATAATTTAGAAACATAATTAATAGATCTATTATTTTAAACTTAGCAATTGTATTTTTTATGTAAAGTAAGTATCTCTCCTTGTAATTAATTAAGAACTTTGTGAGACTTTATAATCTTTATTTAATTTTATTTTTAGGATAAATCTTCTTCTTGTCCTTTACATTTTCTTACTTAGCTATTCCTATTTTCTTTAGCAATTTAAGGTAGGGCAAGGCCCAATTACCAATGGTAAAAGAGATTGTCGCATTTTTTGTAGTTGAGAATAATTTTTTAGAACGTATAGAGGCTAATTGAGAAAATTTCTTAATAGTCTCTGCTTCTAGATTATCCATATACAAATTTTTTTGAAGACCTCTATCTTTCTTCTGTGGTAAATAATTTTCTATAAACCATAAGACTTGATCTAATCTTGATTTATTTGATGAGTTATTTAATTGTTTATATTTCTTTTTAAACATCTCTATTTACATCTTAATTATTGAATTAAATTTGCCATTTATATAATTTAATGCAATAGTAAAAACATCAAAATTTTGTCATTTTTAATAATTTATAATCGGAAAAATAAATTTAGAATTACTTTGTTTTTATAAAAATAAAGAAAAAGAGGGATTAAACCCTCTCTTTTTGATCAGTTACAAAAGAATTTAATTTTTTGAGTCTTTCAATTTCATTTCATTTTGTGTTTTCCTGATTCTTTCTTCAAAGACGGATCTTCTATATGGAGTAATTTCTCCATTTTTTGTTGCCAATAGTTGAGCTTTATAAAGCCTATTGGCTTTTTTGATTTTTTCTCTTATTTGTAAGAGGTTATTCATGGTCTTTTGCAGTTAATGAGAATCCCGTTCCCTACTCCCATGTCATGCGTCCAGATATATAAACTTGGATGAACGTTAATGAACGATAACATCTACAAAAAAATTCCGCGAGAGAAATTTCTACTAATTTTTCTCAAAAAATTAAATATTGAATAAAAAGGATAAATAAGCATTTCATACTACATAAATTAGAATAAAAAAATTGTTTGCGACCCATCATTATTATCTTCAATCACTATTTTTTTATTTGGGAAAATATCTGATAATATTCTTTTCAAATTTGAATTATCTGAGGGTATTATATTACTCGTATTTTTTGAATTAATTTTCCAATTTTCATCTACAAATAGTTCTTTATCATCAACTTTTTTATTCTCGAGCAATGTCTTATTTAGAATCTTAAGTAACAGATCTGAATCATAATCTTTAAATTCTTCCGGAATCTCTTTAAAATTTTCAATCATTATTTAGAAATCTAATGTTTCTAAATTTTGCTTGAGAAATTTTAAGAATACAAGGTATTAATTACCTAAAATTTCTCTTAAGATAAAAAATCCGGATGCAATTAAAATAATTTTTTTTAGAAAATTTATTTCCAAAATAGCTAAAGAATGATATTTAAAAAGATTAATTAATCATTTACACCATTTATTTACTTGTTAGGTTGCAGTCAAGGGATTCAGAAAAGATGCCAAGAGTAATTAACAAAAAAATTAGACTTTTAAGATGGTTAAACTCAGGCATGATCCTACCATTTATCATTATGGCTGCATCCTCATCAATCATTCTTTATGGTGTTTTATTTATCCTAATAAAATAGTTTTTTTAATTTAAGCAGCTAAGTTTTCCTCAGTTTTAGACATAATTATTGCAGCTTTTTTTAATAAACTAACTACTTCTTTTCTTCCAACTGCATTATCAGCTTGACGCATTATTTCATCATATTTTTTATTTATTTTTTTCATAAATATTTTTAATTTAATCCAAAATTACAACATCATATGATGGTGTCAATTGTAAATAATTCTCATATATTATTTCTTTGATTATTTTTGCACAATAAAAATTGCTCATTTATTATCCTTCAATTATTGTTAATTGAGGATGCCAAAATTCATAAATATCAAAATTAATAATCCTTTTAATTAAGCTATGTTGAAGGATTTGAAAACATAAAATAAACCTCCGATTAGTATCAATATTGCAGCTCCATAAAAAAGAAAAGGAATAATTGGATATTTATACAAGGTAGTCCTTACTTTTTGTTGTATGGCTTTTTTATCAAGTTGAGGCAACTTTATGTCTTCAGTTTCTTCTCTAGGCGGAATACCTAAATTTTTTCTTCTCTTTGCCTCTCCCATAATTAATACTGAGATATTCCCATACATTTTAAATAGTTGTTATCAGCTAAATCTAAAATTTGATTCCATTCTTCATGAGATGTTTCCAAATTATTTTTAAAATCCTTTTCAAATTTAAGAATACATCTTTTTTCTATATTTTCTGGAGAATTATAATTTCTTAAAAATGAAACACTCAAATATGTTAATGATGAAAAAACTACAATTATTTTAGCAATCATAAAATTATTCATATCTTAGATGATATTGCCTTATAAATAAATAAGGTACTTGTTGGTTTTATAATTAATTTAATCTATTAAAAACAATTATCAAATGATAAATTCGGTGAATTTTAACCATTTGCCTATCCAGGATTTGGTTGTATCAGGGTTAATAATCTTAATAATGTCGACAATTATTGCCAATATTTATGACCCATTATTAGGAATAACTTATGCATTTGGGAATATACTTACTCTTACTTTTTTGAGCTGGTTATACAAAGAGTCTTGGAGTGATCCCAGAAAATAAATCTAATTAAGAAAAAGATAAATAAAAACTACTTCTGTATTTTTAATTTTGAGGAATACTTTAAATTAACAATGTAAGTTGCAAAAAGGGAAAGTATCAAAAAAAATAATAAGCTTTCCAAGGTAGATTGGGGCATAACCATGAGTAGTACCAAAAATGATATATCTTTAAAGAAACGAATTCTGAAAAAAAATCAACCCTTTCATTATTTTTTTCTCATAATAATAAATTTAATAGTCTTATAAAAACTCTGAGATTTAAAGTGATTTTAATTTGAAAAATATTTTTCTGCCCTCCTAAAGGCTTTTATTGCTCCTTTATAATCAAGACTTTTTAATTTTTACTTACTTTTTTGTTTCAGCATTTTTACTATTTCATTTTTCTTTATTTCATCAATTTTCAGCTTATGATCGAATATAAGATCAAATTTTGAGGAATACAATCTTGATAATTCTTCTCTATATTTTTCAATAATTTTTTCATCAGAAGATTTGGATTTCAATATTGCATTAGCCTTCATTTTGTCATCTATTGCCCCTTTAAAATTTCCTAGTTTAAATTTCTTTTCACTTGATCTAGTTAGCTTAATAATATTTCCCAATATCAATTTATTAGAATCTTTCATTTATTAATCTTGCCCTAGGTTAATAATATCAGAATAAATAAAAAACAACTTATTTTTTTAATACTCAAATTATAAAATAATTAACCAATAACAAGTCCTTTTTCAAGAAGTAAATCGAAAACCTCCACACTTTTCGTTTTCCCAAATTTAGGGGGCTTATGTAAATCTAATATTTCAGCAAGGCACATAATCCAATATGTATCTTTTTTTAAATTTAGACCTTCGCAAATATGGGTGGGGGCAGATTTAAAACAGCCAAATTCTGTTGATATATTAATGTTCATAATTTGAGTTTCAAGTTCCATACTTAAAAGTTCTATTTCTTGCTCAGAAAGGGATGTCCCAAAAGAGTATGATTCAATTAAAAGTTGATAATTCATAAAAGATTTATTTTTTCAAGAAATCCATCGAATTATTTTGGCCCCGCATAAATAAGCCCTGAAGCTTCAACAATAGATTTTGTTTCAGGATTCATAAAAATATCGTATAGAACATTTTCTGGTCCTTGAAAAATTACAGTTGCCCTTTGAAGATCATCTAATGATTTACCAATATAAAATGTTTTAACTCCCATTTCGTTAAACATCGACTGCTGTTCCTCAGCAATCATATGAGATTCATATTGTTCAAACTTATTACTTAGTTGAAAATCTAGAATAGTCTTTTCCATATACATAGCAATAATAAGATGTTTTTTAGATTTTAAATCTTTTTGCGAAAAAAATAATTGAATAAAGATTAGTTTTTATTAAGCAATGTATTAACTAATTTTTATTTATGGGTCATAAATCAACTATAAAAAACAGATTTTAATTTTGGACTCAAAAATTTCTCCAAGAGAACAATGGACTAGTAAGTTGGGATTCATTCTTGCTGCTGCTGGTAGCGCAGTAGGTCTCGGTAACCTTTGGGGTTTCGCCTACAGAGCCTCTCAAGGAGGAGGTGCTGCTTTTGTACTTTTATACATACTCATAGTTTTAATTGTATGCCTTCCAGTATTTGTTGCTGAAATGGCTTTAGGAAGAAACGCTACTGCCAGCACATTGCTAGCACCAGTAAAGTTAGCTGGAAAAAATTGGTATCCATTAGGAATTCTTTTCTTTATAGCTCCCTTGGGAATAGCATCATATTATTCAGTCATTATGGGGTGGACCGCAGATACCTTGTTCCATTCATTATTTTTTGGATTACCAAAAAATTTAAGTGAAGCAGAAGCTTTCTTTGGCTCAATTAGTGGTGGTAGCAGTGTTTTATTGGGGCACCTATTAAGTCTTGTTCTCACAGCCATAATAGTTTCATCAGGGATAAAAAAAGGAATCGAAAAGGTGACGCGATTCTTTATGCCTATACTTTTTATAATTCTTATATCGTTAGCAATATGGGCCACTTCACTTTCAGACGCATGGGAAGGATACAAGACATTTTTGTTTAAGTTTGACTTTGATGAATTAAGGAATCCTCAAACAATAAGAAATGCTTTTACACAAGCTTTCTTTTCTTTAAGTTTAGGAATTGGAGTTATGGTGACTTATGCTTCCTATTTAAATAAAAAGAGTAATCTTCCAAAACTAAGTGTTGGAGTCGCTTCTTTGGATACTTTGGTGGGTCTTATGGCAGGACTTATTACCTTTCCTATTGTTTTAACATTTGGTTTAAGTGATGCTATTTCTGAATCAACAGTTGGTGCCTTATTTATATCAATTCCTACGGGCCTTGGTTCATATGGAGCGGTTGGAAGAGTTGTAGCTGTTGCATTTTTTGCACTAGCTTATATTGCAGCAATAACTTCCTCTGTTTCATTATTGGAAGTTCCAGTTTCCTCTTTAATGGATAAATTTGGTTTTAAAAGAGAAAAATCTGTTTGGCTGATAACTCTTTTCCTATTCTTAGCAGGCATTCCTTCTGCATTGAACTTAAACATTCTTGGAACTATTGATTCGATTTTTGGAGGCGTATTACTTATCTTTGGTGGATTCTTGGTTACTTTCTTTATGGGATGGGTAGTACCTAGAAAGTTTAATGAAGAACTTAGTGATTCAAAAGTAGGAATCAAAACGACACGTTATTTGAAATTCATGACAAGATGGGTTGCGCCCCCAATTATTGGTTTTGGACTATTTATTAGTGTGTTTGATTTGCTCCAAGGCTGGGTAAGTTAGAAAATTTTCACAAGTAATATAGTGCGGAAATAAGGGGGGTGGTATAAGTCGACCAACAAATTAAATTGATAAACTTTTTCAGGTTACTTTAAAGCAAACTTAAAAAAAATGTCTTACTGCGGACCCTGTTTTTAATTAAGTATTAAATTTTTAACTTATATTAAATCTCAAACGTATCTGCAAAAACCATCCCTAATAGAATCTATATAAAATACATTTAGGTGTTTAATTTAAAGAAATTAGAGAGCCTAAAAGAATAGATAACAAATTTGATGTCAACCAAATCTGATTCACTAAAAGGAAAGCTTACAGAAAATTTTTCTGAATTTTCTCAACTATCTGACTATTCTTTTATGAATTCTCTTAAAGCAGATCCTCAATCAACAAAAGATGGAAATGATCATAAGCCGCGATCAGTATATTCAGGTCATTTCGTACCAGTTGTTCCAACTGCTATTCCAGAACCAGAATATATTTCCCATAGCAAGAAACTTTTTAAAGAACTAAAGCTAAGCTCAGATCTTACTAAAGACAAGAAATTTTGTCGTTTTTTCTCAGGTGATATTTCTGTTGCTAATTATCCAATGAGTCCTGTTGGTTGGGCAACAGGTTATGCATTATCAATTTATGGAACTGAATATACTCAACAATGTCCCTTTGGTACTGGCAATGGTTATGGTGATGGCAGAGCAATTTCTGTTTTTGAAGGTATATTCAATGGGAAAAGAATGGAGATGCAACTTAAAGGAGGAGGTCCAACTCCCTACTGTCGAGGAGCAGATGGTAGGGCTGTCTTAAGATCTAGCGTTAGAGAATTTCTTGCACAGGAATTAATGGATTCCTTGGGAATTCCTACCTCAAGGTCTTTAACACTTTTTGTCTCACAATCAGAAAAAGTTAGGAGGCCATGGTATTCCAAAGGGTCCAGGTATTTTGAACCTGACATCATGATTGACAATCAAGCGGCAATTACTACAAGAGTCGCTCCGTCTTTTTTACGTGTAGGACAGCTTGAACTTTTTGCAAGACGAGTTCGCAATAATGCTTATGATGAAGCTCTTAGTGAACTAGAGATGATAGTTCAACATCTTATTGATAGAAACTATAAAGAAGAAATCGAAAATGAAATTTCACTTGAAAGTAAGGTAACACAACTAGCTTGTTTATATAGATCTAGATTGATATCACTAATAGCCAACTGGATGCGAGTTGGTTATTGCCAAGGTAACTTCAATAGTGATAATTGTGCTGCTGGAGGTTATACCTTGGATTATGGCCCCTTTGGATTCTGTGAATTATTTGATCCAAGATTTCAACCATGGACAGGTGGAGGTGAACATTTCTCATTTTTTAACCAACCTTCTGCTGCGGCAATTAACTTTAAAACATTCTGTTCCTCTCTTAGTCCGTTACTTTCAGAAAGCAAACAAGCTCAAGAAAAGTTAGATCAAATCGAAAAGGACTTTTCCAAATTAATGAATAAGGAATTGATGAAAATGTGGGCAAACAAGCTTGGTTTAGAACATTACAACGAAACTCTAATAAATGATTTTTTTAATCTCATGGTCATTTCAAAAGCAGACTATACAATTTTGTTCCGTAAACTCTCTGAAATACCTGATAACTTAGATTCTTTAAAAGACAGTTTTTATTTACCAATTAATGATGAGCTTAATAATAGGTGGGGAGTATGGCTTGAAAACTGGCAATCAGTCTTGAAGAAAGAGGGATATATCAAAGCAAAATCGGCCTCGATGAAATCTCTTAATCCAGTCTATACATGGCGCGAATGGATGGTCGTCCCTGCATATGAAGAAGCTGAAAAAGGAAATTACAAAAAAATAAAAGAGTTACAGAATGTTTTCAGTAACCCATATATAGAACAACCCTCAGAAATAGATCAAAAATATAATCGACTAAAGCCAAGCCAGTATTTTAACTATGGAGGAATATCTTACTACAGCTGTTCTTCATAAAAGTTCAATACTCTTGCAGATTGAACAAATTACAGAAAAATATTATTTATTTATGGCCGTAGGCATTCCAACTACTGATACAACACCCACATGAAGTATGGCCGGCTTCTTCCCAACATTTTTCACATAGTGGGCGCTCCCATTGTTACTCTCTATAAATGCATCACCAGCTTTAAAGAAATTAATTTCTTTACCCCTCACATGCTTTAATCTTCCTCTAGTGACATGAATCAACATTGGGGAAGGATGAGTATGAATTTGAGTTTTCAAGCCAACTGGAATTTTTACTTTTAGGAGTCTTAATTCAGGCTTCCCCTCGAGATAATTAAAATTTTTACCACTAAGTCCTTTTGAACTTTGAATAAGAGGTATAACTTCAATTTTTTCCTCAGCAAGAGATGGGTATGGTAAAGCTAAAGTCCCAATAAAAAGGAAGCAAAATGGAATAAATATTTTTAATTTCATTAGATATTTGAGTTTCACTAATAATAAGTAGTTTGCAAAAATAAAAACTTATTTATTTTTTATATAACTTTTCTAATAGCTTAATTTCCTCTCTTAAATCCTTACCTTTATTATTTAATTTATTATTTTTAATAACTATTGGGATAATCCACCAGGCTTGAAGACCCAAAAAGATAAATACTAGAATCAATAATTCAAAAGTTCCAGGCTGCATTTGATAAATTAACCTACTCTTTAAATACCAATATTCTAAAAGCTATTAAATATTCATGAGATTTACAATATTTCTAGGCTGCTTCTAATTCAATATTAAGTTCAACTCCTTTTGATATTATTGCCTCTTTAAAGTCAATCAGTTTGCCAATAATTTTTTGCTTCTCCTGTTCAGTTTTATAGACGTCCTCTAAAACCTCCTGTATCGCAAGTGTTACTTTTTGTAGTTTGATTTCTAAATCTTCCCTATAATTCATAAGCTCAACTAATTTATCTTTTTTATTAAAAGGTAAAATCATTATTAGTAAATAAGTACATTACCCTAAAAGGATTGACAGCGAAACGAAAAGAATATAACTTATAGTACAAATGTATTAATATTCAAATAACCTTTTAAGGCGAAAGCATGAAGTCTAATTATTCATTTGGTTGTAGCACTAGCATGCCAAACGGATGCCTACTAAATCCCGAAGGCAGCAGGATGATCTTTTTCGAAGAATGCAAAAATTCTCCTAAACCTAATTTAAAAATTCATACGCATCTTTTCTACACAAATCACCTTGGAGAACCAGGAGGGTACAAATCCTCTGAAAAACACAACATAGATTCAGCCTGGGAAAAGTGGCACGAACTTCACCAAAAAGGGTGGACAGAAGTATCTCACAATTACGGATAAGGGATCCTGATGAGAAAAAGCTTTTATGTTTTTATGAGCTTAAGAGTTTTCTAAAATATAGAATTCGGTGTTAAAAATAAATAATCAAGATAAAATTAGCTACATACAAAGAAAAAGACTAAATGATAAGTTTACTTTTTGGATCAATTCTTTTTATTATTCCACTAGGAAGTTTTGCTGATGAAAAGCAAAGAGAAATTGAGAATGAAGCTATGAATCTTGTTATTAAAAAATATGGAAAAGGCTTAGAAAATAGATTAAAAGGAACGGGAGTAACTCCTAGTTATCGAAGTTGGTATGAAAATGATTGTTTTGTAAGTATTGCTGCAGGTACATACCAAGAAGATACTTGGTCGGCAATGAAGTGGTTTAGCGTTAATGTCTGTTCTGAATCAGCTGAAATAATGGAAAGCGAATGAAGACAATAAGACGCCTATTAGTTTTGCAGCATTTAGCAATAGAGGGGCCTGGTCTTTTTGAACAATTTGCTAAAGAAAGAGATTTAAAAATAGAAATTATTCGTTTAGATAATAAAAATGATCTGCCTAAAACCAAAAAAGGCGACTTAATTTTAATTATGGGTGGACCAATGGGAGTTAAAGATATTGGAAGAGACAGCTATCCATGGCTTAAGTTAGAAAGAGATTTTATAAAAAAAGAATTAGAAAATGAGAGACCTATAATCGGTGTTTGCTTAGGTGCTCAGTTGCTTGCGAATGCTGCGGGAGGAGATGTAGAAATTCTTAAATATGGATCACCTCCAAGAGCATTACCAGAAATTGGATGGTCTCAAATTTATATAGACAAATCGAATAAAGACTTCAAAACACTGTTTGAAGAGCCTTTTCATGTCCTGCATTGGCATGGAGATAGGATTTTATTACCTAATAAAGCAGTACTCATTGCTAGTAGTGAACGTTGTAAGGAACAGTTTTTTAGGATTGGTAATTTTGCTTACGGATTGCAATTCCACATAGAGACGACGGGGGTAATGATAAATAAGTGGATTAAAGAAGATAAAGAATTTGTCCTTAAAGGGTTGGGCTCAAATGGTCAGGAAATTTTAAAAGAAGAGAATAAAAAATACATTGATAAAACTTTTTTTAAAAGAAAGTTTCTAATAAGTAAGTTATTTGAATTATTAGATAATTAAAAAGCGATATAGTACAATCATCCAGGAAAAAAGGGCTTGATAAAGCCCTGAAAAAAATTTTAAAAGGATTTTTCTTAGAAAATTCCTGGAAGAATTTGACCAGTAAAATAATAAGCTCCCACAAGAGCAAACATTCCAAGCATTGCTGCTTTACCATTAAGCTTTTCAGCTTTTTCGGTCATGATTTTTTTTGCGAATTCCATAATAAAGTGAAATAGATTATATCTAAAAACTAATTATTCAAATTTTAGAATGATGTAGTTTTTTCTACCAAACTGATATCTTTTTAAAGATTTAAAAATAAATACTTAAAAATCTCATTTAACTCTTAATAGTTTGCGAACCAATCTGTAAAGCGTAAAAAGCCTAAAAAAAATTTATTTAAAAATATATGTTACGTATATGTAACATTTATGTAGTAATTATCTTAAAAATAACTTAATATCAGCTTAATACTTTACATTTGTTAATAGTAGTGTTACATTAATTAACAATTACACAACTTCAATGGCGAATTCAAACGTTACTACTGAATCAGGCGGCAGACAGAATATGTTTCCTACTGAAACACGTCCTTACATAGATGAGTCTGTTTCATACGACAGCTACCCACAAAACGCAGAAAAAGTTAATGGTCGTTGGGCAATGATTGGCCTTGTTGCATTAGTTGGAGCATACGTTTCAACTGGACAAATTATTCCTGGCATTTTTTAATGAGTCCACTTTCAGGTTTTTTAGCCGTAATTATATTCATTACAGCCATCCTCGTTGCTTATTTAACAAAGCAATTTCAAAACGAAAATTTAAACTATTCATCTTCTAAACAAATGAAAAACACAAACACAAAAGTCAAAACAATCGAAAAAGAAAAAGTTGTTGCTGAAACTCTTAACGGCAGATTCGCAATGCTTGGATTAATTGCTGCTGTCGGAGCATATCTAACAACAGGTCAAATAATTCCTGGTTTCGTTTAAAAATTACTATTTAGTAAACCTTCAACTATAAAAAAATGGAAAATTCAAAACCAACTTATTGGCAAAATGCTGAGAGAACTAATGGAAGAATGGCAATGATGGGCTTATTTGCATTAGTTGTAAATTATGGCTTATTCGGCTGGATAATCCCAGGAATCTTTTAAAATGAATATAGGCCTACTTTATCTTAAAGTAAATACTTTGGGAGTTATAACTCTTTCAGAACTTGATTGGATAACTAACCATCAGTCTGAATTTTCAAGGCTAGATATGGCTCTAGTTATTAAAATTGGTCGTCTTATGGATTCTGGACTGGTGGAAATTGATAATAGATTACCTGTTTAATTTTAAAAATTGATCGTCATGAGTGTTTGTCATAGGGATACTGACAGGCACTTTTTTTTTGAGAAAAAATAAAAAAAAGAGATTGTTTCTTAGCTAAAAACAATCTCTCAATTACCTAATTCTCACATGAAAATTTCAAGTAAGCCTTCAGATTTTAACTGATTTATTTTTATAGTAAATACGCAAAAATACTTTTTTTTATTTATCTTTTTAAACCACCTCTTTTTATCCATAGGAACCATGTAACCCAGATAGGAGGAAGAAATCTGATTAAAAAAGATATTTTATAAATATAAAATGGTGCATTTTCACTTTGAAAAAAATTTAGCAAAAAAGAAGATATAGTTACCCAGAGCAAAATTATTAATATATTTGCTCCCAACAAAGCGAACTTATTTTGTTTGAATATTTTTGGCATAATGTAAATTTTTTATATTCCTAATTTTAAATAATCTCGAGAAATTAATCATACATTTTCAAAAAAACTTTAAATTTAAAATCCATATCCAAATAAAAAAAGTACTAAATTTCAATCCCTCTCCAAATAACAATCCAAAAGCGATAGGAGGAGAAAATATTAAAAAAAGAATAGAGAATAAACTAAATAACGCAAATGATCCTCTTAAAAAAAAATTCTTTCTTTTTGTTCTTCTTAGATTTTTTAAAGTATTCCACTCCCATTTGATAAACCTATAAAACTTTTCTGATAATAAAAATAAATACTTCATTTATATTATTATTTTCTATCGGCTTTTCTTATTTATAAAATTAATTTCACCTGTTAGCAATAAACCTTATCCCCTTCTTCCGAAAGATAGTAAATTTTATTTTCTGAACTTACGAAGAAAGTTAATCCCTTATATTGTGATCTTTTAAATTTATCTAATCTAAGTTTGTGTAAATCCCAATTATCAGTACTTATGTCAGGATTAAATTTTTGTTCTTTTAAGAAAGGAACATAAGTTGGACTAATTGTTGTTTTTTGGACTAACCCTCTATTTCGTTTTGAATAAAAAAATATTAATAATATAAGTACAAAAAAAAGAATTAATAATATATATGTCATAGTCAATTTTTCTAATTTGAAAAACTTTATTTTGGAGAATCAAGAACTTTTTACAATAAATTTCTTAGTAAGTAAAAAATCCTATTTTTATATTCTTGTATTTTTGAATACTTATCAAGGGTTTACCTAAATCAGATTATAAAATGAGTCGCACTTTCAAGATGACTCAAAATTCCATGAATACTCCTTACGCAAAAAGAGTAGCTGAAAAATTTAGAGAGGCTCAAAACTATTTAAAAACAAATGGTTTTAGTAGATCAACTAAACATTTACTGGAAGATATTGAAAATTCTGTTGAAAAATAATGCCAATACCCCCTCACTTGCCACAATTACAATATGGCTACGATGATGGCTTTACAACCATTGTTTTTGGGTTAATAGGAAGTTGCTTAGGATGTATCTTAATTTTGTTAATTTCATTTTTTGAATTTAAATTCAAAAAGCAAAATAGTAAGCCTTAAGAGATTTACTAAACATTAAATAAGAACTCCATTACATCACCTTCGTTAACAATATATTCCTTCCCTTCACTTCTTAAAAGACCTTTAGTTTTTGCATTGGCAATTGAACCTGAATCAATTAAGTTTTGAAACGAAATAGTCTGAGCTCTTATGAATCCTTTTTCAAAATCAGTATGAATTACTCCTGCTGCCTGTGGCGCAGTCATCCCATCTTTTATGGTCCATGCTTTTGTCTCCTTTTCTCCGGTGGTGAAATAAGTTTTTAATCCCAATAATTTATATGTTGATCTAATTAAAGAACTTAATCCCCCTTCTTCTACTCCTAAACCAATAAGGTAGTCTTTTTTATCTTCTGGTTCTAACTCTATTAATTCAGATTCGACTTGCGCTGATATTTTTATACATTCTGTATTTTCATTGCTTGCAAAACTCTGAACTTTTGAAGAGAAATCATTCCCTTCAGCTAAATCATTTTCATTCAAATTTGTTGCGTAAATAATTGGTTTAGCAGTAAGAAAGCCTAGTTGCTTAATTATTAAATTTTCTTCTTCACTCAAAGATATTGATCTAACTGAAAATCCTTTTTGTAGCTCTTCTTCAATCTTTTCTAGTAAATTATCTTCTTTTGCTGCCTCTTTACTAGTTCTAACCTGTTTTTTAATTCTTTCTCTTCTTTTTTGGAGTTGGGATAAATCAGCTAAATTCAATTCCAGATTAATAATCTCAATGTCATCCAAAGGATCTACCTTACCTGAAACATGAATTACATCACTATCTTCAAAGCACCTCACAACATGAACTATTGCATCAACCTCCCTAATATTTGATAAAAATTTATTTCCCAAACCCTCACCTTTACTGGCTCCTTTTACTAGTCCTGCGATATCTACAAATTCAATTTTTGTTGGGATAATATTTTGGCTAGAACTTAAATCACCTAACTCTTGTAACCTTTGATCTGGGACTGAAACTATACCTTTATTAGGTTCTATAGTACAAAAGGGAAAATTAGCCGCTTGAGCTTTAGCATTTTCTACAAGTGCATTAAATAAAGTTGATTTCCCAACATTTGGTAATCCAATAATACCGGCTTTTAACATTTGAAAAAATTTATGGAAAAATTATTCAGAAAACATCTTCTAGTAATATAGTATTTACTTAACCAATCTTGGATAAGTTAATTATAATCGACTTGATTATTTATTTAGTTCCCAAATATTCTCAATTACTTTTTTCAAAAGAAATGCTTGATTTAATAAAAAAAAATATAAATCTAAGAAGTGGAATTATATTACTTTCTTTAACTATATTTTTCGTTTTCATAACCAATTCCTTCAAGAAAAATAAATCAAAAGACATTTCTGATTTTGTAGTTCAAGTTGAAAAAGGAATCCTCTCAGATTCAATTAATACAAGTGGTGAAGTAAAAGCAATAAGGACAAGCAATATTGGGCCTCGAAAGCAAGGAGTAATTAAAGAAATCAAAGTAGATGAGGGCGATATTGTAAAAAAAGATCAGGTTTTAGCTTCTCTCGATGATGAAGATTTTATATATAAAATTGAAGAACTTAAATTAAATGTAGAAAAACAAAAATCTGAATTTTTAAGAAGGGAATTTTTATATCAAGAAGGTGCGGTGAGTAAAGAAGATTATGAAAGTTATAAAAATAACTACAACATTAGTAGCTCCAAACTTAATGATGCAAAAGCTGAAAAAAGTTTCTATCTAATTAAAGCTCCTTATGGAGGAAAGATAACTGCAAAATATGCAGAGATAGGATCTTATGTCACACCAAGTACAAACTTAAGTTCAGACCCTAAAACTAAAAACTTCATTTTTGAATTATCAGAGGGTCTAGAAATTGTTGCCAAAGTTCCCGAGAGTGACATTGGCAGAATAAAAATAGGTCAAGAAGCCTCAGTAAGAATTGAGGCTTATCCCTCAAAAAAATATAGTGCCATAGTTAAAAAAATAGCCACAAGAGCTGTAAAAGATAATAATGTAACCTCATTCGAAGTAACTTTAAATTTTAAAGATATTTCTGAAGAAATCAAAATTGGAATGACTGCAGATCTTGAATTTAGAGTCGAAGGTAATGAAGAAAAAATCCTAGTTCCCACAGTTTCTATTGTCACAGAAAAAGGTGAAAAAGGAATTTTAAAAGTTGATAAAAACAATTCTCCCAAATTTGAAAAAATCGAAATTGGTATTAGTAGTGGAAATAAAACTTCAGTAATTGATGGATTAGAACCTGGAGAGCAAATCTTTATTGATATTCCACCATGGGCTAAGAAGAGAAAATGAGTTTAAAATCTGAAAACTCTAAAAAACCAATTTTACTTTTAGTCGATGGTCATTCACTTGCTTTTAGAAGCTTTTATGCATTTAGCAAAGGGATTGATGGAGGTTTAACAACTAAAGAAGGATTCCCAACAAGTGTGACTTATGGATTTCTAAAAAGTCTTCTGGATAATTGCAAAAATATTAGTCCTGAGGGTGTTTGTATTACATTTGACACCGAAAAACCAACTTTCAGACATGAATTAGATCCAAATTATAAGGCCAATAGAGATGTAGCTCCAGATGTTTTTTTTCAGGATATTGAACAACTAGAAATCATTTTAGAAGAAAGCCTTAATTTACCAATATTTAAATCTCCCGGTTATGAAGCAGATGATCTCCTAGGCACAATTGCAAATGATGCTTCTTCTAAAGGATGGTGCGTGAATATTCTTTCTGGGGATAGGGACTTATTTCAATTAGTAGATGATCAAAAAGATATTTATGTACTCTATATGGGTGGTGGTCCATATGCGAAAAGTGGTAATCCAACTTTTATGAATGAAAATGGAGTAAAAGAAAAATTAGGTGTTGCACCAGAAAGAGTAGTTGATCTTAAAGCCCTAACTGGTGATAGTTCTGATAATATTCCTGGTATTAAAGGCGTAGGTCCAAAAACTGCAATTAATCTACTAAAGGAGAACGACACTCTTGATGGGATTTATCAGGCTTTGGACAAGATTCAGCAGAACAATGATAAAAAATATAAAGGATTCATCAAAGGTTCAGTTATAGAAAAGCTCAGAAACGATAAACATAATGCTTTTCTTTCTAGAGATTTAGCAAAAATAAATACTGAGGTGCCTTTAATTTTAAGTAACGATTATGAATTGAAAAATATAAATCAAGAACTACTTTCAGCGTCACTGCAAAAACTTGAATTATCAACACTACTTAGACAAATTGATATTTTCAATTCAACTTTCAGCAAAGGTGGTTTTGACAAAAATAATGTAGCTAAAGAGGAGGGGAATCCACCAAAAGTCTCCAGTAAAAATGAATTAGAAAATAGTGAAAATAAAATCCCTAAAATTAAGGTAAATATTTTAAATGATTTCGAATCACTTGATGAATTAATTCAAAGATTAGACAAGACCAATGAGATAGTTTCTTTAGATACAGAGACCAATAGTTTAAATCCAATCGATGCGGAACTTGTTGGGATAGGGTTATGTCTTGGAGAAGAAAATGATGATTTATTTTATATACCTCTTGGTCATCAAACAAAAAAAGAGCCCCCCAGTCAATTATCAATTGAAGATGTTTTCTCAAAACTAAGAACTTGGATAGAAGATCCGAAAAAAGAAAAAGTACTCCAAAATTCTAAATTTGACAGGCAAATATTTTTTAATCATGGACTTGATCTTAAAGGCGTAACCTTTGACACCTTGATAGCAGACTACCTCCTTAATAACCAGGAGAAGCATGGGTTAAGTGAAATTAGTTTTAGATTATTTGGATTTAAGCCCCCTTCATTTAAAGAAACAGTAGGGAAAAATAAAGACTTTTCATTTGTTGATATTAATGAAGCAAGTATTTACTGCGGTTATGATGTATTTCTAACTTTTAAGATTGTCAAAATTTTTAAAGAAAGATTTTCAAAGGAAAAAGATGAATTAATCAAATTGTTCGAAGAAATTGAGCTGCCTTTAGAGCCGGTATTGTCTCAAATGGAAATGAATGGAATAACCATCGATATCCCTTATTTAGATAAACTCTCAAAAGAACTAAAAAGTACCTTAGAAGATATTGAAAGTAAAGTTTATGAACTAGCAAAAGAAAATTTTAATCTATCTTCACCAAAACAACTCGGTGAGATCTTGTTTGAAAAATTAAATTTGGATAAAAAGAAATCACGCAAAACAAAAACAGGATGGAGTACAGATGCAGTAGTTCTTGAGAGATTAGTCGACGAGCATGAAATAATCCAACATTTAATAAAACATAGAACTCTCAGCAAATTACTTAGCACCTATATTGATGCTCTTCCAAATCTTATTAACAAAAAGACAGGAAGAGTTCATACAAACTTTAATCAAGCTGCTACAGCGACTGGGAGACTAAGTAGTAGCAATCCTAATCTTCAAAATATCCCGGTTAGGACTGAATTTAGTAGGAGAATCAGAAAAGCATTCTTGCCTGAAAAAAATTGGAAACTTTTATCCGCTGATTATTCTCAGATCGAATTAAGAATACTTGCTCACTTAGCGGATGAAGAAATACTAATTAATGCGTTTCATAAAAATGATGACATTCATTCTTTGACTGCAAGATTAATTTTCGAGAAAGAAGAAATATCATCCGAAGAAAGGAGAGTTGGGAAAACAATAAATTTCGGAGTTATCTATGGTATGGGTATAAAAAAGTTTGCTCGTTCAACAGGAGTAAGTACTCAAGAGGCAAAAGAATTCCTAATAAAATACAAAGAAAGATATTCAAAAATTTTCAAATTTCTTGAACTCCAAGAAAGGCTAGCCTTATCAAAAGGTTATGTTAAAACAATTTTTGGTCGAAAAAGAGAATTTAAGTTTGATAAAAATGGACTTGGAAGATTAATTGGGAAAGATCCTTACGAAATTGACCTGCAATCTGCAAGAAGGGCTGGCATGGAAGCGCAGGCATTAAGAGCCGCAGCCAATGCACCAATTCAGGGTTCAAGTGCAGACATTATTAAAATTGCGATGGTTAAACTTAATAAGAAATTCATAGAAATGAATATTCCCGCAAAAATGCTTTTGCAAGTACATGATGAATTATTGTTTGAAGTTGAACCAGATTCTTTGGAAATTACGACGAAATTAGTAAAGAAGACTATGGAAGATTGTGTAAAATTAAATGTGCCTCTTTTAGTTGATATTGGTATTGGAGACAATTGGATGGAGACAAAATAAACCTTATGAAATACTTAATTTAAAATGATCAAACTTTTTAATACTTTAAGCAAAAAAGTTGAGGTTTTTAAGCCTATTGATGATGTAGTAAAAATTTATTGTTGTGGAGTAACTGTTTATGATTTATGTCATCTTGGTCATGCCAGAAGTTATATAGCTTGGGATGTATTGAGAAGATTTTTAATTTACAATGATTTCAAAGTGAAGTATGTTCAAAATTTTACAGATATTGATGACAAGATCTTAAAAAGAGCTAAAGAAGAAAGCAGTTCAATGAAGGAAGTATCTGAAAAAAATATTATTGAATTTCATAAAGATATGGATTCTTTAGGAATAATGCGTCCGGATAGTATGCCAAGAGCAACGAATCATATTTGCAATATCTGCTCCTTTATAACAATCCTTGAGGACAAAGGTTACGCATACTCTAGGGATGGAGATGTTTATTATTCTGTTTTTAAAAATAAAAATTATGGAAAGCTAAGTAATCAAAATATACAAGAACAAAATATCAATCAGCAAGGAAGAATGGCTAATGATGAAAATAGTAAAAAACTTAATCCGCAAGATTTTGCACTATGGAAAAAAGCCAAAGATGATGAGCCATTTTTTGATTCGCCATGGGGGAAAGGTAGGCCAGGATGGCATATTGAATGTTCGGCGATGGTAAAAGATGAATTAGGAGATACTATTGATATCCATTTAGGTGGTTCTGATTTGATTTTTCCACATCATGAGAATGAAATTGCCCAATCAGAAGCAGCCAATGGCAAAAAGCTAGCGAACTATTGGTTACACAATGGGATGGTCAATGTAAATGGACAAAAGATGAGTAAATCCCTGAAAAATTTTAAAACTATCAGAGAGCTAATTAATTCAGGTATAAGCCCTATGACTTTGAGATATTTTGTTATGACTGTGAATTATAGAAAACCACTTGATTTTACTGAAGAAGCTTTAAGGAGTGCTTCAGAAGCTTGGAAAAACATTAATGTAGCCCTTTCTTTTATGGATCTTACAAAAGGTACTTTTAGATCTATTGATAAAAATGAATATATCGAAGAAAAATATAAAGAGAAAATAAGCTTTGAATTATCTCAAAAAAAGCTTAAATTTTCTGAGGCTCTTGGAAATGACCTTAATACAGCAGGCGCTATTGCAATTATTTACGATTTAGCAAAACCATTAAAAAACTTTTTAAACCAATTTCAAAGGGTCGAAGGTTTTAAAATAAACCTAAATGAAAAATTCTTTCTACTTGAGAATTTTAAAACTCTTGAAAAGTTGACTGAGGTACTGGGTCTTAAAAAAGAGGTTTTAGTAAAAGAAAGTAAAATAACAGAAGAAGAAATATCAACGCTCATTAATGAAAGATTGAAAGCAAAAAAGGAAAAGGATTATACGAAGGCCGATGAAATAAGGAATTTGTTAAACGAAAAAGGTATTGAAGTTATTGATCAATCAAAGGAAATAACTACATGGATAAGGATCTAAATTTTAAGAAAAAAACCAATTTGAAATTTTTGTTTTTTAAATACACCTTTAAATGGGAAGATATTAGAAATATCAGAGAAAATTGAAATACATTACTGTGCTTGGTTCTACTGGTTCAATTGGGACTCAAACTCTCGAAATAGCTAGTGAGCAGCCTGATAAGTTTAAAGCCGTAGCTCTTTCTGCAGGAAGAAATATTAATTTATTAACTGAACAAGTTAAAACACATAAACCAGAGGTAGTTGCAATTGAGGATGAGAGTCTTATAAAAGATTTAAAAGATAATATTAATAACTTAGATTTGGATGATGCTCCCTTGGTTTTAGGTGGAAAGCAGGGGATTAACGCAGTTTCAGCATGGGATAAGGCAGATACTGTTGTAACAGGGATAGTAGGCTGTGCAGGCTTAATTCCAACAATGTCAGCGATTAATGCGGGGAAAAATATTGCACTCGCTAACAAAGAAACTTTAATTGCGGCAGGACCAATTGTTATTCCTGCATTAAAGAAAAATAATAGTAGGCTTTTACCTGCTGATTCAGAACACTCTGCTATCTTTCAATGTTTACAAGGATTACCTAATTATAAAAATGCAGATTTTTCAACAGGAGAGATGCCTAAGGGTTTAAAAGCCATACATTTAACAGCTTCTGGTGGTGCTTTCAGAGATTGGGCCGTTGAGGATTTAAAGCATGTCACAGTGGAAGATGCGACTTCACATCCTAATTGGGATATGGGAAAAAAAATAACTGTAGATTCCGCAACTCTTATGAATAAAGGATTAGAAGTTATAGAAGCTCATTATTTATTTGGGACCTCTTACGAAAATATCGAAATAGTTATCCACCCTCAAAGTATTATTCATTCAATGATTGAGATGGAAGATTCTTCAGTATTAGCTCAATTAGGTTGGCCAGATATGAAACTACCCATTTTATATGCGATGAGTTGGCCTGAAAGATTTAAAACAAATTGGAAAAGATTAAACCTAAGTGAAATTGGAAAATTAACTTTTAAAGAACCAGACGAGTTTAAATATCCATGCATGGGACTTGCCTATGCTGCAGGGAAATCTTCTGGGACTATGCCTGCAGTCTTAAATGCTGCTAATGAAATGGCTGTTGAACAATTCCTCAAAGAAAAAATTTCTTTTCAAGAAATTCCAACATTTATAAGTAAAGCTTGTGAATCACATATGGAGAATTTGAATTTGAGTCCCGAATTGGAGGATATTCTTGAAGTAGACAATTGGGCCAGACTTTTTGTTGAGCAAGAAATTAAAAAAGGGAAAAAATACGTAAGTATTGGATAAAAGTGAATATTAAAAGTCACCTAACTAACGATTTCTTACGACTATTGGATGCTGAAATTACAAGCAAAGTCTTTTATCTTTAAACTTTATGCCACTCTAAATTCTCGTTTCATATTCATTTCAGGCAAGTCATTCATTGAATCTCTCCATTCCTGAGCCCATTCACTTTGACTATGTCTATAAATTCTAATTAGTTCATCTACAGAAGAATCATGATAATCAACTCTAAGGTCTAAAAGGGGAAAGCCTAGTTCTCCGCTTACCTTTAAGGCGCTTGAGGTTGAACGGGGGCTTCGTCTATCTCCACCTATATTTTCTCCTGCATTAAGAGCATCAAGTAGTCTTTTCCCTAATTTGATATTTGGATCACTTTGTTTAAAAACATCAGCCATCACCTCAAGAACTTCAATATTCTCTAGAAAATTGCCAGCTACAGAAAAGTTTTCTCCACTTATATGTCCGCTTGTCTGAAAACATTCTTGACCTGTCCAGCATGCGCTTATCCCATACTTATCAATTAAGTGAACCTGTCTTTTTCCCCTGCCAAAATCTTCTTTAATTAAATCTTCCAAAACAATTTTTGAATCAGAGCAGGATTGGAGTAATTCAAGACTTCTTAATCCTAAATAAGGATTAGTTTGTCCCTGAGTTGCAACAGCACCAACCTGTGATCTAACAAATGAAACTGTTGAGCCAACAGCTATATGACAAGAAGAAACTGCAACACCAAATCTATTTTTTAAAGGATCAAAACCAATAATTGAAAATGTCATTTATATTATTAGAGGCTTGTCTAAAAAATTCTTATCAATGGAAAATATTGTATTCAATAAAACCTCAATACCATTAGCGCATTGATCAAGAGAAGTATATTCCTTATAGGAATGACTCAGACCATTCCTACTTGGGACAAAGATCATAACCATAGGACAAATCCTACCTATTTCTTGTGAGTCGTGACTCGCTTTGCTTGGTAAGATTCCGGTTTTAAATCCCAACTTTTCAGATTGATGAAATGAAGATCTCACTAATTTAGGGCATGACTTAGTGGGAATCACTTCAAATTGAGGTTCTATCTGTACTACGCATCCAGTAACTTCTTGAATTTCTGAGCATAGATTCTCAATTCTTAAACTCATTTTCCCAATTACATCTTCATCCAAATCTCTCATATCTATAGTGAATACTGCCTCTCCTGGAATAACATTTGCCGTATTTGGATGTAATTTCAATTTGCCAACTGTTGCGACTGAACTTTCAGAAGTAGTTTTAGCAATCTGTTCAATGCCAACAATAATTTTAGAGGCGGCCAAAAGTGCGTCATTTCTATTTGACATCGGTGTAGTTCCTGCATGATTTGCCTGGCCTATAACCTTAACCGTTATTCTTTTTTGACCTACTATTCCATTAACAATTCCGATATCCAAACCACCATCTTCTAAAACCTTTCCCTGTTCAACATGTAATTCAAGAAAAGCGAATATATCTTTTTTACTTCTTGTCGCACTTTTAATCTCAAGCCAATTTCCACCAATCCTAGAAAGATTATCAATTATTGAACAAGAATTACTGGTAATAAAATCTTCTTCGTTTACGGATAAATTACCTGTAAAGCCTTTACAACCAATCATTGTCGATTCTTCATCAGCAAAAACAATTATTTCAAATGGTCTATTTAATTTAATGTCATTTTCCTGAAGGAAAAAAGCGATTTCAATTCCTGCAATTACTCCTAAAGTTCCGTCGTACTTACCTCCCTTTGGAACAGTGTCGAGATGAGATCCAGTAACAATTGGAGGTAAACTATTATCATGACCATCTAATCTTGCAATAATATTTCCTGCAGTATCTATTCTTATTTTTAAACCTAAGTCTTTAAGGGTTTTCATAAAAAAATTTCTTGCATATATATCTTCATCTGAAAAACCTCTTCTTGTAACAGAGCCATTCTCAGAAGCTCCGATTGAAGAAAAAGAATTTATTAATTCTTGGATTCTTTCCCTATTTATTACCTGTGGCTCTAGGATGTTTAACCCAGTGCTATAGCTCATACGTCTATTACTTAAGCCTAATTAAGGTCGCTTATTTTCTAAATAAAACCTGTATTGGTTTACACCTTTTCAGAAATTAATTTAAGAACGAATTCAAACTTTCCAACCCAAATTATCAGCCAACTTTTGAGCCTTATCTGGGATATCTTCAATTATAAAAATCTTATATAAGATCTGAACGCTTAAAAGATGATTGATTATTGCATCCAATTGTACTTTTTCTGAGGCATCAAGCTCTGAACTAAAAAATTTATTCAGCAAATTATTTACTTCTGTTTCATCCAAGATTCCAAATTCTCTTATCCTCTCAGGACTTAAAAACTCATCCACAATTTCCTGCATAGAACTTAAATTATCTTTATCTGCATGGGAAGGGGGAGCCATAAAAGGAAATTTTTCACGTTTATATAATGATTCAGGCAGCAATCCTGACATGGCTTCTCTTAAAACATACTTCTCGACATTGTCTTTAATCCTTAATTCAGGGGGAACAGCAACAGCAGCTTCAGCTAGGTAATGATCTAAAAATGCAGGTCTTGCCTCCATTGAATTTGACATATCCACTCTATCTCCTCCCCATGTGAGAATTTGGCCCTCAAGCATAGTCTTCATCCAAACGTACTGAGCCTGATCAATTGCGTATCTATCTTCTAACTGTTCAAGATCAAGTTCTCCAAAAATTGCTGCTCCAGGATCATAATTTTCCGTTAACTCTTTATATTTACTTGAGACTAGACTTTTTGCATAAGTTTCACATGCAAGCCAAGGTTGAAGGCAACTCGGCGTAAATCCTAAGAATTCCTTGAAAGATTGATTACTTATCTCTTCATTAGCTAGCATCGCACCCTTGAAAATATCATTTGAATTTTCTAGATTTTCTTTAAGATTCTCAGAATCTGCATTAGAAATCCCTACCCCATAGGTATACATATCTTTTCTAAAAGCGGGATAGCCACCAAACAATTCATCTGAACCCTCTCCTGTCATAACGACCTTATAATCAAGCTCATTCACTCTTTTGCTCATAAGGTATTTGGCAATTGCAAGGGTGTTATAAATAGATCTTTCAGTAAACCATAGAACCTTTTCAAAATTCCCATAAAGATCATCCCCATTTATTTTTAAAATCTCATGATCTGCATTTGTGGCGACAGCCATCTCTTTTGCTATTGAAGTTTCATCATATCTTTCATCACTGAAACCAATCGTGAATGCCTTTACTGATTTTTGACTTATGGCAGAAGCCAATCCTAAAATTGAGCAACTATCAATTCCACCGGATAAATAACAGCCGACAGGAACATCAGCGACCATTCTTAATTCTACAGCTCTCAACAATTCTTTTCTAATATTTTCAATAAAATATTCTTCACTTTTTTCTCTTTGATAAGCGTTTTTCTTTGGGAAATTTATATCCCAGAACTTTTCCTCTGTTATCTGAAATTTATTATTTAATCTTTTGACCTTAAGAATATATCCAGGCTTAACTTGTTTAACACCTGCAAATGCCGTAGAGCCAGGGACCATAACCTGCATCAGTTGATGAACCAATCCTTCTCCCGTAAATTTCCTTTCAACTGATGGATGGGCAAATAGTACTTTTAATTCAGAGCCAAATATTAAGGAATCATCGGTCTCAATCCAGTATTGAGGTTTAATCCCAAATCGATCTCTTACGAGATAAAGACAATCCTGATCTGCATCAAACAACGAAAAGGCAAATTCTCCTCTCAGATAAGATAATGACTCATCAATGCCATATTTCTCATAAAGTCTAAGCAATATTTCCGAATCACTTTTTGAAGAAAAGCTTACGCCCTGAGCAACAAGATCAGCCCTGATTCTTTGAAAGTCATAAAATTCACCGTTATGTGCCATCAAAATATTATTTTCAGCACCTCCAATAAAAGGTTGTCTAGCTCGATTTTCATTCAAATCTATTATTGATAGTCTTGCATGACAAAACCCTACAGAAGCATCATCTGATAATTTATATCCGAAACCGTCCGGTCCACGATGGCTTTGAATAGCAGCCATATTTACAAGAATCTGAGGTACAACAGATTTATCTTTTGATTTATTAAAAACCCCCCCTATTCCACACATCTATTTAAATGACATCCATTACTCTTGTTGTTCTATCCATCAGACAGGTAAGTAATGCCATTCTTACAAATACTGCTCCTCTTGACTGAGCAAAATACCAATTTTTTGAGGTCTGATCAAGTGATGTTGACAATTCAGGGCCACGAGCAAGTGGATGCAATATTATGGAATCTTTTTTAAATGGCAACTCACTGTGCAATTTAAATGCACTTCCATGAACCTCATAATTTTCTCCCACCCATGCAATTGCATTTATATAGGTAACGTCCAGAGAAGGCAATACTTTATGCATGTCCTTCTCCAGCTCAATCTTTAGACCAGATTCAATAAGTTGTTCCAGCTGGCCTTCATCAAATAGATCGTTCTGATCGATGGATTTGTCATCGTAAATGACAATAATTTTTTTTATGAAATATGAAAACTTGCAGAATAATTTCAGAAGAGATCTGACTGTTCTCATGCGTGATGGAACTCCAATAATACCAATAGTTATTTTTTCACTATCATCAATTGATTTGTTAACCAGATGCGGTCTCCATTTAAAAATTGTATAAAGATCTGACATCGCCTGAGTGGGATGTTCATCGATTCCGTTACCAGCATTGATTATTGGAATTCTCAATGATTTTGTCATTTCAAAAATCGCCTCATTGTCACTTTCTCTAAGGACAATGCAGTCACCGTAATTATTAAACATATGAGCAATATCCAGATGGGTTTCTCCCTTGGCAATTCCAGTGGAACTTTTATCGGTGATATTTATTGAATCGCCACCCAGCCTGTGCCATGCGCTGTCAAACGATAATCTTGTCCTGGTGCTTGGTTCATAAAAGGCATTTATGAGTATCTTTCCCTTGAGGGGACTGTTATGGGAAATATATCTGTTTGGATTACTTTCAAATTTTGCTGCGAGCCTAAAAAGTTGTAGAAGACAATCTTTACTAAAGGGGTCTATGGAAATTACATGCCTGTCCAATAACTCATATAAAAATTCCGCTCTTTCCTTTATTTCAGATAATAAATTCTGAGGATGAGTGGAGCCGTAAATATCGGGTCCGATTCTTGAAAAAGAAAATGATTTTTCCTTATGTAAGGTTTTTACTTTATATGATCCCAAAATATTTAAGTTTCAAAATTTGTGCCGATAACTACATTTTTATAAACAAAAATCAATAAAGACAAGTAATTTCAAAGAAAAATATCAGAAAATGTCTAATTAATATCAGTTTCTGTATAGGACTAATACAGGAAATATTTATTCAGCTCAGAATTTAACAACAATACTGGTTGCCTCAACCTTTGAAATAGAAGTTTTAACGGGTGCTTTTGTCATGCCCTAGAATTGACTTAATGGCAGTATTGCAATGGGATTTTAAAATGACAAAATGGGTAAATAAACACCTTCTGCTATGCGCAACACCCACAAAACAGAAATGCTTTAAAGGCAATGAAGGTCAAAAAACATGGGAATGTCTGAAAAAGACTTTAAAAAAATTTGAGAACGATCCCTTTACAAAAAACGTTCATATATTAAGATCAAAAGCTGACTGTTTGAGGATATGTAAGAACGGCCCAATTCTTCTTATTTGGCCTGATGGTATTTGGTACGAGAAAGTTTCTCCAGAAAAAATTTCGGAAATTTTTACCTCACATATTATTAACGGTAAGCCAATAGAAAAATGGATTTTTAAAAAAACGCCATTTTTAAAAAGTCCTAGATACTGATAAACCAACTCTTCACAACTTCGTCTGACCAGCAGCCATTAATAGAGTGAAAACCATTATGACCTCCTTTCTCAGTTATAAAAATAGTAAATTTATCAATAAATTTCCCTCTTAAATTCAAAGTTGCATTATATGGAACCCAAGGATCATCCTTGGCATGAATAAAAAGCATTTGAGGTAATTTTTTTATTGAGTTTTGGATTCTAAATATTGGAGAAGCTTTAAGATAATAATCTTCTAAAGAGTTAAATCCCCAACTTGGAGCTGTAAATTTCTGATCAAATTCCCTTATACTTTTTAAATTTCTAATTTTTTTTCTTAATTTCTCATTATTAAGAATTTTGCCTTCATCATTAAATCCATCCCATAATTGATTTTTTAAGCGGTGAAGTAACCATTTTTGGTAGATATAATTTCTAGATTTTTCAATACAAAGACTGCATGATGATAAATCTAAAGGGCTACTCACACAAGCTAGGCCATCTAAAAGTTTTTCTCCTTTATTTTCATCGTAATCTAAGCAGGCATTTAAAAGAATCGTTCCGCCTAAAGATAATCCAACGCCGTAAATTGGAAGATTATTCATTTTAATGAGATCTTTAAACTCTAAATTAATAAATTTTTTAAAATAATTAATTGCTGCAATAACATCACTGGAGCATCTAGCACAATAATTTCCTTTAGCTAAATATCTCGCAGATCCAGATCCTCTCAGATTTAATTTAAGAACTCCAAAACCATTATTTGCTAATTTCCTAGAGATTCTTCTTAAACCAAACCGTTTAGTTGAGCCCCCTAAACCATGTGTAACGATTACAAAACCCTTAAGTGTGTCTAAGCTTTCAGGTAATTCTAAAAACCCTAGAAGATAATCACATTCAAATTTTTTAGAAAGAATTTTCTGAATCGGAAAGAATATTTTTTTATTTTTTTTTGATTTACTAAGATCAATAACAAAAGTATCTCTCAAAGTTTGTAAGTCGCCACCTATCCAAGGTAAGACTTCTCGAAATGGCTTATTTTTTACGTAATCTGAAAAACTAAAAGATATACTATTATTTCTCCCCAACCCCAAGATCCTTTAATTCTCCAATTAAATCATTCAGTACCTTTTTTGCATCACCAAAGACCATTGAGGTATTTGGCAGATCAAATAAATCATTTTTTATTCCGGAGTAACCTGCACTCATACCACGTTTAATTACAAATACCGTTCTTGCTTCTTGAACATCAAGAACTGGCATGCCATATAAAGGAGAAGAGCTATCATTTTTAGCTTGAGGATTAACCACATCATTTGCTCCTAAAACTAAAACAACATCAGTTGCTGGAAAATCAGGATTTACAACGTCCATCTCTCTAAGTTGTTCGTAAGGAACATCTGCTTCTGCTAAAAGTACATTCATATGTCCAGGCATCCTCCCTGCTACTGGATGAATTGCGTAAACAACTTCAATACCATTTTGCTCTAGTTTTTTTGTCACTTCCCTTAAGGTATGTTGAGCTTGAGCTACTGCCAGACCATAACCAGGAACAATAATTACCTTGTTGGCTGCCTCTAAAGTCAATGCGCATTCTTCAACACTGCAAGAAGTTATATTTGTATATTCTCCTGAACCAGAAGAGGCTGTACTTTGTGCCGATAAAGATCCTCCAAAAAGAACTGAAACCAATGATCTATTCATACCCTTGCACATTACTTGAGTAAGTATTAGACCTGCCGCTCCAACCATTGCGCCTGCTACAATCAAAAGCTGACTATCTACAACGAAACCTGCTGCTGCTGCTGCAATCCCTGAATAGCTATTTAATAAAGATATAACGACTGGCATATCAGCTCCACCAATTGGCAAAGTAACTCCTATACCTAATAAAGAAGAAACTATAACTAAAAGCCAAATAGAACTTGTATTTCCGTTTATCAAATCAAAAAAAGCTATCAAGGAAGCAACTGCAAAAACAATATTTACAAAATGTCTAACTTTGCTCTGAGTCCATCCTGGAGTTGACAACCAACCCTGTAACTTTGCCATCGCCACAATTGAACCTGTGAAAGTTATAGCACCAACAAATATAGAAACAGATATTGAAACTTCGTTAATCAGTGACTTAAAAAAATCAAGATTTTCTACACTATTAGAAATAGGGAAAATAGCTACTCCTAAGGCCACCAAAAGTGATGACATTCCACCACAACCATTGAACAATGCCACTGTTTCAGGCATGGAGGTCATAGGTACTTTTTTTGCAAGAATTGCTCCGAATAAACTACCTATGATTGATCCAATTATTATCCAAATCCAAGACTGAATAGCAATTCCAGAAGTGCCTAAATAATAAAAAAGTAATCCTACTACTGATAGCGACATTGCAAATGCAGCTAATCTATTGGCATCCCTTGCTGATTTTACTTTTGACAATCCTTTTATTCCCAAAGCCAGTAAAAGTACTGCTAGAAGGTCAATAACAAATTTAATGATTACAGGTAGATTCATTTTAAAAATTACTTTTTATTTGATGGTTTACGACTGAACATCGCGAGCATTCGATCAGTTACAAAGAAACCGCCTACAACGTTGAAAAGAGCAAATCCTAGAGAAACTGAACCAATGATTAAAAGTGGTACGTTACCTTCTGCTTTTACAATTAAAGTTAAGGCTGCAAGCATTGTTATTCCTGAAATTGCATTTGCTCCACTCATTAGAGGTGTATGAAGAGTAGGAGGAACTTTTCCAATTAACTCGAGACCTAATAAACTACCTAGTAAAAGAACCCAAAGAAGACTTATAAAAGACATAATTTTAAAACCTCAATTTTCAAAAATTTTATTTTGAAGAACAACTCCTTCATCACTTAATAAACATCCAGAAATGAGTTCATCCTCTTTATCTAATTTAATTACACCATCTTTTATAAATGGTGTAATCAAAGATGTTAAGTTCTTAGCATAAAGTGAACTTGCGTCATAAGGAACTGAAGAGGGTAATTCGCCCGCTCCTATAAGTTTTACCCCATCTTTGATAATAGTTTCATTTGATTTTGTTCCTTCGCAGTTCCCTCCCTGAGAAACTGCTAAATCAATAACTACTGCTCCAGGCCTCATTTTTTCAATCATGGGTGAGTCTATTAAAACAGGGGCCTTTTTACCAAGAACCTGTGCAGTACATATAGCAACATCAGCTTCAGATAAATATTTAGTTAAAGTTGCCTTTTGTTTTGAGAGGAATTCGGGTGTTACAGCTTTTGCATAACCTCCCGCCTCTCCAGGCTTTTCCTCAACTTCTGGAAGTTCTATAAATCTTGCTCCGAGGGACTCTACTTGTTCTTTAACAGCAGGTCTAATATCAGATACAAATACTATTGCTCCAAGTCTTTTCGCCGTCGCAACTGCCTGTAATCCTGCAACTCCTCCACCAAGTACCACTACTTTTGCAGGTTGGACTGTCCCTGCTGCAGTCATTAGCATTGGAAAATATCTATCTAACTCACTTGCAGCCAAAAGAACTGCTTTATATCCAGCAATATTGGCCTGTGAAGAAAGAACATCAGAAGATTGTGCTCTACTAATCCTAGGAAGCAACTCTAGTGATAAAGCTGAAATCTTATTACTATTTATAATATTGAGAAGCTCTTTATTACCATATGGGTTAAGAAGACCAAGAAGAACGGCACCTTTCTTTAACTTAGTTAAATTATCCTCTGATGGAGTTTGAACACAAAATATTAGGTCAGCTTCACCCCAAATTTTTTGATCTATGTTGTTTATTATTGTTCCGCCCGATTCTTCATATGATAAGTCACTAAATCCTGATAATTTTCCTGCTGAACTTTCAATATAAACATCACATCCAAGGCTTTTTAATTTCTTTACCGCTTCTGGCGTAGCTGAAACTCTCCTTTCACCAGAGCTTGTTTCGGAAGGAATAAGTATCTTTGTCAATTTATTTATTTTTTAAACATACTAAATATAAATTGAAGAAAGTCAAAAGTCTTGGATTTTTGTTAAAAATATATTTTCTTTTCTATAAAAATTAGCTATCTAGAATATAAAGGTACTTAATAATCAAATGAGTATAAAAGCAATCGAATGTCCTGATGGAGTATGTCACAGTCATCATGGTGGACATGCTGTTCCAAGGCAAGCTATGCAGAAAAACCTAGAAAAGCATGGTAAAGACTGGTGCGAGAAATTAGCAGAGAGAATTTATGAAATGTCAGTTGATACTTATTCACAGACAGTCATGCCCAGTCTCCACTCAGCAGGCTGGCAAAGAAGACATCTAGATTGGGAATTTAAGTTGGCAGAAAATGATTCTGAACCGGATGAAGCTCTTGTTGAAGGAATTATTAATGCAACAGAAAGCTTTCTAAGAAGTAGTGAGGTTCATCGATTATTTATTCAGGAATTAGTTCAGGGCACATTCGAGGAAGCAAATGACAAAAAAATAATTTCTAAAGCAATAAAATCTATCATTGAAGAAGAAATTGTTAGTTCACTAAGAGAAAAGAAAGAAACTCTTTTAAAGAGAATATCCGCAAAATTAATATCAGAAGAAAAAGTTAGCGAGGAACTTGCAATAAATTCAGCTAAAGAGGGTTTTGAGGAAGTTGAAAGGCTACTTGCAAATCACAGCGAGGCAGTCTAACTTTATTTCTTTATATTTTCTTTATAATTCACCCAAAAATTGGCTCAAATATAAATTAAAGATTAAATTATTGTTTGGAAGTACAAAGTTGTAACTTATTAGACAATACATAGGTTCTCTAATGTGTTTATCTATATACAAAATATAAGTTTAGATGGACAATTTCATTAGGAAAAGGATCGACATAGCAACCTGTTGGGCAACCAATAGAATTTCTGCTATGGATACTCTAGAAAGATATGAAGACAGTTATGCAATTGCAGAAGAATTTAGAGAGTGGATATTACATATTGGAGAAAAGAACGAAAATCTAAAAGATTCTGTTTTAAACTTCCCAAAGGAATTAAAAAAATTATTAGATCAAAAAGTCAACGATTGAGTAACAAATAGATCGAGTGAAACCCGCCCTACATTATTTGGGTTAGTTTATTATTATTAAAAGTGAAATCAGAAAATAAATGGAGAATAAAGAGAACACTTCAAACGTAGAAAATGTTGTAATTATAGGTTCGGGGCCTGCAGGTTATACGGCTGCGATTTATGCAGCAAGAGCAAATCTTCAACCATTGCTCGTAACAGGATTTAATTCTGGTGGAATTCCTGGTGGGCAACTAATGACTACAACATTTGTTGAAAATTATCCAGGTTTCCCAGATGGAGTACTAGGTCCTGAATTGATGGATCTAATGAAGGCTCAAGCAGAAAGATGGGGTACTAATTTATACGAAAGTGATGTGGTCTCAATTAATACTAATTCACATCCCTTTGAATTAAAAACTTTAGAAGGAACTATAAAATCTAACTCAATTATTATTGCAACTGGAGCAAGTGCAAATAGATTAGGTGTAATAAATGAAGATAAATTCTGGAGCAAAGGAATAAGTGCTTGTGCAATATGTGATGGAGCTACCCCACAATTTAGAGATGAAGAATTAGCTGTTATTGGAGGGGGCGACTCCGCATGTGAAGAAGCAGCATATCTCACAAAGTATGGAAGCAAAGTGCATTTAATTGTTCGATCAGAAAAATTAAGGGCTAGCGCAGCAATGGTAGATAGAGTAAAAGCTAATCCAAAGATAGAAATTCATTGGAACACTAAAGTTGATAAAGCGGATGGCTCTGAATGGCTTGAGAAAATAGAAACTATTCACTCTCAAGAAGGTAAAGGGGAAATCAATATAAAAGGTCTTTTTTACGCGATAGGGCACACACCAAATACGAAGTTCTTAGGCAACAAAATTGATTTAGATAATAAAGGATATATTGCTTGCAAATCAGGAAGGCCAGAAACATCTATTGAAGGCATCTTCGCAGCAGGTGACGTTGTCGATTCTGAGTGGAGACAAGGGGTTACCGCTGCAGGAACAGGGTGCATGGCAGCATTAGCTACCGAAAGGTGGCTAGCCGAGAAAAACTTAGCAAAAACTATAGTCAGAGAAACACCCGAACCAGAGAAAAAACTTAATTCATCAGATTTTAATGAAGAAGAAGTTAATGAAGATACTTTCGATTCAAATTCTGAATGGCAAAAAGGCAGTTATGCATTAAGGAAACTTTATCACGAGAGTAAAAAACCTATCTTAGTAATTTTTAGTTCTCCAAGTTGCGGCCCATGTCATGTTTTGAAACCTCAGTTAAAAAGGGTAATTAAAGAACTTGATGGTGCAGTTCTTGGCGTTGAAATAGATATTGATAAAGATCAAGATATTGCGAAACAAGCTGGTATTAACGGTACACCAACAGTTCAACTTTTTAAAGAAAAATTATTAAAAAAACAATGGCAAGGAGTTAAACAAAGAAGTGAGTTTAAAGAAGCGATAAAAAACATTATCTAAATTAACTTTTTACTTATTATTCCTCTTTGGATTATTTTTATTAGTAGTGGGCTTGCCTCCTCCTGCATTTCTCTCTCTATAGGTTATCCTCCCTCGTGAAAGATCATAGGGACTTATCTCAACTAAAACTTTATCTCCAGCTAATAATTTAATTCTAAATTTAGTTAATTTACCTGCAGCTCTGCATAAACATTGATGTCCTTCAGGTTTCTCCAAGGTAACCAAATAAAATCCATTCCCCTGTTCTTTTTCTATTACTCCTGAAGTTTCAATCATTAATAAATTTTTTACTAAATTTATATTATCAGAAAAAGATTAGCCAAAAATGATTTAAGAAAAATTACAAAATGAAAAATATGGAATTCAATTTAAATTGAAAATCTAATTTCATTAATTATTTGTAGTTGACCATAGTAAAAATTAGCTTTCGCAATTTTTTCAGAATCTTCTAATTGATCAAAAAAAACAAACCCAAGGCTTTCCCATAATGAAGATTCGCAAACATTATTTAATTCATTTTTTGCTTCTTTTGCAAAATTATCTAGTTTTCGTTCAAGGTTTTTAGACTTAGAAACAGACATAGGTCAATAACATTAAATATAGTACAAATATACTATCTAATTCTAAAATTGCAATATTAAAAAGGTAATCTCTTTTTTTCTTCAATATTAAGATCTGCTTCCATTTCCCTTAATCTTTTAAGTATTTGTTGATAGTACTCCTTTATATAACTCTCTAGTGAGGTCATATCTTCTTTTTTAAGTTCTAATATTTCGTAAGTTTTGCTCATGTCAGCATCTAATGATTCACCACTACTAGTTACTTCAGCAAAAGCCAATCGCTCAGCAACATTAAGAGAATCTTGGAAAAAGGAAACTACTTTTTGAGTGACACTAATAAGGAAGGGGGAAACTCTAAAAATTTTCGCCTTTTTTTCACTAAATTTTTCACATAAAGATATAACTTCATTTGAATCCCATGCTTTGGGACCTACTAATGGCAATGATGTTCTGAGAGTTTTTGGATTATTTACTGCTGCTACAACAACTTTCGCCATATCTTGAGTATTCATATAAGCAATTTTAGTTGGAGTCCCACTCATCCACACTGCTTGACTATCCAAGATTGGGATTGCGAATTGACCTATAACTCCTTGCATAAAAGCTGCACATTTGAAGATTGTATAGTCTAAATCAGATTTTTCAAGAAGTTTTTCAGTGCAAAATTTAATGTCCATTAGAGGTACATTTCTAAACTTTTCTGTTAGGAGGATAGAAAGGAATATTACCCTTTTTACGTTTAAAGATTCGCAAGCATTGAATAAGTTAAGTTTTCCATCCCAATCAATTTCATAAATACTTTTAGGATCATCTGGCCTACTAGTCGCTGCATCAATAACTACTTCAATATCTTGCAATGCATATTCGATATCAGAAGAATTTAATAAATTACCTTTTGTTAGCTCACAACCCCATTCTTGTAGAAAGGAAGCTTTTCTTGGATTTCTTACAAAGCATCTTACTTCATGTCCCTCTTCTATAGCTTGCTTTGCTATTTGTCTACCAAGTGTCCCTGTTGCTCCTACTAAAAGAATCTTCATACTTAAGATTTACTTAACTTTAAGACCATAACTCAAATTGTGATGTATCCGTGAGAATCAGTCTCCCTGAAATTTTAATAACAAAGCGCCACCAACTAATCCTATTGGTATCAGTATCCAAAAAACTGCTGCAATACTAAAAATTTCTTTAGCCATAGTAAAATTGAATGATTACTATAATTTACATTCAAAATACATTTATTTGTTAAAAATGTAGATAATTCAAATATCTTGAAAATTTTTGAATATATGAATAATAATTTTAAAAAAAATATAAACATTCCTAATTATTGGAATTGGAATGGTTTTAAAATTTGTTGGAGTGTTACAGGCGAAGAAAATGAGATTCCAATTATCTTTCTACATGGATTTGGAGCAAATCGAAAACATTGGAGAAACAATTTAGAGTATTTTGCGAAAAAGAATTTTGCCTCTTATTCTTTGGATTTAATAGGATTTGGGGATTCAGATCAACCTGGGATTAGACAAATTGGAAAATTAAATAATGAGATTTGGTGTGATCAAGTGAAAGACTTCATTTCACAGGTAATAAGACCAAAGAATTCTGGTAAAGTAATTCTTATTGGCAATTCCCTTGGATCACTAGTTGCTTTAACATGTGCTGTTTCATTAGAGGATCAGATTGCAACAGTTATTGCATCGCCTTTGCCAGATCAAATTCAAGTAAATGAAAAGTCCAGAACAAAAAAATCATCATTTAAGAAATTTCAAGATAGATTCATAACAATATTTTTTTTGTTTTTCCCTTTGGAGATTATTTTATTTTTAATAACTAAATTAGGGGTTATTAAACTGGGACTAAATTCTGCCTATTTTAAAAAAGATAATATTGATCGCGAACTAATAGATTTAGTAACAAAACCAGTTTTAAGGAGAACTTCAGCTAGATCATTAAGAGCAATGTGTATTGGAATGTCTTCTAGAGATGAAGAATTTAAGGCTTCTCACCTTTTGAGAAAACTTAGCGCCTCAAAAAAAGTTCCTTTTTTATTGATTTGGGGCGAAAAAGATAATTTCATACCTTTGTTTGTTGGTAAAAAGATTGCAAATTTCCATAGATGGGTAAAATTAAAAATAGTATCCAATTCAGGGCATTGTATCCATGATGAAGACCCTTCAGTATTTAATAGAATTTCTTATGAATGGATTAGAAATTTAAAAACCTTTTAAAATATGAAACATACATTATCAGTTCTTGTAGAAGATGAATCTGGAGCCTTGAGTAGAATCTCAGGTCTCTTCGCTAGAAGGGGATTCAACATAGATAGTCTTGCAGTAGGACCTGCAGAATCTAAAGGGATTTCAAGGTTAACAATGGTAGTAGAGGGTGATGATGAAACTCTTCAACAAATGACTAAGCAACTTAATAAACTATTTAATGTTCTGGGGGTTGTAGATTTTACTAATCTCGCAGCTGTTGAAAGGGAATTGATGTTACTAAAAGTTTCATCGAAAGAAGATACTAGGAGTAATATCCTTGATATAGTACAGATTTTCCGTGCAAAAGTTGTTGATGTATCAGATATGGCCTTAACTCTCGAGGTGGTTGGAGATCCTGGGAAGTTAGTTGCTCTAGAGAAATTACTCGAGCCATACGGCATCCTTGAAATAGCGAGAACTGGTAAGGTAGCTCTTAAACGCTCTTCGGGAGTTAATACAGAAATGTTGAAAATAAACAAATATTCTCTAGAAATTTAATTAGTTATCTGGACTGACTTTATGTAGTCTTCTTTATTGATTTTTTTGAGTACATCTAATCCTTTAATAATCTTTCCAAAAATAGAATATCTTCCATCTAGTTCTGGGATATTACTTGTTACAAAAAAGAATTCCGTTGATGAAGACATATCCTTACCGCTCTTAACCATAGCGATTGAACCATTCTCAAAAGTATTAACTAAATTTTCAGTTTCATTAGGATTTTTTATCTGATAGTTATATCTTGGTTTAATTTCTTCTTTGAATTTTATTTCTAGAGGTATTAATGGACTTGTCTTTTTCAAGTTTTGTTTTCCTTCAATATAAAGTTTATTTTCTGGATTAACTCCACCATGTATAAACCTTATTTGGGAAAAATTTATTATTTTATAAAATTTTTGATTTACGTAAATATTATTGTCTATGTTTTCCAGAAAGTTTGATACTGTTACTGGGTTGTCTTTACCAAATAATTTAACCTCAAAATTACCTTTTGAAGTTTTGAAATTAACTACTTTATTACTCTGAATACAACTAAATTTAAGTTTTTGGCAGTAATAATTTGAATCAAACTGTTTTTTATAACTACAAGCTTGCATCAAAAATAAAACCTGTATAAAAGATAATGTTCTTAAAAAATATTTTTTTTTTATTTTAAACCCTCCAAATTAACATCCAAAAATTTAGCCAGACGAGCTCCTTCTTCTTCAACTTGAAGCAGTGGTTTAAGTTCACCTGCTCCGCTTAAAGGGAGAGGTTTTTTTCTGCCTTTTAAAACTAAAGCAATTCTTCTTCTAGGATTAAATCCCTCACTAATATCTAACTTAACCGATTTAATTTCATCAAAATTTAATTTAACTTCAACATCTTTAAATAGTCCCTTTCTTTTTATTTCTACAGATTTTGAGGATTTATCAAAATAATTACTTCCTGAACCAAAGTTTATGTAAACCAAATACCACAAGTAAAAATTTAATAAATTAGCTATTACCCCGTATGCTCCCATTATTATTCCTTGAGGGATAAACAACAAAGTTGAAGGATTTCCTAAAGGTAATAAATCCCTTCCTGTGTAGCTAGATATAGAAGCCAAAAGAAAACCAATACCTCCTATAGTCAACATTCCTCCAATAATATAATTTGAAATTTTTCTTGATCCACCAATTTTTTGTTCGATTTTATCGAATGACTTGAGGTCTGAATTCATTTTTATCTTTTTTTTAGAACCTAATTCAAATAATTTAACAAACTAAGGGAGTATTCTTACCTAATTTTTAATAAAAAAGTCAGGAAAGCTTTACAAGGCATTTCAGATATACAAATATTTCCCCACATTACTCTCAATCTTTGTTAAAGTCACTGCGTATCCCGAAGCTAAAAACGATTTCTCATGACGATCGCAGTTGGTAGCGCCCCACAAAGAGGATGGTTTGATGTCCTCGATGATTGGTTGAAGCGCGACCGCTTTGTATTTATTGGTTGGTCCGGACTACTTTTACTTCCTTGTGCATATCTTGCTATAGGTGGTTGGTTCGTCGGAACAACATTTGTTACCTCTTGGTACACACACGGAGTTGCAAGCTCATACCTTGAAGGTTGTAACTTTTTAACAGCAGCTGTAAGCACCCCTGGTGATGCCATGGGACACAGTCTTCTATTTTTATGGGGTCCTGAAGCCCAAGGTAGCTTTGTAAGATGGCTACAGCTTGGTGGACTTTGGAATTTCGTTGCATTACATGGAGTATTTGGCCTAATTGGTTTTATGCTTCGTCAGTTTGAAATTGCTGGCCTTGTTGGAATTAGACCTTACAACGCTTTAGCATTCTCAGCAGTAATTGCAGTATTCACAAGTATTTTCCTTATTTATCCTTTAGGACAGCATAGTTGGTTCTTCGCACCTTCATTCGGTGTTGCAGCAATCTTCCGTTATATTCTGTTCATTCAAGGTTTTCACAATATTACTTTAAATCCATTTCATATGATGGGTGTTGCTGGAATTCTTGGTGGTGCTCTACTTTGTGCTATCCATGGAGCTACAGTACAAAACACTTTGTATGAAGATACAAGTATTTATACAGATGGTAAGGTTCAAAGTTCAACTTTTAGAGCTTTTGACCCAACTCAAGAAGAAGAAACTTATTCAATGATTACAGCTAATAGATTCTGGAGTCAAATCTTCGGTATTGCTTTCTCAAACAAGCGTTTCTTACATTTCTTGATGCTATTTGTACCTGTTATGGGTATGTGGACTTCTTCAATTGGTATTGTAGGCTTAGCACTAAACTTAAGAGCTTATGATTTCGTAAGCCAAGAAATCCGTGCAGCAGAAGATCCAGAATTTGAAACTTTCTATACAAAAAATATACTTTTGAACGAAGGTATGCGAGCATGGATGTCTTCTGTGGATCAACCACACGAAAACTTTGTATTCCCTGAGGAGGTTCTTCCACGTGGAAACGCCCTTTAATAATTTATTAAGAGCTCCAAACCAAAGTATTGAGGAAACTGGTTATGCCTGGTATGTAGGTAATGCTAGATTAATCAATTTATCTGGACGTTTATTAGGAGCTCACATTGCTCACTCTGGACTAATAGTCTTTTGGGCTGGAGCAATGATGCTCTTTGAGGTTAATCATTTTACTTTTGATAAACCAATGTGGGAGCAAGGTTTAATCTGTATGCCACACGTTGCAATGTTTGGCTATGGAATAGGTCCTGGTGGTGAAGTTACTGATATCATGCCTTTCTTCCAAGCAGGCGTGGTTCACTTGATAGCTTCCGCTGTACTTGGTTTTGGTGGTATTTACCATTCATTAGCAGGTCCAGAAAAACTTGAAGAAGATTTTCCATTTTTCTCAACCGATTGGAGAGATAAAAATCAAATGACGAATATCCTTGGATATCATTTGATTGTTCTGGGTGTAGGTGCATTAGCATGGTCAGTAAACTGGTGTTTTATTGGCGGTGCATATGACACATGGGCACCAGGTGGTGGTGAAGTCAGACTTGTAAACCCAACCTTAGATCCAAGAGTTATTCTTGGTTATCTATTCAGATCTCCATGGGGAGGAGCTGGTTCAATAATCGGTGTTAACTCCATAGAAGATATTGTTGGTGGACATGTTTATGTGGGTATTACTGCAATTATTGGAGGAATATTCCATATTTTTACCAAACCTTTTGGATGGGCTAGAAGAGCTTTTATCTGGAATGGTGAAGGACTATTAAGTTACGCACTTGGTGGAATTTGTGTAGCAAGTTTTATTGCTTCGACTTTCATCTGGTTTAACAACACTGCTTACCCTTCAGAGTTTTATGGTCCAACAAATGCTGAAGCTTCACAAGCTCAAAGCTTTACTTTCCTAGTGAGAGATCAAAGAATTGGAGCTAACGTAGGTTCAACAATGGGACCAACAGGTTTAGGTAAGTATCTCATGAGATCTCCTACTGGTGAAATTATATTTGGTGGTGAAACAATGAGATTTTGGGATTTCAGAGGGCCATGGTTAGAGCCTTTAAGAGGACCTAATGGTTTGAGCCTTGAGAAAATCCAAAATGATATTCAGCCTTGGCAGGTAAGAAGAGCTGCTGAATATATGACTCATGCTCCTAACGCTTCTATCAATTCTGTTGGTGGAATCATTACAGAGCCTAATGCTGTTAACTTCGTTAATTTAAGACAATGGTTAGCTGCAGCTCAATTCTTCCTAGGATGGTTTACATTCATTGGTCATCTTTGGCATGCTGGACGTGCTAGAGCAGCCGCTGCTGGTTTCGAAAAAGGAATCGACAGAAAGAGTGAACCAGCTCTTGAAATGCCTGATTTAGATTAATCTTTATCTCAACTAAAAAAGCCCTATCCTACGATAGGGTTTTTTTTTTGCTCAATTTTATTAGCTATATAAATTTTCTCTAAGCCATGGCAGACTTAAACCCATTACATTACTAAAACAACCCTCTATTTTCTCTATGTATTTACTACCTATACCTTCCAAGGCAAATCCTCCTGCGCAATATAAAGGTTCATTTGTATCTACATAACTCTTGATTTCCCAATCTTCCAACTTACAAAAATAAACTCTTGAACTTACTGTTTTTTTTATTATTTCGGCGATTTTAAAAATTCTTAAAGTTGAATCGAAATGCCCAATTATTAATGTATGACCAGTATGTAAAAATCCAAATTCTCCTGACATTTTTTTCCATCTAAGAAATGCCTCCTCTTTATTAGATGGTTTTCCATAAGGTTTTCCATTAAATTCAAAAATTGAATCGCACCCAAGGATTTCTAAAGGACCATGATTAAATTCTTCAGGCAATGATATGTTTTGAATATTTTCAGATAAACAATTAGCCTTTTGAAAAGATAATTCCAAAGCTAAATTAAATATATTCTTTTCTTGAATAGTAGTTTCATCAAAGTCACTTGATATTTGGATAAATTCAATTTGACAATTTTCTAGTAATTTCTTTCTAGATTGAGAAGCAGAGGCTAGAATTAACACAATTTTTTTTTTCAAATTATAATTCAATTTATTAATTAATAAATTTTAAAATTAATATAAATAACTAATGGAGTCAGAAGCAAATTTACATGAAATAAAGAAACCAATAATGGTACTTGGGACTTCAAGTGGTTCAGGGAAGTCTTTAACTGTTACTGCTATTTGCAGGATTCTTAAAAATTTAGGTGAAGAGCCAATACCTTTTAAAGGACAGAATATGAGTAACAACGCTTGGGTTGATTGGGAAGGTGGAGAGATGGCATATTCACAAGCACTTCAGGCTTTTGCTTGTGGTATTAATCCTTCTGCAGAGATGAATCCGATTTTATTAAAACCACAAGGCAATTCAACGAGTGAGGTTATTCACCTCGGCAAAAGTAAAGGAATAACAACTGCCAAAAATTACTACAAAGATTGGTTTATTCCAGGCTGGGAAGTAATAAAGAAAAGTCTTAGTTCTATTTATGAAAGCAGCCCGAATTGCCGTTTAATTATCGAAGGAGCTGGAAGTCCAGTAGAAATGAATTTAATTCATAGAGATCTTACTAATTTAAGAGTTGCTAAGTATTTAAATGCAAATTGCATTTTAGTTACTGATATTGAAAGGGGAGGTGTATTTGCACAAATAATCGGAACTCTTGAATTAATGAAACCAGAAGAAAAAAAACTTATTAAGGGAATTATTATAAATAGATTCAGAGGAGACCTCTCATTATTTGAAGAAGGGAAAAAATGGATAGAAAGTAAAACTAAAATCCCTATTATCGGAATTATTCCTTGGTTAACTGATTCATTCCCCCCAGAAGATTCTTTAGATTTAATAGAAAAAAAATCACGTTTCTCAAATCCTGAGATCAAAGTTGGAATTGTAAAATTGCCATCTATGAGCAATTTTTCAGATTTTGATCCATTAGAAAATGAAGAATCAATATTTATTGAATGGATTAAAGAAACACAAAACCTGAAAAAGTATAGCTTTGTAATTCTTCCCGGGAGTAAACAAACTATTAAAGATCAATTATTTCTTGAAAAGTCAGGTTTATCTCAAGATATTAGAGAATATTCAAATAATAAGGGAAATATAATTGGGATATGTGGAGGGTTACAAATGTTGGGCACATTTCTTGAAGATCCTTATTTTAAAGAGGGATCAAAAACATACTCAGGTAACAAAATTAAAGGCATTGGATTATTGCCATTAAAAACCACTTTCATTGAGAAAAAATTAACTCGACAAATTAGCTCAGAATCTTTATGGCCATGTCACTCAAAAATTAATGGATTCGAAATTCACAACGGCAAAACTGAATTAGACAAAACTCAAAACCTCAAGAAGATTAAGCCTATTTTTAAGGATTTAGATCTTGGTTGGTACACTGAAAATAAAGAAGGTGGAACTATCGTAGGTACATACATTCACGGGATCTTTGAGAATGACAATTGGAGAGATCAATATATAAATTTAATAAGGAAAAACAAAAATTTACCGATATTTAATAAAAAATCAATATCCTTTAAAAATAAAAGAGAATCAATAATTGATAATCTTGCCAATGAATTTGATAAACATTTAAATATCACATCATTACTTAATTGAAAGATAAAAAAATTAAAATTCTATGGTCAAACGATAAAGAGACCTATGCTTCTGAAGGTGATGATTGGTTCTCACATGCAGAAAAAGCAGGTTTAGAAATTCCAACTGGCTGCTTAACAGGTAGTTGCGGCGCCTGCGAGATAGATGTAAATGGTGAAACGGTAAGGGCTTGTATAAGTAATATTAAAAGTAATAAAAAAAGTCTATTAAAAGTTTCTTTAACTACAGATCCCTTTTGGGAAAGCTAAATTTTCTTTTTTAAAGTAAAAAATTCAACTTAATTCCAAACCTATAATCTTTATCTTTAAGAAGTTGTCCAACGTCTTGTACTCCTACAGCATTAGAATAATATAAATCTAATGACTTTTCTGGCGAGAAAGAATATCTCAATGCAATAGTAGAATTTAGTTCGGAATTATTTTTAATTGATTTATTTATTTCTGGGATAAGCATTAAATTATCTAATAAATTTATATAACTTGAGAACCCTATCCCACCAAAACTTTCAACCCCGCTTAAGAAATATTTTGGACTAATATTAAATGCTAACCAATTGTTTACTCTAAAAGTATTTATTAATTCAGAAAATAAGTAACCTTGATTAGTATGGTTATTTCTTCCAAACGATGATCTTAAAGACATCCAATAAAGATCATTTTTTTGAGGACTAAATATTAATAATTTACCTCCTAATCTGAAATTTAAATTACTGTCATCGAAGTAAGTTGAATATAAATTTGAATTTTTATAACCGCTGAATTTTACTTCATTAAAACTTCCAATATTTAGAAGCTCTAATTTGAATATATTTGATAAAGGGTAACCAAAAGAACCAAACAAATTTCCCTTACTATCATAGTTAAAATTAATTTGTGAAGTCCCAACTCTTGGCATTAAGGCATTATTTACAGTAATCCCTCCTGTGCTAATCAATTTATCTCTTTCATTTAGAGGAGTAAGATATGTATCCTCTCCGTGAGGTTTATAAGTTATATTGGCAGAGTAGAGTGGCTGATTATCTGATGGGATCGTTAGCAATCCAGTCGAAGGGGAAGCTCCAAATGAATTTGTTATTTTCCCTTCAAAACCAATCTTAGAATTAACATTCCATCCTAAACCAATACTATAAACAGGTTTTCTAGAATAATTTAAATCTTTATCAAAATAATTATTGCCTGGGCCTAAAGGAGATGTATATGACGCGAGAAAATTAAAATCTTTAGCTATATCTAAGACAATACCGCTTCCAATATAAAAATTATTACCATACGCATTTTTTCCGATTCCTTTTGAACCTAATTTCTCAGGCAAGAATGTAACGCCGGGAACAATTAATGCAATAAAATTTTCATTTAATTTTTTTGATATAGGCAAAGATAAAGATCCAATCAAATTATCAAATCTATCTCTACCATCTAGACTATCTTTCTGATTATAAATACTTTTAGAATCCCTAGAACCACTAGCATGCCTCCAATACTCAAGGGTTGGAACTATTGATATTGCAAAGCCATTTTCATTATTATTTAATAATTTTTTCTTAAATGAAAAAGCATAGTTTTGCCAATGATAATCTACTTCTTGACCATTGATTGTATTGTATAATTTATCATCAGCCTCAGAGAAGTTAATGGTCATTAAAGAAGAATCTGACATCCCATAATCTAATACAAATGAAGGATTCTGTTGGCCGGTCCCTCCTCCTGCACCTCCATCAAAAGATGATTTCCACCTGACTGAAGTTTGAAAATTATCATATTCAAGGAAATTATTGAGAGGCAAATATGGTTCAATTTCAGTAATAGAAGAACCTGAATTTTTTGAAGATTCAGAAATTATTTCTTTGTTTGATGATTTAGTCTTTTGTAGTATTGAACTTTGTTGTTTTTTATTCCCAAAATATTCATCATTCTTGTAGGATCTCCAGATAATCTTTTTAAATGTTTTTGATTTATTTTCCTCTAGCTTTTCCCAATTAATCGTATTTAATCTTGACGAATCTTCTTTTACTTTTTCTGCAAATACTCCAATAAAGTTTAATAATTGACTAAATACAAATAAATAAAAAACAAACCTCATATAAAGACTTCTTATATTTTCATAGTAATTTTTTAATTATAAGCAATCGAAACAAAATTAATCAATCTCAAAGTTTCGAGAAAATAATCCCCTTATAAAAAAAAATTTTTTAAAATTCTAAATTTATCTACCAATTATGAGAATTAAAACTTATGTAAAATTTTTTAAGTTTGCAAGGCTTCATAAATAAGTTGAACTAGACATTAAAAATAATTAAGTATAGAAAAACATAATAAAAAAATGAGCCCAAAAATGTATTTATTAAAATAACCTTTTTTTGAATTTTTGAAGAGGCAATAATATAACTACCTAAAATATGAGGCAGAATTGGGAATGACCTAATAATTATTATGTAAGAAGATCTAAAATCAAAGTTTTTGAATAATTTTAAAAGATAATTATTTTCTATTTTTTTAAATAAAGATGTTCTTTTTAAAAGTTTTAAATTAATTTTTCTCAGAATAAGAACTTGAATAAAACTCAAAATAGTTAAAGAAGGAGAAAAAAATAAAACATAATATAACCCAAAAAGCTTTATTAATATAAAGTCAAAAATAATTGATAAAGGTAAACCTAAAAAAATAGAAATTATGTTCAAAACTATCAAATATCTGTATTGAATATTATTTAGTAAAGATTCAACATCATTGTTATATTTAAATAGTAATGCCAAAAGATATACTACTGAATAAGTAAAAAAGACTTTAAAAATTAGTGATTTGAAATTTTGATTTTTTTTGTACATATAAGTTCTAATATTCCACGTGATAATCAAATATAATGATTTTAAAAATCATCTTTCAAAGGTAACACTTATAAAAGTTAAAAGGATTGAAGTATAGTCTTTTATGTATAATCTATCTAGTAATTTAAGACTTTTTTATATCTTTGACGTAATTACAAGTTTTATTAATAAACGGATAGTTCGTAAGTTAATTTACTTGTATCATCCACTCTCAGACACTAAATATAATTCGGACAGGTTGAAATTATATCTCAAGCAATTAAACCAGATAATGGATATTTTAGAACCTATTCTTGAGTAATTAAGGAAATTCCATAAAGACATTTTGAGTATATATTGAGAACACTCACTTTGGACTAGTTTAAAGTCAATAAAACTGATAGTTTACAAAAAAAAGACCTCTATTACTAGAGATCTTCAGCGGACTTACTAAAACAAGTGTTTCCATGTTTCCACTGCTTTAATAAAACCACTCCTTCACACTTCTATAAGTTATGACATATATTTCTTTTCCGTGGAAGGGGCGAATGGAATGTAACTTAACTGTCACATGTGCCAGTTGTCTATTGCAGTATATTTGTTATAAAAACCAGCTAACAAGTAAAAAGTGAACAAGACTATTTAACGCTTGCAAAATTTCTATTTAATTTAAAATTAAATGATAGGCTTATCCTTTCTTCATCAGACAAATTAATCTCAACACCGTGAGGTACCCAAGCAGGAAAAACAACTAGCATATTTTCTTTAGGAGAAATTGTATTTATTGGATAGTCATAACTTTGAAGTTGGTAATCTTTTTTAAAATGACCCATATATTCTGTTGAAATAAAGTCAGCTTCATTAAAATTCCTATAAAAAAGAAATCTCCCTCCTTTCATCTCTTTTGGGACTTTAATGTAAAACACCCCTGAATAAGTTAAACCAGAATGTGTGTGGGGTATATTCGAAGAACCTTTTGGACTTATATTTAACCAAAAATTTGTTAGGAGCAAGTCTCCTTGTCGACTGATCTGATGTATTGCATTGACAGCATTTATTATCTGGTTCAATAAATGATTTGTTGCAGGAAGATTTTTTAAATCTCTTATATCTTTTGAATGATATCCGTTAATACCAGTATTGCTTTTACTTACACCATCTTTATCATTTTCTCTTATTAGATAAGCCTCATTTTGTAATCGCTTTATATTTTCATTTAGTTCAGCGGTCCAAAACTGCGTTGGGAAGCAAAAACCAGGCTTAATCTGAAATTTCATTTTATTCAAATCTTCAAATACAATAGTAACCTTACGCTTTAAACTTTTAGAAAAAATATTATCTTATAAATAAAATATTTTTATTTTCTCTTTTTGAAATAAGTAAAGTACAAAATAGATTATTTAGCTAGAACTAAAAGCAATACTAAAAAAGTATCGAAATAGTTCAAATTAATTTTTAACATTTAATTACTTTTCAATCTATCTTCAAAAAATTAAAGAGGGAACTCTTAGATTTAAGTTTTATAAATAACCGGCATCAACTTTTTAAATTCAAGCCATCAGCGAGTTTTCTGTCAGGTTAACTTTAAAAAATTCTTCTAAATTTTAATAGAAGCGAAATTATTTTAAGGCTATCAACTCAGGGAATTTTTAATAAATTTATCGTCCGTGAAATGGGTTGATTTAAAATCCTACGGAGAGGGTGGGATTCGAACCCACGAATAGTTTCCTATTAAACGATTTCGAGTCGTTCGCTTTCGACCACTCAGCCACCTCTCCAACTGTTTATAAGTATGCACAAAATAAAGATAAAACTTTGAACTATATAATTATCTTAATTTTTAATTCCAACCTGCATCTTTCATCAATTTGATAGCTAAGGAATTTTTTTCTCCAAGATCTTCTATAGTTACGTTATCTGACGTAAATTCTCCAAAGTTCTTTACTATTTCATTTTGATTAACTTCTTTTAATGGATGTTCAAAAGTTGGTGCAGCTAGACCTTTACTTCCTTCGGGAGATGCTAAGAATTCAAGCAACGAAATAGCTTCATTTTTATTTGTTGCATATTTCGCAACCCCACCAGCACTAATATTTACATGAGCGGGATTAGGTGTGAGAACTGTTGTTCTTTTCGCATATAAAGTATCTCTTCTTCCATTAACACCAGCTAACATTCTTGCGACATAATAATGATTAACAATTCCTACTCCACATTTTTTCTTGGAAACTGCTCTGATTATTGAAATATCACCTGGGAAGAAAGGTTGAGAAACGTTTGAAATCATTCCATTTAACCAAGCCTTAGTTTCTGATTCACCTTTGTTAATTATTTGGTTGGCAACTAATGATTGATTATATGGACTTTTTCTATTTCTTAAACATACTTTACCTTTTAAGGATGGATCAGCTAAATCTGTATAATCCTTTATCTTACTTACATCCACAACTTTTGGATTAGCAACCATAACTCGTACTCTTCTAGTTAATGCATACCATTCCTTATTTTTATCCTTTAGCCCAACTGGAACATCTTTTTCTAAAGATTTCGATTCTATATTTTGTAGCAACCCTGCTTTAGCAGCATTAGTAATCCTTGCAGCATCTACTAACAATATTAAATCTGCTTGAGAATTTTTTCCTTCTCTTTTCAATCTTTCAATTAAAGATATTCCTGCCGCTTCGATAAGCCTAACTTTTATTCCTGTCTCTTCAGAAAACTTTTTGTAGACCCCCCTATCTGTGTTGTAATGTCTACCGGAATAAACTTTGACTTCTTTTTCTATTGAATTAACTGGGATATTCACATTCATTAAAAATGTAAGTGATAGTGCTGAGTAAAGTATTTTTTTGAGATTTTGCACTTTTTCAAAATAGTATCTATGGTTACTTTATATCCATCTTCATAACAAGGCCTCTCAAAAGGAATTTCTATACATCAATTTGTATCATTTTTTATATCGAAAATGAATTATTTAACTCACCAACTATTGAATTCTGAAGAATTAGAAATCCTTAAAAAAAATTTAGAAAACGAAGAATTATTATGGGAAGATGGCAAACAAACTGCGGGGAAACATGCCGCGAAAGTAAAAAATAATTTACAACTTAGAAGAGATTCAGATTTATCCAAAAAGTTTTCGAGTTTGATTACAAAAAAGATTCTTAGCGATGAACTAATCAAAAGCTTTGCTTTACCAAAAAAAGTGCATGGAACAATGTTCTCGAAATCCACAAAAGGCATGGGATATGGACGCCATATTGACAATGCTTTTATGTCGTCTGGGAGAGCAGACTTATCTTTTACTATTTTTTTAAATTGCAAAGACAATTATGAGGGAGGTGAACTATCAATTGAGATTTTAAACTCAGAAGAAAACTTCAAACTTGATGCAGGGGAAATAATAATTTATCCAAGCACATACTTGCATTCAGTAAAAGAAATAATTGATGGTGAAAGATTAGTATTTATTGGTTGGATTGAGAGCTATATAAAAAGTATTGAGGAAAGAGAATATTTATTTGATCTAGATGCTGCGGGAAGATCATTACTAGCTAAATACGGTAAATCAAGTGAAGTTGACCTGATTTATAAATCATATTCAAACCTTTTAAGAAGATTAGGCAGTTAATTTAGGATCATTTTATACATCATTTAGAATTTTTCTTTAAATAGACCTAAAATAACAAGACTTAATAAAAATATATGAAAAAGAAAGGCTCTATTGCTATTTTTATTGCTGCTACAAGTGCTTTAGCAATATCAACAACTGAAAATTTTTCTTTAAAAGCTGGAGAGAGTGATTTAGGTGGATTAAAGGAATGGAATACTGATATGCCGTTGGATGCTGATTTTATTCTCGACGATGAAGCCCAAAAATTAGCTGATGAAGCAGCAAAGTCTAGTGCCTGCATTCCTATAGGAGAAGGAGAAAATTGTTGGTAATGAATAAATATGTATAAAAAAAAGGCCTCAATTTGAGGCCTTTTTTTATGTCAATTTCTATTAAAATTTGAAAGTTGTTGTTAAGACTGTACCAAAGATATCATCCCCGGAGTCTGAATAAACATCTGTTCCACCAAATATTGCTGGAGTGACTTCAATAGAATCATTAGGTCTGAATGAATAATATGCTTCCCACAAGAAAGGATCAATTTCACTCAAAGTCCCAGAAGAAACTTTAGTTGCTTTCATTGGTTGTCCAACAGCTATACCAATTTTGTCATCTGGTTGGAACATGTCAGACCAGTTAAGACCTACCATGTAACCACTTCCTTCAGTGATATTATCACTTCGGTTAGAGAAAGTAATTTGATCAAAACCTACTGAAATTGATGGAGTAGCAGTTCCAGCATCTTCTGGTCTCCACCAACCTCTCAAAGCAATTGCATCAGCTTGAACGGTATCAAGAGTTGAGTTAGTTCCCCAACCTACAGTACCCGCATTGTCTGCAAGTGTCTTGGTTGAGTAATAAGACCAAGAATTCCACCCATTTTGGATTGAATAAGTAGCTGATAAATGATAATTATCCTTAGTGAAAGCAACTTGTGTGTTAATTTTATTCTGATCCTGGTCAGTAAATAAACCACCTGTTGTATGCGCTTTCTTAGAATTAAATGTGGAACTAACCGCAAAACCATTATCGGCTTTATATGTTAAACCGGCACCTGTTGAAGTACTAGCTCCAAAAGCAGACGCATGTCCTCCCAATTTAAAGGCCTTCAATACTCCGGGTTTATAAACAGAAGGAGTTGCAGCAAGCATATAGTAGTTTTCGATTTTCGGACCTACTGTTGCTGTAAATTTATCTCCAAGTGGGAATGTATACCACATTTTGTCAACCTTAAGGTCATCACCATTATCTTTAGCTTCTATGTGGTAAGTACCTGGTTTATTGTCAAACGCACCATCCCAACCATCACCGGTTTTAAGTCTTACATAGAGATTGTCATCACCAGTAAAGCTTGTATTTAGGTTTATTTGATAGACATATGCAGAAGCGACTTTTTCATGATGATTACCGCCAAGTTTGTCACCTCCATCTACTGCACCAATTGCCATTACAGCTTTACCATCGAAAGTTGTAGTATCGGAGAAAGTACCTGCTTCAAGTACGTTCTGCTTAGCTTCAAGGCCATCCATGCGGCCTTTGAGATTAGCTATGTCTTCACTAACATCGTTAATGAATGTTTTACTGTCAAGTCTTGAAGAATTTTTTTTTGTACTACGCGAGTAGCTACTCATTTCTTCTAGATTAATAACGTCGGAAGCTTGAGCAGCGATTGGAGCTATTAAGCTCAAAGTTGCTCCTGCTACCAACATTTGTTGGAAGAGTTTCATTTTACCTCACACGGAAAATACCTAAAAATATAGGTAATTAAATTGTATCCGCGGTAACTTTTTCGGGTAGGCCCATAAGATTCATCTAGATGTAACAAATTTTACAAAACTCTTTTAAAAATATTAATACTGAAATTTTTTATTTTTTTAATAAAGGAAAATTCAAAGTATTTCTCTCTTCCATCCAAGTAGATGCTACTTCTCTTGCTAATCTTCGAATCTTTTCAATGTATTGTGCACGATCTGTAACTGAAATTACTCCTCTAGCATCAAGAAGATTAAACGTATGACTACATTTAAGAACAAAATCAAGGGCGGGATAAGTTAATTTCTTTTCTATTAAATTATTTGCCTCAGCTTGGTAAATTTCAAATAGTTTTCTTAGATTGTCCGCACTAGATTCAGAAAAATTAAAAGAGCATTGACTTTTTTCAAATTGAAGCCAAATATCGCTATATTTCAAATCTTTGTTCCAATTCAAGTCCCAGATACTATCTTTATCCTGCAAAAACATCGCAATCCTCTCTAATCCATAAGTAATTTCAATTGGGATTGGATTACAATCTATACCCCCGCATTGTTGGAAATAAGTAAATTGAGTAACCTCCATTCCGTCCAACCAAACTTCCCATCCTACGCCCCAAGCTCCAAGTGTTGGAGACTCCCAATTATCTTCAACAAATCTTATGTCATGATTTCTAGGTTTAATTCCAAGAGACTCTAGTGATGTCAAATATTTTTCTTGGATTCCTTCAGGTGATGGTTTAATTATTACTTGATATTGAAAGTAATGTTGCGCCCTATTTGGATTATCACCAAAACGCCCATCTGTAGGTCTTCTACATGGCTCTGCATATGCCACACTCCAGGGCTCTGGTCCAATAGCCCTTAAAAAAGTATGCGGATTCATTGTCCCAGCACCCTTTTCAGTATCATATGGCTGCATAATCAAACAACCTTCTTCTGACCAAAAATTATTTAAATTTCGAATTATATCCTGAAAAAACATTAAATTAAAATAGTGGAAAAATTTAGATCAATGCCATTAAATATAATAACAAAGCTTTAAAGTAAAAAATATTTTGAAATCCAATTTCTCAAAAATTTAATCAGAAAAATAACTGTCATTAAATAGGATCCTTGATAAAAAATTAAATGAGAATTAATTATGTAAAAAAATCTAATGGCAAAGGTCCAAAAGTATTAGATTCTTTAGCACCTTCGTCATACTGACATGTTATTAAAATTCCTTCTCCAAGACCATTTTCAGATCTGATAAAAACATTACTAGTTTTTTGATTAGCTTTTAAAAAAACACCTCCATCAGCATGAAGGGAACCTATATTCCCAAATTTAATTGAGGAATATTTCTTAGAAATTGATTGCAATGCTTTAATAGCTTTATTATCACAAGGTGCCATTATGCCTATTGTTATCCAATCGGCATGAAAAATGTTTGCTTCTAGTTCCTCTAAAAGTTTTTTTTCTTGCCTTTTATTTAATTGAGGCGCAGTTCTAAGATTATTTAAATCGATTAATTTATTTATTTCCATTAGCTTTACCAAAAAAGTCTTAACCAAATGTTCTTCCATTCCATGCCCACAATGAAGCTGGCACATCCTCAAAAGAAATATAAATCCTATCTATTGGGATCCCCATTTTTTTACATACAAAATCTGATATTGGCTTTGCCATTTGTGAAGGATTTAGAGAACCTATTGATTTGATTTCTAAAAAGCAAGAAGGTGTTTCATCATCAAAATACATTTGGCAATTATCATCAATTTTCGCCATAACAAATCTTCTTGATTTGTTAGTTAAAGATGAAATAAGAATTGAAATTTCTTCGAGTAATTTACCTTTATCATTTAATTTTGCTGAAGTCGAAACATTAATATAAGGCATCTCTATGCAGCAAGGTAATCTTTCTTAGAATCATTTTCAAGATAAACGTTTTTAATTTTTAATTTTCTTTTTGATGAAAGATATGCCATATCGTATGAACTTATTCCGTTTTTATAGGGATTGAAAAGAGCATTTTTAGACCTATTTTTTTTACTCCTTTTGAACTCAATCATTATTATTAAATCACTAATTAACAATTTAACTTTTTCTGAATAGATGTCTAGTTTTTTTGAGAATTTTTAATTTATTAAATGAATATAAATTCCTAATACGCAAATAGAATTTCTTTTTACTAAATTTGTAATGTATATCCTAAATTAGTTGATTTGGAAGTTTTAAATAATTATCAAAGAAAAAAACTTGATGAGAGTAATGATGAAGAATTTTATTCTGATCCAAAATTTGTTTATCATCTAGATGCAAATTTCAGACAAAATCTCACAGATTTATACAGAAGAGAAATTGATAATTATTCAACTATCCTTGATTTAATGTCCAGTTGGGATAGTTATTTACCTAAAGAGAATAAATATAAAAAGGTTATTGGACATGGTTTAAACAAACAAGAACTCGAAAAAAACAAAATTTTTGATTCTTATTGGATACAAAATTTTAATTTAAGTCAACAAATTCCGGTAGATGAAGAAAGCGTTGATTATTGTTTGATGGTAGCCGCATGGCAATATTTACAATATCCAGAGAATTTAACTAAAGAAATTGCAAGAATATTAAGTAGAAAAGGCAAGTTTATTATTGCTTTTTCAAATAGGGCATTTTGGCATAAAGCTCCTAATATATGGACTTCATCTACTGAGGAAGAAAGGGTCAAATATGTAAGAAAAGTATTAATCTCAAACGGATTTAATGAGCCCAAAATTATAAAAAAGTTTACTGAACCAGCACTTAATATCTTTAATTTTTTAAATAAAGACCCATTTTATTGTTTAATCGCAACCAAAGAGTAATTTTTTAATCGTATTCCGCCGCAAAACAAATCTACTAAGAAGTTAACAACTATTTTTCATAGCCATACTTTTAAATCTTTACTAATATTGGGTAGTTAAAATTAATCATATGGGTTCTAAAAGAGAAAAATATCCCGAAAAATGTCCTTGGGATCTTGGACCTAATCAACATTTAGCCAAAGAAGATAACTGGACTTTAAGATTAGGGGAAGCAAATGTATGCTTTAGCAAAAATAAATTAGATAATAATTATTTTCATGTAATTAGTAATGAAAATGAAGAGCAAATTCTTGCTTTTAGAGCAAGACTCTTATATCAAAAACTACTTGATAAAGGGTTTAGATTGGTTGAATAAAAAAACCTAATTTATTAAGCATAGATCCTCGAAAACAAACTTTTGTGTTTCTTCCACATGATTTTGATTTATATACTTTATTGTTCTCGAATTTAATATCCAATAATCGTCTTTTCCCATATTTAGAAATTCATCCTCGTACTCTAATTTTTGAGAAGTAGTCTCAAGTGTATCTGGATCAATTTGTTGACTACTGTATTTTTTACTAAGAAAACCTGTTCCCGTATCTAAAAATTCTTCAACAAAAATTTCAATTATAGTTCCATGAATTTTTCTGAAGACCATATTAA